>NYZA01000173.1 GCA_002686955.1 Gemmatimonadota bacterium
CGGAATAGGTGATAATGCCGATGAATTCCCGTTAGATATCACAGAAACTAAAGATTCAGATGGGGATGCTACGGGGGATAATGCCGATGCTTTTCCTCAAGATGGTACTGAAACTCTAGACTCAGATAATGATGGAAACTGTGGGCTTGATGATAACTGCCCGGAGGTCCCCAACCCCGATCAGCTCGATGAAGATCTCTCGCTCGATTCGATCGCATTCCGAGAGTGTTTCGGGGTCGATCTCGCGGGCGCGGCGAAGGCAGCTCTCTTCGAAATCCAACTTCTCGGCCCGGGTCTCCTCGGAGCAGTCGGTGAGCCGGTTTTCGAATCGCCGGTCGCCCAGCTGGGTGGCGAGAGTGGGGTCGTCGTGCAGAACACGCTCCCAATACTCGCGAAAGAGAGATCGAAGATCGGACATCGGAACCTCCGGTTCGGACGTGGCCGGCAAGGCCCGCTTTCGGTAACGTGGGGGGGGGCGAAGTCGAGGATGGCGATTCTACTTTCTTCCATCCGGAATACACCCGCTCGAAGTGAATCGAGAAGGCGATCTCCTGACCGCGTTCGATGCCCGCGGCGGACTGAGGTGGGCATGGCTCGCCTTCGGCTGCGGGTGGCTGATCCTCGGCCTGAAGGTCTTGGCCTACAGGTGGACCGGCTCGGTGGTGGTTCTGTCGGACGCTCTGGAGGGCTTGGTGAACGTCGCCGCCGGGGGGTTCGCGCTCTTCGCGGTCTACTTGGCCGAGCAGCCCGCCGATGCGAACCACCCCTATGGACATGGAAAGGTGGAGTTCCTCTCGGCCGCGATCGAAGGCGGTCTTGTGCTGCTGGCGGCTCTTGCCATCGCGTATGAGGCGGGGATCGACATCGTTCGGGGACCCGAGATCGGGGCGCTGCGCGGGGGCAGTTTATTGCTCATGGCCTCGGCCCTTGCGAACGGGGCACTCGGCTGGACCCTCCTGCGGGCGGGCCGGCGAACCGACTCGTTGGCACTCGAAGCTGATGGCCGCCATCTGCTGACCGATGTGGTGACCAGCGTTCTGGCGGTGCTCGCGCTGGGGCTGGTCTCCCTGACCGGCATGACGATTCTCGACCCTCTGCTCGCCCTCGGTGCTTCGGTCGTCGTCGCACGAACCGGCATTGCGCTGCTGCGGGGCGCGATCGGCGGTATGATGGATGAGGCCGATCCGACCGATCTGGCGAACTTGGAGAGTGCGCTGGAGAGGATCGACGAGCCGCTCGTGCGCGGACATCGCAATCTTCGCTCCCGGCACCAAGGGAAGGTGCATCAGGTCGATGTAGAGCTTCTGGTCGATTCCGATCTCACGGTGGGGCGGGCTGCCGCCGTCGCGCGGCGGGTGGCGGAAGCTCTCCATCGGGTTCTCGGATCGGCGTCGGTCTCGTGCAGAATCGAGCCCTTCGAGACGCTGGGATCTTCGGGCGACGCCTCGGAGGGCGGCGATTGAGTGCTTTGCCATTTCTCCCCATGGGGGCGGCGGAGATCGACGCTCTGGGATGGGAGGCACCGGACGTCGTTTTCGTAACCGGCGACGCCTATGTGGACCACCCCGCATTCGCGATGGCGGTGCTCGGGCGGGTTCTCGAAGCCGATGGCTTTCGGGTGGCGATCCTCAGCCAGCCCGATTGGCGTAGCGTCGATCCCTTTCGATCGCTCGGCCGACCGCGCCTCTTCTTCGCCGTGAGCGCGGGCAACATGGACTCGATGGTGAACCACTACACCGCCAACCGACGGCCGAGATCGGACGACGCCTATTCGCCGGGAGGCCGCGCAGGACTCAGACCCGATCGGGCCACCAACGCTTATGTGCAGCGATGTCGCCAGGCGTACAAAGGTGTACCGGTCATTGCGGGGGGCGTCGAAGCGTCGCTGCGTCGCTTCGCTCACTACGACTACTGGAGCGACAAAGTCGTAGCGTCGATTCTGGTGACATCGAAAGCGGATCTGGTCGTTCACGGCATGGGTGAAGAGCCGATCGTCGAGATTGCTCGTGCTCTCGATGCCGGGCGAGGGCTCAGCGAGTTGAGAACGATGCGGTCGGTGGCGTATCTAGGCGGCGCGCGTGAGTCTCCACCGACGGGGGCTGTTGTTCTTCCATCCTTCGAAGACGTGAAAGGGAGTGTATCGGCTTTCTCGCGCGCTACCCGTTTGATCCATAAAGAGACCAATCCGTACAACGCGAATACAGTGGCGCAGAAACACGGAAAGCGTTGGGTCGTCGCTCAACCGCCGGCCGAACCGCTTCCTATGGATAAGGTCGACGGGATCCACGGACTTCCCTTCGCGCGCGCTCAGCACCCGAGCTACGACGAAAACGTCCCTGCCTTCGAGACGGTACGTTTCAGCGTCTCTCTGATGCGAGGTTGTTTCGGGGGATGCACCTTTTGCTCGATCACTCTGCACCAGGGCCGAATCGTGCAGTCTCGGTCACGTCGATCGGTTCTCGATGAGGTCGATCGCTTCGGTGACGACGATCGATTCACCGGCGTCATCTCCGATCTCGGCGGCCCGACCGCGAATATGTACCGTATGCGTTGCAAGGAGCCGGAGATCGAACGGATCTGCCGCCGTCTCTCCTGTGTTCATCCCACGGTTTGCAGGCTCTTGAACACGAGTCACGCTCCTTTGCGAAAGTTGATGGCTGACGTGAGAGGGCGGCGACATGTTCGCAAAGCGTTGGTTGCGAGCGGCGTTCGCATGGATCTAGCGCTTCGCGATCGCCGCTACATCGACGATCTGGCCGCGCACCACACCGGCGGACGGATCAAGGTTGCCCCCGAACATGCGTCGAAGGGGGTCCTCGATGTGATGAGGAAGCCGCCGATCGAGGATTTCGAGGAGTTTTCGAAGCTCTTTCTCGCATCGAGCCGCCGGGCCGGCAAGCGCCAGCAGATCGTTCCGTACTTCATCTCCTCGCATCCCGGCTCCGACCTCGATGCAATGATCGAGCTCGCTTCGTTCCTGCAGCGAAGCGGTCACCGTCCGCTCCAGGTGCAAGATTTCCTGCCCACTCCGATGGACATCGCCACCTCGATTTACCATACGCGCGTCGATCCTCTTACATCGAAGCGGCGGCAGGTTGCCAAGCGCACACGCGAGCGACAACTGCAGCGCGCGCTGATGCAGTACTTCAAGCCCGAGAACTACTTCCTCGTGCGTAAGGCGTTGCTGATGGCGGGGCGGGAGGAGCTGATCGGTGACCACGAGGGGGCGCTGATACCGTCTCGACCGCCCCGTGGGGCTGTCTCCGCGCGCAAAGGAGAAGGCTCTGATAGCCGGGGGAGGGGACAGCAGCGATCGGTAGGGTATCGCCCTCACAGGAAGGGGAAGAAGTAACCATTGCATTCGTCCGTTGTTTCCTGGACAATTCGTCGCCGGCTTGTCTGGCCTGGGAGGCCGCACGACCGAGCCAGAGCCAAACGAGGAGTAATCGATGCGAACGATTGCGATTGCGAATCAGAAGGGTGGATGCGGCAAGACGACGACGGCGATAAACCTCGCCTGGGAACTCTCGAATCGAGACAGACGGACGCTTGTCGTCGATATGGATCCCCAAGGGCACGTTGCGATCGGATTCGGGCTGGATACCAGTGATCCGCGCGGAACCCTGTTCAGCCTGCTCCTTGAAGAGGATCCGGTTACCAGGCTCGACACACTTCTTTGCGAGGTGGAGGAGGATCTGTTCGTCGTCCCTTCGACTCTGCAGCTGACCATGCTCGAGCAGCGCCTGGTCGGCAAGAAGCACCGTGAAAGCCGTCTCTCGTCGGTCTTGCGCGATATGGAGGAACGATTCGACTACGTCCTTGTCGACAGTCCGCCGAATCTGGGAATGCTGACGTTCAATGCGCTCTTCGCGTGTGAAGAGATCGTCATTCCGGTCGAGGCGAGCGTGTACTCAGTCGAGGGCCTGTCTCGCCTCATGGAGACGGTGAAACTGGTCGAAGAGCATGCCGGGCACGAGAAGTCGGTGAGAATTTTGAGAACGAGTCACGATCGCCGCACGCGCTACGCAAGAGCGATCGGTGACCGTCTGATCGAGACCTATTCGGGCCAGGTCTACGAAACGCCGATTTCTAGAAGCGTGCGCTTCCGCGAGGCCGCCGAGCGGGGCGGTGCGATCGGGGCGCTCTATCCTCGGTCGAGAGGCTCGGCGGACTATTCGTCCTTGGCGGCGGATGTGTTGCGCTCCGAAGACTCGGCCTCGGCGAGAGCCGAATCGAATCGGCAAGCTCTCGAATCGCAACACCCGATCGGTGAGCGAGTGCTCTTCACCTTCGCGATGCCTGAAGCGAGCGACGTTCGACTCGTGGGCGATTTCAACAACTGGGATCCTTCGGGTGTGCCGATGACCAAGGGGCTCGACGGAGTCTGGACCGGTACGGTCTCTCTCGAACCAGGCGCTTACCAGTATCGTTTCCTTGCCGACGGCCGCTGGCATCGCGATCCCAAGAACACCCGGGTAGTCGAAAACGCCTACGGTGGCCGGAACTCTCTGGTGGAGGTGGGGATAGGGTAGCGAGAGTGACGAATCCCGGATCGGCCGAGATCGCTCGGCTCTACTTCTCGACGCCGGATGCCGGACAAGCGCCGGCGCCGGGACTCGTGGTTTGTATCCCATCGTGGGAGCAGCCGCGCCTCTGTTTCGAGGACGTAGCGTCGACGATCTCGTCCTGGGGCATACCCTCGTCGGTCATGGGAGAAGGTGCGAGCTCTGAGATCGGCGATTCGGGTTTGACTCTGTGGCCCGCCGCGGTCGACACGCTCCGAGAGTGGCCAGGCGCCCCCGGAGCCTATTTTGTCGCCATCTCTTGCGCCGATCGCGAAGCCCTTGTCGCGGGATACGAGTTGGCCCGAAGCATCTCGACCCAAGCTCCAACGGGCGTCTGGCTCTGGGCCGAGTCGCGCCCCTCCCTGGTTCGAGCCATGGAGGGGTTTCGATCGCTCTGGAACGAGCATGGGGGCTCGACCCCTTTGGCGCTCTCGGGCGCCTGCGGCTTGGTGCACGAGTCCTCGGCGAGATCGATTCTGCGAATCTGCGGGCTCGTGGAGCGCGCCGACGCCGGGGAAGGGAATGCGCCGGCGGATCCGAGCCGCGGCATGTCGCCGATCGACGTGGTACATGTCGACCGCCCCGCGGCCGGGCAGGTTTCCGTGCTACACGCGTCCACGCCGGCTCGTGAGCTCTGCGAGTACGCCCGTGCGCTCTCGCCCGAGGTGCGGATCGCGCACGAAGGGACCGATCTGAACATCTTTCTGCCCGGCCTGAAGCGTTGCACGATCATTTCGCTCGAGGATCTGACGACGGTGCACGTGGCCGAGGAAGCGATGATCCTCACCAGCGCGACCCTGTCCGATGCTTGCCTGTGGCTGTCGAGGCTCGCCGGTGACGCGGATGCCGCGATCGGCGTGAAGGCAATCTGGACACCGCTCTCCATCGCGGAGATGGCCGGCGCAGCCGCCTTGTCGAGGAGGGTTACGATCGGCTCCTAGGAGCCTGATCCGCACTCCCCTCGCGACAATATCGAGTAGTAGCGGTAGCGCCCCGGCATGTGGCTGCTCACAGAAGCCAGCCCGATGGCGATGAGCAGTAGCGGAATCTGGCCCGCCGGCCAAGCCGCGGCGATCCAGATCAGGGCGATCTTGACGACCGTCGCCACTCCGCGGAGCTCCAGAATCCACCCCGGCGAGCGAGCGATGCTCACCGCGGCCAGAGCCCCGCCGCTCATGCCGGCCCAGAAGAGAGCCGCCCCGACCCGATCCGCCCCGTACCAGATCCCCCCAGCATAAACGGAAAAGGCGATGATATGCGCGCTTCGAAGCGCGATGCGAAGCCAGCGCTCGGATTGAGAAGATGGGGCAACCATGGTCAACAGTCCGATAATACAGGGTGTGGGTTAGCTTGTTGATGAACCTCGACTCAAGGGATCCTTCCAATGCGGCTCCGCTCCTCGTTCTTGCTTGCGGTGACAATCCTGGCCTCCGCGCTCTCTCCCGCTCTAGCGCAGCGAGATATGGCGGTGATCGAGCTGCTCGAGATGCAGTACAACCTCGACGACGCCGTGCGCTTCTTGCCAGAGGGGCCGAATGGACCTCACTCGACGCTTTCGATCGTTCCCGATGACCATGTCACGATTCAGGCCGCCATCGACGCGGCACCCGCGTCGGGCCATACGATACTCATCCGAGCGGGCACATACGTAGAAGAGACCCTCATCGACGCGAGCCGTTTCGACGACCTGACGATAGAGGGCGAGTGCGGGCGTCTACCCGTATTGGATGGCTCCAACGGGCGATGCATCTCGATCAGCAATCCCAACGACGACACTCTTACGGTCAAGATCCGAAATCTTCACCTGACCAACGGCACGCATGGGATCGACGTCAGAGGCTCGAGCTCCGACATCGACGCGGTGGTCACCACTTTGCACGCCTCCCGCCTTCAGTTCACCGACCTCCTCTACGGCATCGAAGCCGGCAACCGCACCGGTGATTTTCGATGCAACGGAGATTGGGGCGCGGTGAATGCGGATCTCTTGGACCAACCGATTACCCGGGTCTACATCGACCGCTGCACATTCCTGGCGTGCTTCTACGACGCCATCAATCTGTGGAGGGCGAACGGCGCAATCGTATCGAATATCATTCTCCATTCCGGCGGCGAGGGGATTCACACCACCGATCTCTTCGATGCGGTGATCGCGAACAATTTCATGATGGAATGCGATGACATACAATGCCATCTGCAGTACGCGGGCGCCGTAGAGATCAAGAACAACATCATCGTGGGAGGGGACGAGAGCTTCACTAACTATCAGTCCGACGGTATCGTTGTTGCCGGCGCCAAGCGCGCTCATTTGCCCGTTGGCCCGGAAGTACACATAGATAACAATATATTTTACGGGAGTCAGGGAGCGGGTGTCCATGTCGTCGGCACCTCGATCGTGATCAAGCACGATCCTTGTAAGGAGGTGCTCATTCCTTCTAGAGTGAGGTTAAGAAACAACGTTTTTCTAGGCAATGCATTCGGCAGCGAACACTACGCCCTCCACATAGTAGACGCGAGGCACAATCTACTCGACGACTGGGTCGAGCACACCCTTTTCCACGACAACAACGGCAGGCATTACGATCCCACCATCGACATCCTCGGCGAAGGAAACATTTTCGATCAATCCCCTCTTTTTTCCGCTCTGCCCCATCGCGACAGCCTGCTCGCCATGGCCACCGCGGAAGAGATTCGCGACATCATCATGGGGTTCAGACCGCACAACGCTTCTCCGCTGATCGACGCGGGGAATCCGGGCGGTCGCTTTACGGATCGTTCGTATTTGGCGGGTGGCGGCCCCACCAACGATATCGGGGTTTTCGGCGGCCCCCAGGCCGTACCGAGCCCGCTTCATGTGGGCTCTCGGTCGACCCCGTGCCTTTCGATGCTCGTGGACTGGTCGGGTGCGAGGGTCTACTTCGATGATCCGCTCTTCGTCGAGCCCGGCGGCGATCCCCTGGCGGCTTCGACGAGAGCGCGCATGTTTGGCCGAGAGGTGAATCTCCACTGGGTGGCGCAGGGGATCGATATGCGGTGGGTGCAGCCGACCGCTCTGCTCTCCACGCACGAGCTCGGCAACCACCGGCTCAAGGTGATCACAGTGCCGGAGTAGCGCAAGGCAGAACCTCTTCGGGCTAGGATCCTCCCCCCCTCCCCGGAAACTCCGCAGAGCATCGAGGCCGAATTGGAAGAGCGCGCGCCCTATCAGCCAGGCGCCCTGCTGAAGCTATCCGCCCCACTCGTGGTCTCGTTCTGGATGCGCTCGGCGTTCACTTTCGTCGATACGATCTACGCCTCGACCTTGGGCGACGAGGCGATCGCGGCGATCGGTCTCTCGGTCCCGCTCGAGTTCGTTTTCATCGCCGTGTGGGTCGGTCTCTCGAACGGGCTGACCGCGACGCTCGGCGAGGCCTTTGGCGCCCGGGATGACGCCCGGGTCGATCGCCTACTTGGCGCGGCACGGGCCATGGTCTTCGTCATGATGCCCGCATTCGTCCTGCTCGGTGTCGCCGTCTGGTTCGTCGCGCCCGGGTTCGCGCTCGACCCGGTCGTGGCGCGGCATTTCGCCGTCTACGCCACCGTGCTCGTGGCGGGCACGGGCCTGACCGGATTCTGGTCGGTCCTTCCCGACTCGCTGATCAAGGCGCACTACGATACCCGCGCCACGATGATCGCCGGTGTGGTCTCGAACATCGTGAATCTCGTCCTCAACACCGTCTTCCTTTTTGTCCTCGAATGGGGTGTGTTCGGGATTGCCCTGTCGACGGTGATCGGGCGCCTCGGCGGGTTGAGCTACGCCTTGTGGCGCGCGTCGGTGTTGGAAGGGGAACGGAAAAGGACCTGGGCCACCGGACGACCCGGAGCGCCGGAGGGGCGATCGGCTGCGACGCGCTCGGGAGCCCGGCGGAACGCGGGCAGCGCGATTCTCGCATTGGCCCTGCCCGCATCTCTTTCGTTCGGCCTGATGGCCGCCGAATCCGGGATTGTCAATCGAATCCTGGCGGGTCTCGATTACGCCACGGCCGGGATCGCCGCATTCGCCATCTACCATCGGGTCGCCCTATTCGCCGGCATGCCGATGATCGCCGTCTCGGCGGCGGCGCTGCCCTTCTTCGCCCGCGCTTTCGGCGAGGGAGATCTGCGTGCAATCCGCCGAGGCTTCGCCGAGGTGGCCAGGGCCTCCTTGGTCTACGTTCTCCTGGTGGTCGGGCCCGTGAGCTACTTCTCGGCCGGCTGGATCGCCCGCGCACTGGCCGATTCCCCAGACACCATCACATTTGCGATCTTCGCTCTGCGAGCCGTTCCATTCGCGGCGTTGGCGACACTGCCTTTCGTCCTCTGCCGCCCGGTTTTCGACGGCATGCAACGGGGAGCGCCGGGCGCGGTCATGGCGGTCGTTCGCTTCGCGATCCTCACCTTCCCGTGCGCCTTCGGTGGCGCCTACGCGGCCCGGGCGGTCGGCCGACCTCCATTCGAAGGGCTGGTCGCGGGCCTGATCGTCGCCGGCCTCACGGCGTCGGGGGTTTTCTTGATCTGGACCTACAAGGCCCTCGGTCACTACCCCGCCAAGACCACCCGACCCATCTCGTGATGGACCGCTCCGCGGGGGGCGAGCTCGCTCTCGAAAAGCGTGACCTCGCGCACCGGAATCACGATCGGTGCTCCTTCGGAATGAGGCGATGGGACGGGGGACGGCGCCCGTCCGCGGAATCGCCCGAGCGTAAGGTGGGCGTTGAAGCGACGGCGCTCACGCGACATTCGGAGTTCGGCCAGCGCTTTCTCCACTTTGGCGGCGAGAATCCGCAGATCGGCATCGTGCTTCGGATGGAGCGCCATCACGATCGGCCGGCGCCCGGGCGGAAAGGGAGCGAGGCGGTCCCACTCGGTCCGGAATGGGGGAACATCCCGGAGCTGCTCGCGAAGTGTGTCGCGAAGGGGAGCGACGAAGTTCGGGTCGATATCGCCCAGGAAGCGCAGAGTGACATGCCATGTCGCCGGAGCGGTCCAGCGAATCCGGTCGTCAGGCTCTCTGATACGGCTCACCCAGCCGGCGATCCGCTCCTTTGTCGGTCGATCGAGCTCGATCGCGATGAAGCTTCGGAGCTTCGGAACATCGCTCACTCCTTGGTGCGACCCACGATCACGACCGTGACATTGTCTTCGCCGCCGGCTTCGAGGGCTGCTCCGATGAGGGCGCGGCACGCCTCCTCGGCGCCAGATTCTCGATCGAGGATCGCCCGGATCTGAGCATCGGTCAGCATGCCGGTGAGGCCGTCGGTGCAGAGAATGAGTCGGTCCCCCGGATCGAGCTGGAGCGGTTCCGGATTCCGAGACACTTCCAGAATCGGCGTGGCCCCGAGCGCCATCGTGATGATGTTTCGTTCCGGATGGGTGCGGGCCGCCTCTTCGCTAATCAGGCCCGCGTCGATCATCGCCTGTGTCTTCGAATGATCGCGGGTCAGTAGCTTCAGTCCCGAAGGGTTGTGCAGGTAGATGCGGCTGTCCCCTATATGGCCCCACCAGGCCGAGGCGCCGTCGATGTAGACGGCCACGCAGGTCGTACCCATGCCGAAGAGCGACGCGGGATCGGTCATCGAGCGAACACGGATCGTATCGTGGGCCGATCGGAAGGCCAGATCGAAGCGCTTTCGCACGATGTCGTGATCGAGCTTCGGCCCGCCGAAGGCCTCGACGACGGAGCGCACCGCGAGCTCGCTCGCGATCTCGCCCCCGTTGTGGCCCCCCATGCCGTCCGCCACGACGTAGAGAGAGCGCGCTTCGTCGAACCTCTCCATCGCGAAGAAGTCCTGATTCTCCGCGCGCACTTTTCCGACATCGGTCGCGCCGTGGACTACGAGTTGTGCTGACAACAGTTGCCTCCGAACCCTCGAATTGCGATCAAAGTACCACCTCTGCCTTCTATTGTATGCTGACCATCAGTCCTTCACGATGTCGAGTTTCGGCTGATCTTCCAGGCCCAGCCGAATCGATGCCCTTCTCGCGCCGCCGGCGTCGAAGAGCTCGATGGCGGTGCCGCTCTGGTTGCCGGCCCGCATCAGAGCCCGCACGCGTGCCTGAGCGTCGCTCAATCGAAGATGTGCTCCGGCCTTCGAAACCGCCGCGCCGAGTCGCTCTCCCCCCTCGGCGTCGGAAAGGGTCAGATTCGGCTCGCCGCGCACCAAGCCCAAGTTGGCGCGAGGTTGATCGTTCTCGTCGCTCAAAGTGATGGCCGGCCCATTCTCGGTCGAAGCGATCAGGAGATCGGGACTCTCCGGCTTCGGGCCGAGGCTGAGCCCCGCGCCCTCACCGATCGTGCCGAAATGCCCCTTGATCCGGCCCCGTCCGTCGAGCGTCTGGAGGCCGGTCTGCGAAAGCCGGGCTGTCGGATCGCCTTGCTCGGAATAGAGATAGACGCCCGGAACGCCGTCCTCCACCCGAAGGGCGACCCTTTGGCGCCCCCGGTCATCGGTCACGACGACCTCCTTCGCATAGAGGGTGCTCGTATCGGCGCTCAGCGGCGAATCGGAGACACCGCCGCCCTGATAGATCAAATAGACGATCATTGGGCCGAATCCACCCGCGATCACGACTCCGATAGCCAGGAAGGTGAACTGTTTCAGGCGCTTGATTTCTGCTTCCAGCCCGCGGAGCCGGCGGTCGAATTGAGCGGAATCGTCGTGAGATCGCATCGATGTCTCCGGTTTGCCGCGAATCCTAGCCTACTCCCGCGGCCACCGGCGAATCGCTGATGCTCCGCTCGCTCCCGAATTGGAGCGCATCGCCTCTCAGCTCGACTCGCACCGAATCCCCATCGCGCACATCGCCCGCCACGATCGCCCGTGCGAGCGGCGTCTCCACTTCGCCGGCGATCAGGCGTTTCAGGGGACGTGCACCGAAAGCGGGATCGAAGCCCTTGCGGGCGAGCCACCGGCGGGCGTCGGCGTCGAGCTCGATCGAGATTCGCTGCTCTTCGAGACGGCCGCGAAGCTCGGCCAGGAGCAGATCGGCGATCCGCTCGATTTCCGTCTCTTGAAGCGGTTTGAAGAGAACGGTTTCGTCGAGACGGTTGAGGAACTCGGGCCGGAAGGTCGAGCGAAGCTCCCGATCGATCGCCGAGCGCAGATCACCGGGGATCGAGCCGTCGCTGGATGCGCGCTCGAGAAGCAGCGGACCGGCCAGATTCGACGTGAGGACGATCACCGTGTTCTTGAAATCGACCTCGCGACCGTGCGAATCGGTCAACCGCCCCTCGTCGAGCACCTGTAGGAGCGTGCCCCAGACCTCGGGATGCGCCTTCTCGATCTCGTCGAAAAGAACAACGGCGTAGGGGCAACGGCGGACCGCTTCGGTGAGCTGTCCCCCATCCTCGAAGCCGACGTAGCCCGGCGGAGCGCCGATCATGCGGGCGACGGAGTGTCGCTCCATGTACTCCGACATGTCGAGGCGGACCATGCGCGACTCGTCGTCGAACAGGGCATGGGCCAGCGCCCGAGCGAGCTGCGTTTTGCCCACACCGGTCGGGCCGAGAAAGAGAAACGATCCGACCGGCCGCTGTTGGTCCTTCACGCCGGCCCGCGCCCGCAAGACCGCATCGGCGACGACCCGCACCGCTTCGTCCTGGCCAATCACCCGTTCGTGCAAGAGTTCATCCAGGCGGAGAAGCTTCTCGCGTTCCCCCTCTTCGAGTCGGCTCACGGGCACGCCGGTCCACCTTGATACAACATGGGCGACGGCGTCGGCGCCCACCTCTTCGCGCAGCAAGGCTCCTTCGGCACGGGCTACGAGTGTCGCTTTCTTCTCCGCGGCCTCCAGCTCCGCCTCCAGCTTTACTTGGGAGCCGTAGCGCAGCTCGGCCAGCTTCGCCAAATCGTGCGTGCGTTCCGCCTCGCCCATCTCGCGTCGCAGAGATTCGAGCTCTTCCTTCAGAGCGCCAACGCGAGTAAGCGTGCCTTTTTCTCGCTCCCAACGCGCGCGCAGGGCATCGGATTGCTCGCGCAGTGACGCAAGCTGGGAGTGCAGCTCCGCCAAACGTGCCTTCGATGCGGCATCCTTCTCTTTGTTCAGAGCTTGTTCCTCGATCTCCAACTGCAACACTTTGCGGTTGGCATCGTCGACCGCCGCGGGCATCGAGTCGATCTCGGTTCGCAGACATGCCGTCGCCTCGTCGATCAGATCGATCGCTTTATCGGGAAGGAAGCGATCGCCGATATATCGATTCGACAGTGTCGCTGCCGCCACCAGCGCGGAGTCGGCAATGCGTACACCGTGGTGGATTTCGTAGCGTTCCTTCAGCCCACGCAGAATCGAAACTGTGTCTTCGACCGTAGGCTCGCCCACGAGCACCGGCTGAAAGCGACGCTCGAGCGCCGCGTCCTTTTCGATGTTCTTACGGTATTCGTCGAGCGTTGTGGCGCCGATGCAGTGTAGGGCGCCCCGGGCCAGAAGCGGCTTCAGCAGATTCCCGGCGTCCATTGCCCCCTCCGTCTTCCCCGCGCCGACGATCGTATGCACCTCGTCGATGAAGAGGAGGATTCGACCATCGGCCTCGGTGACATCGGCCAGAACCGCCTTGAGGCGTTCCTCGAACTCGCCGCGGTATTTGGCTCCGGCGACGAGGGCGCCCATGTCGAGCGCGAAGATAGACCGTTCCTTCAATCCCTCGGGCACGTCGCCCCGGAGCACGCGGGCCGCCAACCCCTCGACGATCGCGGTCTTGCCCACGCCCGGTTCGCCGATGAGGACCGGGTTGTTCTTGGTGCGGCGGCTCAACACCTGGATCACCCTTCGGATCTCGTCGTCTCGGCCGATCACGGGATCGAGACGGCCCTCGCGCGCCTCCGCCACGAGATCGCGACCGAAGCGCTCCAGCGCGTCGTAGGTGGCTTCGGGGTTCTCGCTGGTGACACGCCTCCCACCGCGCATGGTCTTTAGCTCGCCGAGCAGCGCATCTCGAGTGACGCCGGCATCGCGCAGTGCCCGACCAGCGGCTCCGTCTCGGTCGTCCTCCACGAAAGCAAGCAGCAAATGCTCACTGGAAACATACTCGTCGCCGAGCTTGCGCGCTTCGGCATCGGCGTGGGCGAGGGTGCGGGCCAGCGAGCCGGACAATCGTAGATCGCCCGCCCCCGGTCCGCTGACCGAGGGGGCCGATTCGAGATCTTCGGCGAGACCGACCCTGAGGGCGCCCGGGTCGGCGCCCAACCTTTCGAGCAGCCGAGGGGCGAGCCCACCGGGTTGATCCAGAAGAGCGAGAAGCAGGTGCTCGCCCTTCAGCTCCTGATGGGCGCGCTTCAAGGCGTCCGCTTGTGCGCTCGCGAGAGCTGCTCGAACCATCTCTGTGTAGCGAGTGGGGTCCATTCTTGCCTCCTTTTGGACGGGGAATCGGCACCAGCCGTAGAGGAGCGCAAGTTCCAGGCCGGACTCCAAGAGGCCAAATCACAAGGGCCAAGGGGGAGGACCCATCGGCCGTGCTGCCATAATGACGCAATGCACGCCAATCTGGCAGACGGTCCGCCGAGGCGTATCGGCTAGGCTTTCGGCATGAGTAAGTCGCCCGACCTGTCGCTCGTGATTCCGGCGTACAACGAACAAGGTCGCATCGCGAGCTCGCTCGACGCGATCGCCGATTTCCTGGGCCGGCGCGACGGTGATAGTGAGTTGATCGTCGTGGACGACGGATCGGTCGATGGCACCGCGCGGGTCGTGCGCTCTCATGCGGCGTTCGGCGGGCTCCTGCGACTGATCCAGCTCCCGGCGAACCGGGGCAAGGGAGCGGCGATTCGGGAAGGAGTGTTGGCCTCGCGCGGTCGTAGAGTGCTCTTCTCCGATGCCGATCTTTCCACCCCCCTCTCCGAACTGGCCAAGCTCGAAGCCGCCCTGGCGGATGGCATCGAGATCGCCGTGGCCTCGCGGGCGCGACGGGGAGCCGAGCTGCGCGAGCGCCAGCCCTTTTACCGCGTGTTGATGGGGAAGACCTTCAACAAGATGGTGCAGCTCTTCGCGACACCCGGGATCGCTGATACGCAATGTGGGTTCAAGCTCTTCGACGGTGATGTCGCCCGGCGGGTCTTCACCCTGTCGAAGATCGACGGCTTCGGATTCGACGTCGAGATACTTTTTTTGGCCAGGACGGCCGGCTTTTCCATCCGCGAGATCCCGGTTGTCTGGATCAACGATCCTCACAGCACCGTCAATCCGATAAGAGACAGTATTCTAACGTTTCTCGATCTTGTGCGCATCCGCATTCATCGCTACGATCCGCTTCCTCCTCCGTCTACCCCCGACACCGAGTGAGATCCATGTTCGACTTCAGATTCGCTCTGGCGATACTCGCCGCCACCACGCTTTTCATCGACTTAGCGTCGGCCCAGCCCGCCGTGATTCCACCCGCCGTTCTCGATAAAGCTCAGGAGCTCAGCGGCAAGGAAGATTCCAGGCGAGAGGTGTTGGAAAATGCGTTGCAATGGCGTTTTCGCCCCAGAGAAGGGGAGCAGCGGGTGTTGTTTCGCGAAACCGTCTCGATATCGGGAACGACGGTGCAAGGAACGCCGATGCGCGAGGAGTGGGAGCGGGGGTACACGCAGACGGAGTCGACTCGCAAGGCCGGGGCGGCGTGGGGAATCACTACGACACTCACGCACATCGAGGGGTTTCGAAACGGCAAGCTGGTCGAAGACCCGGTCGCGGAGGCGTTCATGGGAAAGTCGGTGCTGCTCTCGATTGGCGAGGACGGGAACTTGGCATCGATGGCGGGGGTCGAAACGGCGATCCAAGAGGTTCGCGCGAGCATTGGGGTCGAAGCCGCGACCTCAGCCGGTGACAAGCTGAGTGTCGAAACAGTGCGACGGCAGGTCGGGGCCCGGTTCCAGGAGCGCTACCTCGATGTCATTGGACGGCCGCTCACCGAGGACGCCTGGATCGTCAGGGGCCGTCGATTCCGAGCTCCGACGGGTAACGACATAGAAGGTGTTACGGCAATCAAGCTCGATAGCTACGAAGAGATCGATGGCGTGCGCTGCGCACGGATACGCGTCGATCAGGGCGGTACACCCGACGATTTCAAGGATGAAGGCGCGAAGGGAGCGGTAGAGACATACTTCAAGGCGGCGGGGCATCCTCCAAGAGCTCCATCGGGCGCCGTGCTGGGAGGGAGCACCTACTGGTTCGAGGTCGAAACCGGAATGATGAAGCGGATTCGGAGGAAGATGAGCGGTGAGAGTCGGAGACGACTGGGGGCGCGCGCCGAATCGATCCACTTCACAGTCGAGCGCCGCACCGATTTTCGGTAGCAAGAAAGAACCGGGGACCACAGTGCAATACCGATACCTTGGCAAGAGCGGACTCAGGATCAGCAATCTGGCTCTCGGAAGCTGGCTCACCTACGGATCGAAGGTCGATGTCGGTGGCACGCGATCGTGTATCGATGCAGCGCTAGACGCGGGTGTGAACTTCATCGATACGGCCGATGTGTACAGCTTTGGCGACGCGGAGAAGGTCTTGGGACGGGCATTGGAAGGACGCGCTCGATCCCATCTGGTGTTGGCGACCAAGTGTTTCTTCCCGATGAGCGACGATCCGAACGATCGCGGGCTATCGAGAAAGCACATGGTGGAGTCGGCCGATGCGAGCCTCGGGCGCCTGCGAACCGACTACATCGATCTCTATCAGTGCCATCGCTTCGATGAGCGTTCCCCCTTGGCTGAGCTGGTGCATACGATCGGTCTGCTCATGAACCGAGGGAAGATCCTCTACTGGGGAGTAAGCTGCTGGAGCGCGGAACAGATCCGCGAGGTGTGCCGGCTCTGCGATTCGATGGGCGTTCCACGTCCGATTTCGAATCAGCCTCCGTACAATCTGCTCGAGCGGGGAATCGAGGAATCGGTGGTGCCGGCCTCGATTGAAGAGGGGCTGGGGCAGGTGGTCTTCAGCCCCTTGGCGCAGGGGATGTTGACGGGCAAGTATGAGAAGGGATCGATCCCGGAAGGGAGCCGGGCGTCGGAAGAACGGGACGGGGTGTGGCTGCGGCCATGGATGCGCGAAGAGGTGTTCGAGGCGGTCGACCGGGTCCGGGAGGTGGCGGACGAGCTGGGAACGACGCTCGCGCGGTTGGCGCTGGCCTGGTGCGCCCACAAGCCGGGGATCGATTCGGTGGTTTTCGGCGCGTCGTCGGTCAGGCAGGTGGAAGAGAATGCCGCGGCCGCGGAAGTGTCGCTATCGGATGAGGCGGTGGAGCGGGTCGAGGCGGCTGTGGGGGGGGTGCGCCTGTAGATGGCGGGGAATGAAGCTGGGCGCGCGGGCTACTCGGAGCCCGGCAGAAACCGGAGGACGCGCGCCGAGACCGGTGGGACTGTGAGAACAGCATCGCCGTGTTCGAGAAAGAGCTCTTCGCCCGAGAGCAGGTCGCGAGCGCGCGGCGCCCTGCCCGCGGTGTCGGTCCGGATGGGTCTCGTATCGACTTGTCGAGAGCCATCGGCGCGATTGAGCAACACAATTATCCGTTCCAAGGGATGGTTGCGCTCGAAGACGAGCAGATCGTCCTCGGCGAGCAGGAGCTCGAAATCGCCGCGCCGCAGGGCGATGTGCTCGCGGCGGAGCGCGGTCCAGCGGCGGGTCTCTCGCAGATGGGCACGCTCTTCCGGCGTGAGCTCGGCACCGAAGCGCATCGGTCGGCGGTTGTCGGGGTCGCCGGCGCCGGCCATGGCGATCTCGTCGCCGTAGTAGAGGACCGGCAGGCCGGGAGCGGTCAGGATCCAGGCGAGAAAGAGCTGGACGCGGCGGAGGGTGAGGGGGTGATCGTTGCGGAGCGGCTCGGTCCAGCCCAGCTCTTTGTCGTCGGCGCCGGGAGGGATGTCCCCGTCGGCGAACGAAGCGAAACGGACCTGGTCGTGGGAGTCGATCAGGTTGCCCATCAGGTGTCCCGCGCCGAAATGGCGCCAGGCGGTCTGCATGCGGCGGCCGACTTCGCCCATCGATCGGGTCGTGTCGAGCAGAGCGGCGCGCACGATGTAGTAGGTCGAGAAATCGAACTGGGCGTTCTGCTGGCCCGGATTGACGTAGGAGGCGACCAACTCGTCCGATCCGAAGGTCTCGCCGATCTGGAACACGCGCCGGCCCCGTTTCGGCTCGACGCGGCGGGCGATTGCGCCGGTCAGCACCCGCCAGAAGCGGTGCGGCACATGCTTGGTCGCGTCGTGGCGGAAACCGTCGGCGCCGCTCTCTTCGAGCCACCAGAGCGCATCGTCCACCGAGGCCCTGAGCGCGTCATCGGAGCCCATGTAGTCGAAGGAAGGCAGATAGGGCTCGAACCAGGTGGTGAGACGCTGCTCGTCGAAAAGGCGCAGGTTCGGCCTCCCGTCGGGCAGGAGCAGATCGCCGAACCACTCAGGGTGCTCGGAGAAGTAGGGATGGTCCTGGTGCACGTGGTTGGTGACCTGGTCGAGCAGGACCGCCATGCCGCGGCCGTGGGCGGTGCCGACGAGATCGCGCAGGGCCTCGATTCCGCCGAAGCGGGGCTCGGCGGCGCGGGGGGCGGTCGGCCAGTAGCCGTGGTAGCCGCTGTAGAAGCGGTGCGGGGGCGGATGCTCTCGGTAGGCGTTCGCGGGGGCGCGGGAGACCGGAGAGATCCAGAGGGCGTCGACGGAGAGGGAGTCGAAGTAGCCGCTCTCGATCGCCCAACGCACGCCCTGGAGATCGCCACCTAGCCAGTTGGCTCGAGGGGCGAGCTCAGGGTGCGTCACGGGCGCGTCGTTCCGAGGGTCGCCGTTGCGGAAGCGGTCGGTGACGAGGGAGTAGAGGATGGCGTCGCGCCAGCGGAAGTTGGAGCTCTTCCCGGCGCTTGGCGAGGGGCCGGAGCCCGCGGGTCGGCCCGCGTCGAGGTCGAGGCGGAGCAGGTTGGAGTGCGCCGGGGGTGCGTCGTAGATGAGGCGCAGGGTATGGCGGCCTTGGCGCCATTTCGATGCGAGATCGTCGCTTAGCTCGATGGCGAAGCCGGTTGACTGGGGGTGGATCGCGGCGGGGGGGAGGAGCGCGTCATCGAAGAGGGCGATGAGCCGGGGCGCGGCGTCGGGTGCGTCTGCCCGATAGAGGCGGATATCGAGGCGCGCGGCGTCGGGCGGGAGGGCGGTCCACGGTCCGAAGCGGAGACGCGGCGGGGTCCCCGTGCTCAGCGGGGGGACAATCAGCAGATTGTTGAATCCGCCGAATCCGTTCGGCACCCGTTCGGATGCTGTGGGGTCCAGCCTCTCCTTGCCGTCGACCCAGAATTTGTACTCGTAGCGACCGGGGACTAGCGGGACGGTTCGTTCCCACCAGCCGGTGCGGTTTGCGTCGGCCAGGGGGGTCGATTCGCGGTTCCAGCGATTCATCGTCCCAAAAAGAAAGACCGATTCGACCGATTCGGCGCCGGTGTCGAGCCGGAAGAGGACGGGGCGCTTCGGGGCGGCGATGACGGGGAGGGTGAGAGGGCGATCGTCGAGGCGAAGGCGGGGGAGGCGGATGCCGCGTTCGGTGGGGGGGAGCTCGATGCGCAGTGCGCCCGATTCGAGGGGGGCGATGAGCAGGCCGGCGGGGTCGATGACGCGCACCGATGACGCACCGCCGGGGACGAGGTCGGCGGGGTGGAGGGTGTCGGGGATGCCCGGGGTGAGCCGGAGGATCGGGGGCGGGTCGGGGGAGAGAAGCGGCGCGAGGGCGAGGGTCAGGGAGAGAGGCGCGGTCAGGGGGACCATTGGGCGGCTTCGGCCGGGATCTCGGAGGGGTCGCTGGTGCGGTCGCCGAAGATGGCGGCGTCGATCGTTCCGATCAGGGGGCGCAGGGTTGGGCGGTCGAGGGCCGAGATCGGGATGGCGTGGTGGGCGCATGCGATCCGGTCGGCGTCGGCGGGGTCGATGCGGTCGGTCTTGTTGAGCAGGAGGACGCGGGGTTTGTCGCCCAGGCCGAGCTCCACGAGGATGCGGTCGACGGCCTCTTTCCGGTCGCTGAAGTCGGCCTCGACGATGTCGACAACGTGGAGGAGCAGGTCGGCCTCGTCGAGCTCTTCGAGGGTGGCCTTGAAGGCGGCGATCAGGTCGTCGGGGAGGTCGCGGATGAAGCCGACTGTGTCGGTGAGGACGATTTCTCGGTCGGCGGGGAAACGGAGACGGCGGCTGGCGGGGTCGAGGGTGGCGAAAAGCTTGTCCTCGGCGCGGACGCTTGATTGGGTGAGGGCGTTGAGCAGGGTCGATTTGCCCGCGTTGGTGTAGCCGACGATCGAGACGATCGGGACGCCGCGGGATTTGCGGCGCGACCGTTTCTGGGCGCGCTGTTTGCTCAGCCGTTTGATGCGATGCTCGAGCTTGTGGATCCGGTCGCGGGCGCGGCGGCGGTCGACCTCGAGCTTCGATTCGCCGGGGCCGCGTCCGCCGATTCCGCCGGCGAGACGGGATAGGGCGGGGTTGCGTCCGACGAGGCGGGGGAGCATGTATTTGAGCTGGGCGAGCTCGACTTGCAGCTTGCCGTCGTGGCTGACGGCGCGGCGGGCGAAGATGTCGAGGATGAGCTGGGTGCGGTCGATGACGCGCAGCTCGGTGGCGTGGGAGATGTTGCGGAGCTGGTTCGGGGCGAGATCGCAGGCGAATATGGCGGTGTCGGCGTCGTGCTGGACGCCGGCGAGGGAGAGCTCCTCGAGCTTGCCGCGGCGAACGATCGTTTTCGGGTCGGGGCGGCGGGTGGATTGGGTGATCTCCCCGACCACCTCGACGTCGGCGGTGCGGCAGAGTTCGTGCATTTCGGTGAGTAGCGGTTCGATCGCGCGCTCGGGAAGGTCGAGGGCGACGAGGAGGACGCGTTCGCGGTCTAGGTCGCAGGCGGTGGTGCTCAGGCGCCCGAACTCCTCTTCGAGGTCGGCGATGAAGCGGGCGAAGTCGAGGTCCATCAAGGTGATGGAGGGGGCGGAGCGGGTCTCCCAGGGGGCGGTGGAGCCGGCAGGAAGCAGGTGGGCCCAATGGACCGAGTCGAGGTAGCCATCCTCGCCGACGACCAGCGAGACCACCATGTCGAGGCGCAGGCGTGTGAGGTCGGCCTGGTCGTCGCGGCCGAGCTCCGGGCCGTGCAGGTGGGTGCGGATCAGGCGAATGCCGCGGAAACGGCCGGCGCCGGCGCGTTCGCGACCGATCTCGGGCAGGTAGATGCGGCGGGTATCGCCCACCATGACCCACTGGACCACACCGCGGCGGTCGACGAGGATCGCGACGATGCGGTTGAGCTCGCGGGAGATGCGGGTGAGGCGGTTGGCGAGATCTTGGGTGAGGGCGCCGTCGTCGCGCAGGCGGCGGGCGTAGAGGCGTTCGAGGTCCCTCCTCTGAGTGGATTTGATCCCTTCGATCCGTCCGAAGATGCGCTGTGCTATGGGAGGTCCTTTCGGAGATTGCGGGAGGAGGGTGGTGGTCAGCCGTGAAAAGGGAGGCTATTGTAGACTCGACATGGAACCACGTCACCATGATGACATCCAGGACTTGGCCGCGCGAGTTTCTTTGATCTCGGTTCTGTTGGGGGAGCTGCTCGACGGCATGGCCGACGGGCGTTGGGGGAAGATCGCGCCGGGGACGAGAGACCGTTTCAGCGCTTCGGCGCACGCATTCGCCGATGGGATGGCGTTGCTGCAGCCGAGCGTGCGGCGTGCCGAAGAGGCGCCGCATCTGAAGGTGGTCGAGGGACGCTGAGCCGGGCGCGGATTGACGGGGGCCGGGGATAGGGGATAGGTTGTAGATACATAAACACATGGGGGCGATCGGCTTCGACGAGGTCGGTGCTCCACGAGCAGCATGTCGAGTTGCCTCAGACTCGTAAAACGGGGGTTTTTCACAACTGCCGACAACCAATTGGCAATGGCTGCGTAATCACGCGGTCCGTCTCGCCACCGTCGACCCGGCGGAGGTGGTAGAGGCGACGACAATCCGGGACGACGCCCTTCTCGAGCCAGCGGGAGAAGGAGCGTCGCAAGCACCGCCGGCTGGCCAAGCGGAATCCCGTCCACCGGAGCCCGCGAGGCGAGATCAAAGGTGGAACAAACATGTAGCGGTTCGTGGTTATCCGGTTTCGGACGCGGGTTCGATTCCCGCCGCCTCCACCAGTTTTGGGCGCTCTCTCAACGGCGTAAAGCTAAGAGAGAGCGCCTTTTACGTTGGGCTAGCCGAAGTCTGCATTCCTCCTCTCTGAGGCTCGCTCCACGATCGCTCCACGGCCCTGATCGGCTTGGGCATTCTCGAGCATGCGGACGGCGTCGTCCACGGCGCGAGGGCTGAGGTGCATGTATCGCTGGGTGGTAGACAGATCCGCGTGCCCCGCGAGCTCCTGGATGGACCGCGCTGGGACCCCGGCCATGGCGAGGTGAGAGCAGTACGTGTGCCGGAGCACATGTACGCTCCTGTTGGCCAAGTTGGCGAGGCGAGCGGCCCGGAGGACCAGGTTCCTCACGATCTTCTGAGTGAGGGGCTGATCGTCTGACCTGCAGAGGACCCGTGGGCTTCGGAGATGCCTGTGGGTCCGCAGCGTTGAACCGAGCCTGGCGGTCATCGGAACGAACCTCGGTCGACCGCCCTTCGGCGCGGTGACATGACCTTTCCATTCAGACCGCTCCACCTTCAGGCGGTCCCTCCGGAAATCCACGTCCGTCCACTCCAGCGCCATCATCTCCCCGCAACGGAGTCCGGCCTCTCCTCCGAGGAGGACGATGAGGTGGGCCTCAGCACTCACCTCGCGGGAGGCGCCGACCAGCCACTCGTACTCCTCGAAGTCATGGAACTCGGCCTCCGAGCGTGCAATGGGCAGGAGGTGAATCGAGCAGGGCATTCGCTCGATTTCTCCCCACTCCACGGCCACCTTCAACATCTTGGAGAGCACGCTCAAGATGTTGTTCGAAGTGCTCCGGGCTTTCTTCGCCAGGTGGGACTTGAGCCGCTGGACGTGCTCGTCGGTGATTTCGTCGAGGCGTCTGGAGCCCAGGAAGGGCACGAGGTGCACCCTCAAGATGGTCTCCTTCGCCGCCACTCCCGAGGGCTTGTGTCTGTTGGCCCTGGCCCAGCCTTCGACAAAACGCGGGGCGAATTCGGCGAGCGTGGGGGGCACCCGTCGGGGCTTCACCAGGCCGTTCATCAGGAGTTCCCGCTCCCTGGCCTGGCCCCACCTGAGTGCCGCGGACCGCGACGAGACCGGCGCCTTCCTCCGCTCACGGATCTTCTGGCCATCCGGCATCAGCAGGATGATGTCAACCTCCCATCCGCGACCATCGCGGAATCGGACAGAAACACTCATCGCCAGCTCCTTTCTGGCGATGACCAACGACTTGCGTCAATCCATGCTACCAACTCCTCTCTGCGGAACAGGAGCTTTCTCCCGATGCGGGTGACGCCAGGAATGGCTCCGCGCTCAACCCGTTTGTACACAGCAGCCCGACTCGTGCGCAGGAGTTCCGCCACTTCGGCGGGGGTGAGAAGTAGGGGCAGGTCGGCCCAGTCGGCGGGAACGCGCTGGCCATCATCGGGTGCGCAGGGCGCGGAGGCCTGAGTAGCGGGGAGGACGTCGTCGGAACAGGAGGACGTCGGAGGGCGGGCGGAACGTGATCTCGGAGCTTCTCTCGGCATGGCGAACCCCTTGAGGTTCGCCCCACCCGGCTGCGGTTCCATGTGGCCCTGTTTCCCGAGAGATCCAGGGACTTCAGAATCCGACTTTCCGAGCTACTCCGACTTTTCTCATTGCACATCCGCGGCGTGCGGTCGGGGCGTAGTCCTTCTCGCTGACGCGCAGGCCTCGCGCCCTGGGCGAGTTATCGTGTGTACCCGGGGACCTTCTGAGGTCCTCTTGAGTGGCCTGAAGATCGCTCCAGTATCGCCCGTCAAGACTTCTGCAGCAAGCTCGACGACGGCTCATCGACGTCCCAACCAGAACGGCGCCGGATTGAGCGGAGTACGGGACCGGAGGGGCACCCAAGCACGAGAGAAGTTGGCCAGCAAAGCAAAGGCAGGCCGAGACAGAAAAAGGGGCACCTACCCCGAGCCGGATCGCGTTGACCGGAGCTTTCGAAATCGTCATAGTCAGAGCCCCCACTCGACCTGCGAATCGAGTGGGGGCTTCACTTCTCTGCCTCATGCCAAAACGACGGGTGTGGGCCGAGCAGTCAACGGCGACATCTTACCGCCTTCGGTGTTGGAATTCCAGCAACACATCTTTGCCGCTGCTCGACCACTCCGGAAAGGTGGTCGGTGCCGGTGGACTATCGATCAATGACAGTCCGGGATCAGCTCATCTCGCGGCTGTCGAACGCGGAACTCGACCCTTACTCCGGGATCGACACGGCGGCGGATCTCGTCCGTTGTCTCTGGTCGGAGTTGATAGATCCGGCCCTGGTGGATGGCGCTGTAGCCCCCCAGTCCCGCCCACCTCCGCACCGCCCTTTCTTCCCGGCGCATTCCGCGCTCGCGTAGAATCGCCCTCGGTGGAGTTCGGGCGCCTTTGGTACAGAACACCCCACCGAAACCTCCCCGTAGTCGTCGCAGACAACGGAGGTTCCGGTGGGCCGAGGA
>NYZA01000174.1 GCA_002686955.1 Gemmatimonadota bacterium
CATTTCTCACCAACTTTCGTCGCGAGGCGGCGCAGATTCGTGCCCTGGCGGTGCTTCGCACCGTTTCGCGCGGAGGCGTGCTGGTTGCACGCCGCACAAAGCGAAACGGGGGGAAGTGCCGCCAGGGTGCGGAGATGCGCCGCCATAGCAGAAAGCTGGTGAGAAATGCGGGCTAGGGAAGCAGGTTGAAGCTGCGGATGATCGGTCGTGTCGCCCGTGACCGGAAGGGCTCCGGGAGCTCCGCGATCGCCACGGACGCGTCGTCCTTGCTCGCGAACGATCCGTAGGCGAGCAAGAAGCACTTGCGGCCGTCGATGTAGATCGGCTTCAGGATGGCGGCCGTGTCGCCCACGAATCTCGCCAGATTGTCTCTTGCCGCCCACTCCTCGCAATTTGTTTCGAGCATCAGGGTCGAGTTCGACTTC
Organism: Gemmatimonadota bacterium; assembly: GCA_002686955.1. Classification (GTDB taxonomy): domain Bacteria. The sequence goes on from NYZA01000174.1 coordinate 426, forward strand.
GGCTCCGATTCGAGCATTGCATCCCAGGCGTCCGCAGCCCCGTGGATATCCGCCCGCTCCAGGAATTCCAGGGCCACTTCGTACGCCACCCAATTGCTGAAGGGGCTGTCTACGCTTGGCCCCACCTCTTCCAGTGCGGCCGCCGGCTCAACCGTCGGCTCTTCCTCGATTTCCGCAGAGGTGGTCGTTGCGATCGCCGGGGGCGGCGACTCGATGGTTTCCGGCGGCATCGCGCCATCGGCCGGGTCCATCGGCGGTACGGCCTCGTCGCCGGCGCTCCCGAGTTGCGCTTCGAATTCAGCCAGGACCGAAGCCGGGACCTCGAGCTCGATCGCTCCCGGTGGAAGCTCGGGTGGAGCGTCCGTCCGGGGGAGGTAGCGATAAGCGAAAAACGCGAGAATCGCCGCGCAAGCCACGGCCCCCAGCGGGACGATCCACCTCCGCCGCGCCTCGTCCGGGTCCGAGATCGGCTGGAAGGGGGCGGTCTCGGCGTTGGCGTTCGGTTCTCTTGGGTCGATTGCTCCCGCTTCCTCTACACCAACCTCATCCAGCAGGTAGTTTTCCGGCACTTCGATCGGAGGGACGCCGTCTTCCCGCTCGATATCGGGTCGATCGCTCACCGACCAATCGTCGGTCTTCGAATCGATCGTCGCCACCCACTCGGTTCGGCCCGTGTCGGCTCGTTCGTCGGGTTTTTGGATCGGTGGCCATCTTGGTACGCCGAGAACCGGCTCAGTCTCGGGCAGCGGTGGGGCCTCGGTGAGCTGCTCCACGAATCGTAGCGGATCGGATCCGATCAGCTGCGTCGATTCGATCAAGAAGGCGCGACCTTCTGTTTCTACCCGTGCGGTGGCGGTCTTGCCCTGCAGATGCGCCGCCACGGCGACGCAGGGCCGGCAGGGGGCGCTCAGTCCCAGGAACTCATAACAGGGAACCCCGCTTCTGTCGCGACCAGTGCCTACCAGATCGGTCGCGCTCTCGTTTGCTGCCGTCAGCTGATAAGGCACCGTCACGATGATCGAAGGAGCGGCGTCGATCATCGAGCCCTTCTCCTCCCACGCCTCACCCTCCGGCGCTTCGATGCCCAGGTCCGCGGCCTCGGCATCGCCGGCGCCGTCGAAGGCGTCGATTTGATCCTCGGAGACGCGCATGGGCAAGATCTTCATCTCGTCATCGATCTCACTCGCTGCCTCCGCGGCGTCGACGGCGTCTGGACCGATCCCGTTCAGTCGCGAATCGCCTGCTTCCTTCGTCGGTTCCGATTCCAAGGCCTCTTGCTCGATCATCTGCTCATCCGCGCTCGCCGATCGCGGTGGAGCATTCGGCTTGAGGGTGAACGGATCTTCGTGCATCGGGTCGTCACTGGGAACCCAACGTTTGGCCGCTTCGATCCGTTCGACGAGAGCGGCTTCAGCGGAGTCGTCGCCGAGCTCGAAGAGCGCCTCGTCGGCATCGGCGCTCTGATCGCCCATCGTGTCTTTCAGCCAGAGATCGAGGTAGCGGCTGAGCAGAGCCAGTTGCGACTCGGGCAGCGGCGTTCGGTCCCCAGGATTCTCCCTCGGCACCGCCACGCAGACCGCGCCGATCGGATCTCCCAGGGATGACACGATTGGATGGATGAAGAGATGGCCGGAGGCGATCTCTTCCACCTGACTCCGTCCTCGGAGCAGGCTGACACGGGTGCGGGACAGAACGCTCGACTCGCTGATTCCGGCGAGCAGTCCCTCTTCTTTGGCCGGATGGTGGACGACTCGGCCATCACCGATCAGGACGAGTAGGGGAGAGCCGAACTCGGCTCCAAGCTCGGGGAAGCGATTGACCAGGCGTTGTTCGACGCCCGCGCTCATTCGGATACTCCTCGCGGTTCGGATCAAGGGGGGGATTAGGGGCAATTATCACTGCTCGCGAACGGAAACCGCCATCCGGCAGCAATTGCCGATCTCAAGAGGGCTTTCGTCGAACGACTTGAATGCTTGAACTTCACGGGGCGATCGGTCCAAACTCCCCGAAGTCTACGACGTGGCGAGACCATGATCGCACAGACCCCATGAAGAGATCCGGCATTGGGTCGATTCACAAGAGACCCGGTCGCCGTTCTGCCTCCCGGAGCGTGCGAAGCACGTCCCGGCGGCTTCGCGCGGTGCGATCACATCGGTTTCCTGATGGGAGACCTTCCTCTTGACGCGACGGCCAACACTTCAGGCGCCTCTGACGGAGCTCGAATCCGCCCAGGCATTGATCGACGCGATCGACGTCCCCGCGGTGCTCACGAGCCGCGCGGGGGAGACGCTCCACGTAAACGACGCCGCCACGCGGATCTTGACGCAGCTCCCTGAGGCGGGCTCGCTCTTCGATTCGCTCTGCGTAGGCACCGACGAGGAGGAGCTGACTCCGCCCACGACCGGCACACTCGTACTCGAGACGCGCCGGATCGAGTGGACGGCTCGCCCCATCGAGAGCTCCTCGGACGACTGCGTCATCTTCACTTTTCATGACCGCGACGAACGCGACTCGCTGGCGCGCCAGGTGGCCCATCTCGATCGCCTCGCGTCGGTCGGTGAGGTCATGGCCAGCATCGCCCATGAGCTGAACAATCCCCTGACCTCGATCATCATGGCGATGGAGGTCCTCCCCAAGAAGGGGCGTGAGGCCAGGCGGGAGCTCTTGCGGCAGGTGCGCAAAGACACCGCCCGCGCCCTGGATCTGGCGCGCAAGGTGCTGGCATTCGGGCGGAACGGCTCGGGTGGTGTAGAGCTGATTCGACCAAACGCCTTGCTGAAATCGGCGCTCGATCTCGTGGGAGCCGACCTGCGCAAGAGCGATATTCAGGTTCGCTTCCGCCAGGGGCGCGGGCTGCCGCTGATCGAAGGTGATCTCGTCGAGTTGCGACAGGTGCTCGTGAATCTGCTGATCAACGCGCGTCAGGCACTGGAGGGCTGCGGAGCGCGGCGCGAAGTCGAGCTGAGATCGCGACGCGGGAGCCGGCACGTAGAGATCGAAGTGAGCGATTCGGGGGCCGGCATCGAACCGGCTGTGCTGCGCAGGATCTTCGAGCCCTTCTATACTACCAAGCCGAAAGGTGAGGGGACGGGGCTGGGGTTGTGTATCTCTCGGGGCATCATCGAGGCGCACCGCGGCGAGCTCTCGGTGCGAAGCGCGCCCGGCGAAGGCTCGACCTTTACGATTACCTTGCCCCCAGCGAAGGCGACCCCCTCCGACTCCGCGCCCGCGCCTGAACCCCTGGATGAAGTCGAATGCGACGGGACGAAACGGGTTCTCGTTGTCGACGACGAGGAAGTGCTTGCGGAGCTGCTTCGCGAGATCCTCGAAGAGGCCGGTTACGAGGTGGATACCGCTTGTTCGGTGGAGTCGGCGCTCGAACGCATCAACGCCCAGGTGTTCGACATCATCATGTCGGATGTCAGGATGCCGGGCCTCGGTGGGCGCGACCTCTATCGGAAGCTGGAGCAGGACGAGCCTTCATTGGCCCGTCGCATGGTGTTCATGACCGGAGATGTGGTCAGCCCGGAGACGGTGCGTTTCTTCGAGAGAACGCGCGCCCCCCACCTCTCGAAGCCGTTCCGGCTGAGGGAGCTCAACCAGGCGCTACGTTCCCTGAATCAGAGCTGACCGGGCCGGACTCCTCTTCCGCGGGCACAAGCCCTTCGACTGGTGCCGATCCCGAGGCGACCAGGACGCGGTTTCTTCCCGAGCTCTTCGCTTCGTACAACGCCTCGTCGGCCAGCGCGATCAGATCCGCCGGGCTCTGAGCCTGCTCCCCGAATTGCGCGATGCCGACGCTCACCGTGACATGGAACGACTCGCCGGCGAAGCTCATCGTTTCCGATTCGATCCTCGCTCGGAGACGTTCCGCGACTCGGCGGGCACCGTGGGAGTCGGCGTCCGGCAGTATGACGCAGAACTCCTCACCACCGAAGCGAGCCACGACATCACAGCGGCGCACCGAAGAGACCACCGACGTGGCGACCGAGCGGAGCACCTCGTCGCCGCAGAGATGCCCGCGTGTATCGTTCACCCGCTTGAAATGATCGATGTCGACCATTGCCACCGCGAGCGGAGCGTGAACCCGTTCCAATCGTGCGACCTCTTCCTCCAGGCGAGCGTCCAGATAGCCGCGGTTGAAGAGACCGGTGAGCGCGTCGCGAATCGATACCTCCTTGAGAGACTGATTGCTGACCCTCAGCTGATCCTGCTGTCCCTTGAGCCGAAGCTGAGCACGGACACGCGCCAGCAGCTCTTTCGGGCTGAAAGGCTTGGAGATGTAGTCGTCTGCGCCGGCGTCGAGCCCCTCCACCCTGTCGCCCTCTTTCGCGCGGGCGCTGACCAGAATGATCGACGCATTCGAGAGCGATTCCTCGCTCTTCAAACGACGACAGACTTCGAGGCCGTCCATGCGAGGCATATTGATGTCGAGGAGGATCAGATCGGGCGCGGTTTCGGTCGCCCGTTCGAGCGCCTCGACACCGTCGCGCGCCACGGCGACCCGGTAGTCGTTCCTCGTGAGCAGCTGCTCCAAAATGAAGATGTTGTCTTTGTGATCGTCGACGACCAGGATTCTCGCGCCATCGGCCATAGAGACGCCCCTCCGGTTGAAGCTCCCCACCTCTACTATTCGGCATCGCGCAACGCGAACATGACCGTCTTGGAGGCGAAACCTCGTTCGAAGGCTTCTACCTCTGCGCCTGCTGGTCGACCGTCGACGCGTCGCTTCCCACATCGACCGTTCCGAGGGTGAACTCGACGATCTCCGGCGCGAGCGATTGGTTCTGCCCGAACGAGACCTGCTTGACCAGCCAATCGCCCGATGGCGCATGCTCGGGGATCTTCCAGCTCTGATGGAAGGTCTGCTGCTCCCCCGGGCCCAGCGAGAAGACGATTCCCGGCTCGACGATCGCTTCGTCTTCTTCGGGGTCGATCGTGCGTGTCTGCAGCTTTCCCGCTGCCGGGTACGGGCTGCGGTTGCCTAGGGTGGTCCAGAGATGCAGGAACTCCAACTGCTGGTAGTACTCCCGCTCCTTCTGCACCCGCATGTGGACGGCCACAGCGGAGTTCTGAAGCGCCGGCGTGCCCACGATCCACGGGCTCTTGCTGGGTCGCCAGAAGATCTCGTTGTGGTCGAAGAACGAGACGATCTTCTCGAGCGAGGGTCCGTCGCCGTCACCGCCGATAGAGTTGATGTAGGTGATCTCGTCCTGAAATCCGCCGCCCTCGTCCTCCAGCCGAAGGGTCACACGATGTGGCTGGATCAGCCCGAAATCGTGCCCTTCGGCATCGATGATCGTGGCTTGGTGGTGCGGGAAGCCGTTGCCGGAATGGTAATAGGCGGAGTAGAAGAGCCCGTCCTGGTCTGGATCGCTCAGATCCTGACGCGCCACAATCAGAAAGCCGTGGGGGGCGATTCGACACTGCGGGAGGGTGAAACCGTTGAGAGTCCATCCGGTCAGGGTCTGGATCTCGCCGCGGGCGTTGTAGAGCTCGATCCACTGAAAGTCTTCGGGTCCGCCCATTCGCTCATGGGGGTGGTACATCACCTCGTTGATGAAGACACCGACTCTCTGCGGCTCGTATGGCTCGCCGCTGACCGCCAGCGCGGCCGCGAGCATGAAGGGATAGGTCATGAGTGGGCAAGCTCCCATTGGGAATCAGTGCATCCGCTACGACTTGGGCAAGTATCGCGCCAGTCGAGCCAAGACCCCGCAGGCTCTTTGACGGTGGCGCCCAATGCTACCCCCTCGCTGGGAAGGGCGACGAAATTGTCGAAAACGTGAACATGATTGCGCGGATCTGCGCAAGTTCGGCGCTCATCTCCGCCGTGGATTCTCGATTCCGTGCTTCTTCATCTTGTATCGGAGCACCCGCTCGCTGATACCGAGCTTTCTCGCCGCCCGGGTTTGGATCCATTCGGCCTGCTCGAGCGCCGCGATCAGGATCTGCCTCTCCGTTCCGCTCAAGGTCTTGCTCGGCTCAGCCTTGGTCTCGACGAGCCAGGGAGGAAGATCGCGGGCACTCAGAGCGTCCCCGCGGCACATGACCACCATCCCCTCGAGCGTGTTCTGGAGCTCTCGCACGTTCCCGGGCCAGTCGTGGGCGAGCAGCGCGTCGCGCACCTCGGGCGAGATCGAGTCGACGCCTCGTCCGATTCGTTCTTTCATCTTCTCGAGGAAATGGGCCGTGAGAGGGACGATATCGGAGCGTCGCTCACGCAAGGGCGGCAGCGAAATCGGAACGATGTTGATCCGAAAGAAGAGATCCTCGCGGAATCTCCCTTCGTCGACTTCACTCCTCAGATTTGTGTTCGTGGCGCAGACCACGCGCACATCGACCCTTCGGGGACGGGTGTCGCCCAGTCGGCGGACCTCGCTCTCCTGAAGCACTCTCAGCAGCTTCGTCTGGAGTCCCGGTTCCATATTGGTGATCTCATCGAGGAAGATCGTGCCCCCGTCGGCCTCCTCGAAGAGCCCCGCCTTGTTCGATACCGCCCCGCTGAATGCTCCCCGGCGGTGGCCGAAGAGCTCCGACTCGATGATCGTGGGCTGCAATGCACCGCAATCCACCGCCACGAAACGTTTGTCGGCACGATCGCTCTCGTAGTGGATCGCCCGCGCGAGGACCTCCTTGCCGGTCCCGGTTTCTCCGAGCAGAAGCACGGTCGAGCGGGTCTTGGCGACCTTTCGAACCACCTCGGCGACCCGCTGCATCGCGGGACTGCGCCCGACGACGCTCGGAAGCTCCCATTCCTCACGCGCTTCTCGTTTGAGCTCCCGGTTTTCTTCAACCAACCTCTGCGTCAGAGCGGCGTTCTCGACGGCGACAGCGGCCAGCGAGGCGAAGACCTGCATGAAGACGGCGTCGGAACGATCGAAGCGATTGACGACGCTGCGGTTGTCGACATAGATGGTTCCGATCGCCCTCCCGCGCGTCACCATCGGGACGCAGATGAACGATACGATTCTGTAGCGCGCCACGCTCTGGAAGTGCTTGAAATCCTCGTCACTCTGCGCGTCATCGCTGAAGAGCACGGTTTGCTCGGCCAGGGTTCGCTCCAGGATCGTCCTGGAATGATGAGCGGCGTCCTCGCTCGTCTCGGCGTCCATGTTGCGCGCCACTCGAATCTCGAGACCGCCGTCGTTCGGCTCGACCAGGAAGATCTGGCCGCGCTCCGCGCCGATCGTCTCCAGCACGATCGACAGTGCACCCTCCAGCACCTCGTCGGGATCGCCGAGCCCGGTGAGCATCGAGCCCACCCTCCGCAGGATTTGAAGGGGATCGGGGTCGGTCCGCGAGGGCTTCGCCGCTTCGGATCCGCTCTGACGCAATCGATTGCCCATGTCGTCGAAGCCCTCTCGCGCGAGCCTGCGCGCTCTCTCCGCATCCGATGCATCGCCGCAACATTCAGCCGCATCACCCAAGGCAGCATATGCCAAGCTCTGCGCCAGTCGGCCGCCCCATCGGGCGTGATGCTCGATCGCGCGCTCGAAACGCTCCCGAGCCTCGGCCGGACGACCTCTGGCCGCGAGCAGCTCTCCCTCCATCCTCAGACACTCACCCTCTTCGGGGTCGCCCACTCCGCGTCGCAGCGAAGTCCATGCCTCTCCATGGTGGACCATAGCCTTTGGCAGATCGCCGGCCGCGATGTGGACCTGGGCCAAGCGCCTGTGAATCGGCGCGTTGAGTGAGGGTGCGACACCACCATCGCGGCTCAGCTCGAGCACCTGGTCGGCCAGACGGCACCCCTCCGCTCCCTCGCCGAGAGCGAGCCTGGCATCGATCGCGGCGAGCAGCGCGTGGATCGTTCGCGGCCCCTCGCCCCCTTGAAGATCGACCGCCGTCATGGCCGTGGACAGCGCCAACTCCGGATCGCCCGACGCTAGATGTGCCGCCGCGCGATGCTCGAGAACCGAGAGGCGCAGGCTCTCGTTGCTGGCATCGCTCGCGTGGGCGCTCGCCTCGTCCAGCAGCCGATGCGCGCGACCGGGATCGCCCGCGCGGAGCACGATCGACGCAAGATTGACGCGCGAGTTGGCCACGCCCTCCGCGTCATCGAGATCGTTCTTGATCTCGATCGATTGCTCCAGACAGGCGATCGCGTCATCGAGCTTTCCGCGAGCGGAGTGCAGGAGCGCGAGGTTGTTCAGGGTCTTCGAGATGTCGGCCGGGATCGCCAGCCGCCGCCGGAGCACGAGCGCCCGCTCGAGATGGCGCGCCGCCGTCGCGTGCTCCCCCTTCGTGTAGTAGAGCGCCCCCAGGTTGTTGTGCGAGTCGGCGATCCTCTTCGGATCGCCGATCCTCATCCGGTACCGCAGGCTTTGCTCCAGCGCGGCGACCGAGACTTCGCCGTCTCCTGCGCGATGCGCGGCGATTCCGAGATTGTCCCATGCGGTCGCCTGCTTCGCGAGGTCTCCGAGATCGTCCTGGAGCTTCAGGCCCCGTTCGAAGCGCTCCCGAGCCCGCGACCACTCCGAGCGCGTCATGGCGGCGATTCCGAGATTGTTCAAGGCGGCGGCTTCCTCCTTCCGGTCACCCTCCGCGCGGGACGACTCGAGCACCCTTCGCAGCTCCCTTTCGGCTTCCTCTCCCCTCCCCTGTGCGAGCAGCAACGATCCCAGCACGTTGCGGCTCTCCCTTTCTTCCGGGGAGGAGCGTGCGGCGGCTTCGAGAGCCGCCTCCGCGCGCCTCAGCGCCCCGGCGGCGTCGCCACGACCCTCCTGTATTCGGGCCAGCCGCAGCGAGGCTCTCGCAACCTCGGCCCGCGATCCCGTGCAGCTCGAAGACGCCTCGAGCCGCACCGACTCCAGATCGACTTCGGCTTCGTCGAAGCGGCCGCATCTGGCGAGCAGCTCCCCCCGAATGCGAAGGCGCCGTGGACCGGGATCTTCAGGGGCATCGGCGATCATCTTCAGCGCGTCATCGACACGACCGAGCCGCCCCAGACACTCGGCCAGCTCCTCTCTGATCCGCTCGAGCCGATTCGGATCGGGGGCGGATCTGATCGCCCGCTCCAGCGCCTCGATCCGCTCTTCGGTCGACGCGTCGGGGTGGCGAGCGGCGAGCAGCGAGTCGGAGTGAGCGCGTGTGGAATCTCCGGCCATCTCCCCGTGCCGGCTTCGTTCCAAGATCTCCTGAGGAGTCACGTATCCTCTCAGCGCACCGCCGATCGCGCCGTGTAAGGTCTCACGTTCTGACTGCGTCATTCCCGCGGAGAGGCGCTTGCCCAGATCGGCGAGCGCAATGGCGAAAAGAGGGCTCCCCGTGTCGCTGCCGCTTCGCTGCGTCACGACTCCGATCCGAGCCAGCGATTCCAACTCCTTCCGGCTCTCGTCTTCCGAGAGATCGCGCGCCATGGCGACGACGTTGCGGCTAACCGGCAACTGCAGAAGCGCCAGCAGATTCAGCACCGAGCGTGTGGTCCCGGGGAGTGTGGCCACCCGCTCGAGGAGCAGGTCGACCACTGAATCGGGGATGCGCGCCGAGCCGGGCGGACCTGATTCCATCACCGCCGAGAGAAAGCGGGGGTTTCCACCGGTCGAGCGATGCAGCTTCACCGAGAAGCGTTCCGCGGCTTCGCGCCCCCAGACTCGCGTGGCCAGGATCATCACCTCTCGCCGGTCGAGAGGAGGCAGTTCGATCACCCGCTCGTTGTCGGCTCCGGTTGGGTGATCGCTGAGTAGGATCAGCGGCAGGTCGAAGGCGGCCGCGGCGCACTGCCGGGCGACCACCATGGCGTCGGGCTTGCCCCGCGTCTCCAGGGCGAGCAGCGTCGGGCGGTCTTCGCGACCCACCCGATCCACACTCGCCAGCACCGCGTCGAGAGGGTCGGTCTCGAAGGGCGACCGGCCCGTCGTGAACGAGCCCAACGCGCTCCTCAGGCGCGCGGCGAAACCGCTTCCTTTCGCGGCTACGCGAGCCGCCGGCAGCCCCTGGAGCTGGGCGCGGCGCACGGCCTCGATCAACAGGCGGCTCACTCCGCCACCCTCCGCCGCGCGGAGCACGAAGATCCGCCCGCTGCCCTCCCGTCTCGCCGATTCGAGAGCGCAGGCGATCGCATCGAGGATCGATTCACGCCCGGTGAACTCGCGGTCGCCCCCGCGCGGCGGATCCGCCGAGATCGGCATCGAGTCGATGGCCTGCTCGGCGCATTCACAGCGCTCGGCCGGATCGGGCGCCAAGAGCGATGCGGCCCAGTCGCCCCAGGCGCCTCCTACTCTTTTGCGGGCACGCTCTACGATCGCGTCCCCCTCTTCGATCTTCTCCTGCGCGAGCGCGTTTCCGCCCGGCGAGCGAAAGGGCAGCCCGCCGGACCAGAGGTGCACGAGCAGGAGACCGACCGAATAAAGATCGGCACGTTGGTCGATCGTCTCGCTACGCAGGAGCTCGGGCGCGAAGTACGGGATGGTTCCGGCGATGCCGTCTCCACGGTCGCCGATCTCTCGTGCAAGACCGAGATCGACGAGGCGAGGAGGGGAGCCCGGCAGGTAGAGGAGGTTGTCCGGCTTGAGATCGAGGTAGACTAGGCTGTTTCGGTGGAGGTAGGCCAGCGCGTGCAGAATCGCTCCGAGGATCTTGGCGAGCTCCGCCGCGCCGGTCGGCCCCAGAGGCGCCGGCGCCCCACCCTCCACCCAGGTCTGCGTGAAGGCGGCGCGCCCTCCCGGCTCGACCCCCAGGTCGATTCCGACTGGCAATACGGAGTGTCGAAGGCGAGAGAGCAGGCCGAACTCTTGGCGTATTCGGTCGTCGTGTTCCGGCGCCGAGCTCGTCTTCAGCGCCACAATTTCGCCGCTGCCGCGATCCCGGACCCGACGGACCCTCGCCATCCCACCTATCCGCGGCTCCCCCAGATCCTCGAATCTCTCCACTCTTGTTCAGCCTCTCCGGGATCGATCGTTCATCGCCGTTGCTCGCATAGTCCGATTGTAATCAAGCGCCGGTGCCGGAGTCGCCGATGATTGAAGTGGGGCGAATCGGTGGATCTCATTTGGAGCCTGAAGAACATGCATATAGTTCTCTGCTCACGCCACTATCCTCCGGAGACGGGACGAGGGGGATTGGGAACCTACACCCAGAATCTCGCCAGATCCCTCAGCGAGGCGGGTCACCGCGTACTGGTCGTGTCGAGCTCCGCCGCCGCCACGGTTGAAGAACGCGACGGAAGAGTCCGGGTCTTTCGATTCGAATACCGCTGGCGCAAACACCACTTCTTTCCCAAGTTCCGCAACGCTCTTCGCTATTCGCGCGGCGTGGCGCGCCAACTCCGCCGAATCATGAGGGACAGGCCGATCGATATCATCCAGTTCCCCGACCTTCTGGGGGAAGGGGCACATTTCGCTTTCCGCCGCCGTGCAAACGACCCACCTTTCGTCGTTCGGTCGGCGATGCGCATCCCAGATCTAGAGGGGATCAACCGAAGAGCGTGGCCCGCCAACCCGCTGGAACGGATCGATCATCGCTTGGCGGCCTGGGTGGAGGGGATCCCGCTCCGGCGCGCGGCGGCGCATCTCGTGCCCTCAGCCTATTCAGGCCTCGATCTCGAGCAGAGGATGGCGGCGGAAGTCTCGCCGAAGATCATCCCGAACGGAACCGATCTCGATCGATTCCGCCCCGCCGATAAAGCAGCGGCCCGAAGAGCGGCGGAGATTCCCGAGGAGGCAACAGTTTTTCTATACGCGGGGCCGCTGGAATTTCGCAAGGGGGTTCAGCTTCTTCCCGCCGCGTTCAGACAGGTCGCCTCCGAGATGCCCGACGCGATGCTGGTTATCGCCGGCACCGACCACCTGACCGCACCGGGATCGGGATCGATGCGCCGTTGGCTCGAGATTCGCTTCGAAACAGAAGGGATCGACGAGCGGGTTCTCTTCCTGGGAACGGTGTCGCATGAACGAATGCCCGAGATCTACGCGGTGGCCGATGTCCTGGTCGCCCCGACCTACCGCGAAAGCTTCGGAAACTCGATCCTGGAGGCGAGCGCGTCGGGAGTACCGGTAATCACGAGCGACGAGGGGGGACAGACCGAGATCGTCGCCGATGGGCGCACTGGGTTTCTGATTCCTCGTGGAGATGCTCAGGCTCTGGCGGGTGCGATGTGCGATGCGGTTTCGAATCGCTCCGCTCTGCTTCAGGCGGGCAAGGAGGCGCGAAGGGAAGCGTTGGCCCGCTTCGACCGCAAACTGATGGGACGAAGAACAGTCTCCTTCTACCGCGAAGTTCTCGGAGAAAAGGAAGAAGGCGCCGGTACCGTTGAGAACGGGGCGTCGAAGCCCGAGGAGGAGGAAGCGCCTACCGGGTGACCGATCAGTTCAAATAGCCGAGCGCTCGCAACCGTTCGGCGGTTTTGGGATCGATCGATCCGCCTTCATCCGCCAGGCTCCCCGATGACGCACATCGCTCCGACCATTGCCGAAAGCGGTCGATGGCGTCTTCATAGAGTGCGAGATCGCCGGTGGAAAGATCCTCCGACTCATGAGGGTCTATCTTCGCCGAGCGATGAACGACTCGCTCGAGCTGATCTCCACTGAAGAACGCCTTGTGCTTGCCCCAAACCATTGCCCGGGCATCCCCCCATTCCGAAATCGCGACGCGTTCTTCGAGCGCCTCGGGCCCCTCGATCAGGGCCGGCAGCAGCGATTCGCCGTGAAGCGTCGGAGGCGCGGGGACCCGCGCCAGATCGAGAATCGTCGCGGTCACATCGACCAGAGAGACGGTCTTTTCGATCTCGGCCCCTTCGAGGCGCGCATCGACCTCTCCGGCGAGTCGAATCACCAGTGGAACATGAAGAAGTTCTTTGTATAGCGAGTTGCTGTGAAAGAGACGGTCGTGCTCTCCGAAATGTTCGCCGTGATCGGCGGTGAGGATTACCGTGGTTTCATTCCAAAGACCGCGGGCCTTGAGCTCGGAGAAGAGGCGGGCCAACTGCTGGTCAGTGTAGCGGACCTCATCGTCATATAGTTGCGTCAGCGCCGGAACGAGGGCGCGACGCTCATCATCAGCCGAGAGACGATGCGAACGCGTTTGGAGAATTGTCGTAATCGCGGCGTTGACGCGCGCCGCCTTGCCTCCGTCGCTCACGCCGGGTGGTGAATAGGGGTAGTGCGGATCCATGATATTGACGAAGGCGAAAAAGCTGCGTTCGCCCACTCGGTCCAATGCGCTCAGCACATGATCGATCGTGCTCGACGCAACCGCGGGCTCCATAAAGCCGAGCTTCCTTGCCCCCATGGCTAACCAGAGCCTTGGCGTCATCCCGATCTTGGACAAGAGCGCGACCGCGGGCGTCTTCTCCAGCCAAACGCCGGGACTGGCGCCGGCAACGATGCTGTCGTCGTAGAGATGAAAACCCTGATTCCACCCGAACATCTTCGTCAGGGAGAGGTTCGAGACGACGCCGAAGGTCGCGTAGCCGTGCTGCCTCAGGACCTCCGGGAGCGTGAGGTTGGCGTCCGACAAGAAGCGTTCCTTCCCTTTCACGCCATGACGCGAGGGATAGGTACCGGTCAGCAACGACGCATGTGAAGGGGGCGTATGGCAGGAGGTAGACAGTGTATTGGTAAAGGCCACCCCCTCGGCGGCCAGGGCATCGATCGCCGGCGTGAGATGATCGGGATTGCCGTGAACGCCGAGGCGATCCGCGCGAAAAGTATCGATCACGATCAGAACGACATTCTGTCGATCCGCCTTCCCGCCCACACCATCGAAGGGGTCTGTGCCCTCCCTCATCAGAAGGGGGGCGATGACGAGCAGAGAGAGCGCGACCCCGGCCCCTGCGACCGTACACGTCAAGGTGCGGGCGGAAAGGCTGGGCGCCAGGGTCGCGAGGATGCGTCCCGCGAGTGCGCTACCTGCGGTGAGGGCCAGGATCACCGCCACCCCCCAGAGCGTGCCGACCTCGACCGCTTCAGGCAGCCATCGGAAGAAGGCCAGGGCTCCGAAGCTGAGAAAGAGGGCGGCGGAGGCGCCGATCGTGGCGCCACCGCGAGGAGAGCGGGCCCCTGCCATCGCAAGAAGCGCTACGCCGGACCCGGCCACCAGCCCAAATACGAGATAGACGCCCACCGCCACCAGTCCGAAGATCGGGTGAGGCAGTCCCCCGCGGTCGCTCAGATAGTGAAGAGCATCGATCGAACCGACCGCCAGCTCGACCAGCACGAAGGCGGCCAGAGCCGATCGGAAGTAGTCAATCCTGTCTCGTCTCCGGAGGATCGTCTTCCTCGGTTCTAATGGGCTGCTCGGGGGGAGCAAATACACCGCCGCCCGTTTCGAGCGGTGCACTCGTTTCCGAAGAGGGAGCCACGTCGCTTCGCTTTGCGTCGAAAAGTCCCTCGTCATCCGGCGCGAAGTGTACACCACCGGAGCCGGGAGCGCCGGTAAAGGAACCGCCTCCACCACCGCCATTCCCGTCTCGTGTTCCGAAGCGCGTCAGCACGACGGCTCCCAAGCCTCCGGTCCACGCGGCGTACTCGACCAGGAAACCGGCGATCCCGATCACCAGGGCGAGGGGAGCGATCAGGCCTCCCACCCCGGCGAGCAGATCAGCGAAAAGCGTTAGAAACATCAACGCGGCCGACCCCACGAAGAAGAGCCGGAATCGCCCATCGGCCCAGCTCCAGTCGAGGCGATCTCGCACCGCCCGCCCCACCAGCCGCGATATTCCGGCCCAACCCAGCAGGAAGGCGAGCGAGATTCCGAGCAGGGCGGAAGGGATGAAGATGATGAGGACCGGGATGCCGATGATCGAGATGGCCAGAACTAGGATGCTCACCACGAATGCTGGTACGAAAAAGACCTCGACCAGGAGCCCGACCAGGAGCGCCTTCCATGGCGCGCCGATCGCCGCCGCCTCTACCCGCTCGACCCCCTTCGGTCCGATCAATTGGGCCGCCGATGCGAGCAGGCCCAGCACCAGAATCATCACCAGGTCGAGAACCGCTTCGCCCAGGTCGCCCTCATCATCGTCTTCTCCGATCGTGATCGTGCGCGACACCGAATGAGAGCCGTTCCCCGTTCCCACTCCGAAGAAACCCGCCTCCACGAGCTCGCCGTGGATCTCCGCGCCAGGGGCCTTGTGCACGCTTCCGCCGACCGCCACGACGTCGCCGTAGACCGTGGCCTCCGGACCGAGGTTCACCGAACCCATCACGGCAACCACGTCTCCGTCGACCTCGCCATCGATCCGCACCGAACCGCCCACGGCCACGACGTCGCCATCGACCCGCTCGTCCGCCGCGACATGAACGCTCCCGCCGATCCGCACCACCTCTTCCCGGTTCCGCATCGATCGCCGCTGCGCCGATGATCCGATATCGACCGACGGGTCATCCCCCTCATCGTTGATCTCCACCTTGATCGAGAATCCGTATCAGCCCGAAGAGAATCGACCCTTTCGCCCACCGCCGGGAGAGGATCGGCCTGGTGCCAGCGACCACCGCCGCCATCACCTGCTCGACAAAACGACCCGCGGGAACCGGGTTTGGAAGGCCGCGAAGCACTCCTCGGAAAAGGTGATCGGCCTCTTCTTCCGATCCGGCCGACTCGGCCGCGAGCCAGTGCTCGACAATTCTTTGGTTGTTTCTTCGGGTCATATCGAATCGTACTCCGGCCCCCATACGCCCCTTATGGGTCAGTGGTTTCACCCCACCCCGCGGCCCGCATGAGCGACGCCATCTCTCTCCGTCCTCTGTGTAGATAGGTTTTGACCGTTCCGAGCGGTAGACCGGTCACGTCGACAATTTCGGAATAGCTGAGATCCAGCTGGAAGCGCAGTAGCAACACTTCGCGATAGTCGGGCCGGATCTTGGCCAGCGCGCGCTCGAGCGCGCCCGCCAGATTCTCGCGCTCCACTCGCCCAGAGGGAGCATCACTCTTCTCGTCCTCCAGGAAATCGCCCAATGACGCACTCCCGCTCTCGGTCGCGGCATCGAGCGACACCGTGGAAACCCGCTTCTTCCGCAGATGGTCGACCGCCACGTTGTGCGCGATGCGGAAGATCCAGCTCGAGAAGCGGTAGCTCGGATCGAACTTCCCTAAGAAACGGTGGGCCCTGATGAATGCGTCCTGGCAGATATCGTTCGCAAGCTCCGGATCTCGGACGATCCGAACGACCACGGAATAGACAGGACGCTCGTAACGTCGAACCAGCTCGGCGAAGGCAGTCTGCTCTCCCCGGAGCGTCAGTTCCACCAGCCGCGCGTCTGCGGGCTCGGGTGCTCCACTGGGGATTTGTCGCTCAGGCATCGCTTCCGGTTGGGGATCTACTCCTTCTCCCAGGCCATCTCGCCGATCCTGTGCACTTGGTACTTCCGCATCCCCTCGAAGCCCTCGATCCGCTCGTCGATCAGCGCCTTGGTGGTCATCGTTCCCTTGCTGTCGAGGGTCATCGCATCGATCGCGTCCGGCAGAAAGAAAAGCACTTTCTGCATGAAGCCCATCAGGCCTCGCTTCTCTCCCCCGATGCCACTGACCTCCATGAAACCGACTCGCTCTTCGCTCTTGGAGATCATCCCCCGAACGAGATAGCCCTCCCACTCGGCGGGGTCCTCGGAAAAGATGTCGACGACACTGGCGAGCTCACCTGTTCCAATCTTCAGATTTGCGTCGAGCACCTCCTTCTGGAAGCGGTGCTTGTACTGTGTATCGAATATGGCGAGGATGTCGCACTGGAACGAGCTGTCCGCCGCGGCGCGTTCAGGGTTCGGAATGTAGGCGAAAAGTCGCATGTTCTCGATCGGCAGAGCGAGCCCGGGGGTGAGCGACAGATCGGCCATGGCTCGCTGCACCGTACGCCCGTCCATGTAGATCAGAGTGTTGGTGTCACGGGCGAGCGACGCGATGGCCCCCATGGAGCGGAGCATCGTCAGGCTATCTTCGGAGCAAGCCTGAAAATAGTCGCTCAGGTCGTCGAAGGTGGAACGGGCCGCCAGTATGCCGTTCCCTCCGAGCAGCGGGGCTACCCGCTCATCCACGTCGAGAACGTGGCGTTCGTGCTCGATCATCCGCTTGAGATGGGCCAGAAAGGCGGGCCTATCTCCGTAGGCTGGATCGGTCTCGAAGCTCTCCATCAGGCTCCGGCGGAGCTCATCGAGGTCCACGTCCGGCGGCGGGTCGGCCGCGACGCTGGTAGTGGCGAAGGTCAGGATCAGTGCGAGTAGGGTTCTCATGGGCTCATCTCGTGTGTGTGACCGTCACGGCTGAGGCAGCAGAGGGCACCCTACCCCGCCCGCATGGAACGCGTCAGGGGGAAGAGCCTCCGTCCGCTGATTTCCTTCTTCTCGGGGAACTGGGATGACCGCGCACTGCGGGGCTGGTCCCCGTCATTCAGGTCCAGGCACGCCCCGTGGCTCCGCTCGTCCCGAACCGGCGATCGAGCTTGCCCACGCCCCGATGAAGGCGAGACTTCCTCGGGTGCTGTCGGTGCGGGGAGGCGGTGCTCCCGCGAACACGAATTGCCGGTCCGGCATCCCATGGGCCAGGAAGAGCACGGAATGAGCGGGCGCGCTGGAAGGCCCGCCGGCGCAGGCTGCATCACCCTTTCCTCGCAAGCAGCAGACGCTCCGCGAGGTCGGTGATGAACCAGTCCTCCGCGATGAGATCCTCCCAGAATCGACTGACCACCATGTCGCGCCACACGATCGGGCGGCCGGTGGCGGGGAAGCCCTTGAAACTACCCTTGTGCGTGGCACGGAAAGTCCGTTGCCAGGCAACTCGGTCCTTGCCCTCCTCGAGAATCTCGACTTCGACCCGGATGTCTGGAAAGGCACGCCGATACATGCCGAGCACTTTTCGAATCGCGCCGTGGTCCCATGTCGCGTCTTCGTCCGTCAGATGGACGACATAGTCTGGCGTGAAAAACTGGGCAATCGCATCGAGGTTTCCATCAGCGATGAGTATCGAGTTGGCTGCTTCGATCTTCGATGCCAGTAGTCGGCTCATGTGTCGGCTCCTTTCTCACTCACTGTCGCTTGCGCGAACCCAATCTAGGAGCCTGTTGCGCATGGTCTTCGCTTCGCCCAGCATCCGTCTTCGTTCCGATCTCTGCGTCGCCAAGTCCTTGAAAGGCAACCAGCCTTCCCGCGGACTCAGCTCCTTGATCTCGAAACGAACTCGAACACTGGGCTCGAAAGCC
>NYZA01000175.1 GCA_002686955.1 Gemmatimonadota bacterium
AGGAACTCCAAGGGGTCTTTTCGAGGACCGAGAACGTCCCGTTATGACCAATCCCCGCGGGAACTCAACCTAGAGCGACCGTAGGGATCGTAGTCGCGGCCGGCCTCGAGCATCAAGACTCTCGTGCCCGCTTTGGCGAGGGTGTAGGCGGCCATCGCGCCAGCTGCGCCGGAGCCGATGACGACTACGTCGTATCGATTTTCTGCCATCGACCTGCCCCCAGTGATCGAGCCACGTCCTGTCGCATCTTCCCGGCCTCCGATCTGTGCTCGGGCCGGCGGATGCCATCCGGTTACCATAGGCCGTCGCTCGATCACTGCCGCAACGTCAGGGAGATCGACCTCTGCTTCGAGGAGCTTGCGGGGGCTGGGTCAGCCGAAGTGGAAGCTCGGTCGGTCCTTGCGTATCAGTGCGCGGTAGTCGAGGGAGCGCAGCCGGGGGACCGTTGACGAGGGTGACCGCCCCCTGACGGACGATCGATATGGGAGGAGCGACCCGCTCCGAAAGATCCAGGGCCACCCGCGAACGACTCCGCCGGCAAATCGTAGTCGGGCAATCGCTCCGACGCGCGCGCTAGCGGCCCGCGGCTCCGAGCTGGCACCGGCCCTCTCGACAAGCAGTGCCGCGTAGTGTGCCGTCATCGCTGCCCCGACGAGGAGCACAACTCGTCGAGAACGCTGCGCCCGAGGGAGTGATCCCCAGGTGCGGTGCCTAGGGATCGCAGTGGCAGCGACACAACCCCCGACGCTCCCACGCCGGGAGGGATTCGAACCGCGACCCTCAGCCTCGAAGCCTGAACGGAGAGTGAGGAAATCCAAACAGTTACGCGATTCCAAGCGGGCGTCGTGTCGACGGATGGAGATTTCGGACGCTTCCCGGAAGTTCGCTGGGAAACCCCGGTCGGAAGTTAGGCGGCTAGAACCGAAAGAGTGCGAACCCAGAACGCGCGATCGAGAGATGTGAGTCGAGGCCTCACCTTCTCCTGAGCGTAGGTCGAAAGCTGCTGGGGCAGCGCAAGCTCGACGATCGCCTGAAGTACGTAACTCAATCCTTGTGATAGAACTTGTCTCGCTCCCGTGATGCGTACACCACAGGGATGTCCTCGTCGGCTATCGGCGCCATCCGCTGCTTACGCGCGAGCGCGGCCTCGATATAGGGCGCAAGTTCTGCAGCCTTGTTCGCTTCGCGCTCTTCGCGGCCCTCGACAAACTCGGGCATCACGTCACGCGCGAACAACTCCAGGCTCTCACAGATGTGCTTGTGACGGGTCCTCCCCCCCTGCTGAAGAAAGACGATTTGATCCACGCCAACCTCTTGAAACTCACGGATGAAGGCGGCGAACTCCTCGGGAGTGCCGATGCCGGGAGCCGGAACGGTGGGCATCTCCCGGTCCGCCTTGAGAGCCTCAAACTCCTCCCACAACGTGCTGCGTCCGGGCTTGATGTCGTTGGCGACCAATGCGTTGATCGCATAGCGGAAGAAGGCGAATCCATCTACGCCGCGGCGGCGGCCTTCCTCGGCATCCTCGTGCAGAGAGAAACCGGCCACGACCGCGATGTTGGCATTCACCGAGTGCCCGAGAGGTACACAGTCTTCCGATTTGATGATGTCGTAGTAGATATCCGCCCAGGTCTTGGCCTCTTCCTGGTCCACGAAAGAAAATGCCAGCACCCCGAGGCCATTGCGTGCCGCCACCTTGATGGTCTTGAGGTTGGTACAGGCCATCCACATCGGGGGATGCGGTTTCTGCAGGGGCTTCGGCAGCACATTGCGGCACGGCATGGAAAAACCCTTTCCCTCGTGCCCGGGGTATGGGGTCATGACCATCATGTTGGCGATCTGCTCCGCTGATTCCAGCGACAGTTCACGTTTTTCCTTCGCCTTGATTCCGAAGCCGTGTAGCTCCAAGCGCGACGCGCCCTCTCCGATGCCGAAATCGACACGCCCATCGGAGATCAGGTCGAGCATGGCCACCGTCTCGGCTGTGCGTGCGGGGTGGTTGTAGTTGGGGATGACCTGACGGATGCCGAACCCGACTCGGATGTTCTCGGTCTTTCCAGCCAGCGCGGTGAGGAAGATATCTGAAGCCGAACAATGAGAATACTCATCCAGAAAATGATGCTCCGCCGCCCAGGCATGATCGATGCCGAGACGATCGGCCAGTTGTACCTGTTCGAGGGCTTCCTGAACTAGTCGATGCTCAGCACTTTCGTCCCAGGGTTTGGGTAGTTGAAGCTCGTAGAACAATCCGAAACGCATATCCTTCTCCCGTCTTTCCCAAGGGCTGGCTGCGATCGCAGACAGCCGGAAATCGCCTACGCTAGATGCCAATGAATTAGTATCATAGTTAGGATTCAGTCTACAATCGACTCGAGTACGAATCTGCAGCTCACTTCCGGGGGGTTCACCGTTGAAGGACATTGCCGGCAAGGTGGCGTTCGTCACTGGCGGCGCCAGTGGAATCGGCCTCGCGATGGCGCGGTCGCTATTGGCCGCAGGGATGAAGGTCGCGATCACCGACATCGAACAAGCCGCACTCGATCGAGTGAAAGGAGGATTCGCCAGCTCCAACGCCGAAGTGATCCACCTGAAGCTCGACGTGACCGACCGCGATGCGATGGAGCAGGCCGCCCGGGAGACCGAAGCCGCCTTCGGCAAGGTCCATGTGGTCTGCAACAACGCAGGTGTATCCGTCAGCGGGCGAGTCGACAAGATGAGCTACAAGGACTGGGACTGGGTGATGGGCGTGAATCTGGCCGGTGTCATCAACGGCGTGCAGACCTTTGCAAGTCGCATCAAGGCGCACGGTGAAGGCGGCCACTTTGTGAACACCGCGTCGATGGCAGGGCACATGCCGATTCCGGGCGGCAGTATCTATACCACCAGCAAATTCGCTGTCGTCGGCATGTCTGAAGTGATGCGCACGGACCTGGCCCGATACAACATCGGCGTGTCGGTGCTGTGTCCGGGCGGCGTAGTCACCAACGTGGGGAAGTCGGGCCGCAATCGCCCGGAGAATCTGACCCGCGAAACCGACAACACGCGGCTGAATCTGGGAAAATTGTCCGAGACCGTCATGGACGACATGCTCGAGGCGGAAGTCATCGGCGAAATGGTGCTGGCGGCGATTCTGGCGGACGACCTCTACATCTTCAGTCACCCCCAACTGAAAAAGGTCGTCGATGCGCGCAACGCCGCGATTGACGACTCGTTCGCGCGCTGGTCGCAATATCGTGAGGACCACGGCGTTTGATGAAACAACCTATGAGTGAAGGTCGACAACGAGCTGCGGGCAACGCCCAACGCCCGAAGAGCTGGGCTTCGACCCTGCGGGCCGCACTCGGCACCGCGCGCAATGGAGGAATTGTGTGATGGCGGGTCTTGGACTCTTGTTGGGAGGCGGTGGATCGGTAGGAATCGCCTGGGAGAACGGCGTGCTTGCCGGATTGGTCGATGCGATCGGCTTCGAGCCGGCGAAGTCGCGCATCATCATCGGAACCTCCGCGGGCTCTTCCGTTGGAGCCGACATGGCGCTTGGCAGGGATCCTCACGATGCACTCGAGCTTGACCGAGATCCAAGCAACCCTCGCCGCAAGCTCCCCACGCCTGACCTCGAAAAGGGAGCCTTCGCCGATATCATCGCATTGATGCTCTCCTCCAAGGGCGGAGACTCCGAAACCGTGGCGAAGATCGCCAAGCTCGCAATAGAAGCGGACACCGCGCTTTCTGAGGATCAATTCGTCGACATGTTCAAGAAGACGGTAGGCACCGACGAGTGGCCGGACGTCGATTTTCGCCCTACCTCTGCGACGTGCTCCACCGGCAAGCCCAAGTTCTGGACAGCCGACGATGGCATACCGCTGTCTCGAGCCGTGGCTTCATCGTGCGCCATACCCGGCTATTTCCCAACCGTCTCCCACGCGGGAGAACACTATATGGACGGCTCTCGCGGTCCCTTGTACCACGCAGCAATCACAAAGGATCTCGCCCTCGATGCGGCGCTCTTCATCGGACCGAAGGTCGCCATCGGGCGCGTAGCCCAGATGACCATTGAGGACATGGAGGCCATCGCAGACACAGGCGTACGCACCCACACAATCCTGGGTAGCGAGCGCCTCGACGCACTCAGACTGAATCTGATGGACTACTCGAAACGCCCGGATGCCTTCGAGTGTGGCATGGCGGACGGCGCCGACCACGCGGCAAAGGTGAAGGAATTACTGGGCTGAGGCTCGATCTCCGCACGGGCAACCCATCGGGTTGATGCACTGCTCGAGGTTGCACCAGCCCGCGCTCGCCCGTGCACTTGGGCGGTAGTCGCTCTCGGGAGAAGACGATGTATGACTTGACCGGCAAGGTGGCGATCATCACCGGCGGCGCGAGCGGAATGGGTCGCGCGACCTCCCTGCTCTTTGCGCAGGCGGGGGCAAATGTCGTGGTGGCGGATCTCAACGACGCCGGCGGTGAAGAAGTTGCGAATCTCGCGTCCGAGAGCAGAAACGAAGCCGTGTTTCAGCACACCGATGTGGCCGTAGAAACGGATATCGAGGCGGTCGTCACGCGTGCGACCGAAACATTCGGTCGCCTGGATATCATGTTCAACAACGCCGGAATCGGTGGCGCGGTCGGACCGCTCGAAGACGTATCGGTCGAAGACTGGGATCGCACCCAGGCGGTCTGTCTGCGTGGCGTATTCCTCGGCATGAAGTACGCCGCCGCACCGATGCGCACGGCCGGTGGCGGGTCGATCATCTCGACATCATCGATCGGCGGTCTCGAAGGATCCACAGGCATGTTTTCCTACGCCGCGGCCAAAGCGGGGGTCGTGCACCTAACGCGTTGCGCGGCCCTCGAGTTCGCCCGCGATCGCATCCGGGTGAATTGCATCGCACCGGGCGGCATTTCGACACCGATTCTCTTCGGTGTGGGCGGAAACGACAAAGAGGAAGTCGAATCAGGACTCATGAGGTTCCAGCCCTATCCACACGTGGGGCAGCCGGAAGACATTGCAAATGCGGCGCTATTCCTGGCGAGTGACGCAGCAACGTTCATCACCGGCCACACGCTGGTCGTCGATGGCGGCGCGACCGCTGGACCCAAGTCATCTGCGCCGAAGGCCGGCCAGAATCGCAGGTCCCGATTCACAGGCCCGTCGTTCGAGAGAGCTGGTGGGAAGCTCGAGTAGGCTTCCTACCTTCGAGCCGCCCTTCCCTTACCTGGACTTGTACACAGGCTCGCGCTTCTCGCGGCGAGCGCTCAATCCCTCCACCAGGTCTTCGCTGATCATGCAATCGGAAGCGCTGGCAGCCTCGAACTCCAGGTCGTCGATGAGCCCGCGATTGAGCGCGTGGTTGCAGCTGCGTTTGCAGTGCTGTACGGCCAGCGGACCTTGCGCGGCGATGCGGTCGGCCAGTTCGCGTGCGGCACTCATGAGCTCTTCGGGCGTATCATGGAGGGCCTGCACCAGACCGATGTCGAGGGCCTCCTCGGCGGGAATCCGCGCGGCGGTGTAGAGCAGGCGTTTGGCGTGCCCGGGGCCGATCGCCTTCATCAGGCGGACTGTGCCGCCCATGTCGACGGGGGCCCCCAGCTCGACCTCCGGCAAGCCGAGCGTCGCCCCGCGCACCGCGAGACGAATGTCACAGCAGAGCGCCAACTCCAGCCCCGCGCCCAGACAGTGACCGTTGATGGCGGCAATGGCCGGAATTCGCATGTTCTCGAAGGCCGTGAAGTGGCTCGAAGTGCGCTGGATCAGCTGCGCCGTCTGGCGATTCTTCTGCGCCGCACTTCTCTTCACACGCTTGCCGGAACCCGACCCGGGCTTGCCAGGCGCGAGATCGATGCCTGCGCTGAAGACCCGGTCACCGGTGCCCGTGAGAATGGCGACACGGGCACTTTCGTTCGCCTCGAGTTCTTCGGCAAGCTGGCTCATGATCGGCCACATATCCAGCGTCAGTGTATTGAGATGGTCGGGCCGATTGAGGGTCAATAAGGCCCGATGCTCGGTCTCCATTTCAAGCAGAATGCGCGATTCCGTGTCGGTACCCGTACTCATGAGCTGGCTCTCCCTACGTCGAGACCGATATACAACTATGATACTAGTTAGTCACCAAAGGGGGCAAGCCATAGACGAAAGGCGGCTCTGCCCCGCCAGCCGTCCTGATTGCAGCCCGACCCACGAGGAGACCAGGTGAACAACCGCGAAACATTCCGCGCAGAGACCCGAGCCTGGCTCGATGAGAACTGCCCGCCCGAGATGCGCAGACCGGGCGATGTAGCCTGGGGCGGGCGCACGGCCCGCTTTTCGAGCGACGACCAGAAGCTCTGGATGGAGCGAATGGCCAATAAAGGCTGGACCGTTCCCACATGGCCCCGGGACTGCGGCGGAGCGGGGCTCTCCAAGGAAGAAGCCGCGGTCCTCGCGCAAGAAATGCGCGAGCTCGGCTGTCGAACGCCACTCAATTCCTTTGGGATCATGATGCTCGGGCCCGTGGTACTCCAGTACGGCACCGAGGAGCAGAAGCGGAAGTTCCTGCCGCCGATCGCCCGCGGCGAAATCCGCTGGTGTCAGGGCTACAGCGAGCCCGGAGCGGGTTCAGATCTCGCCAACGTGCAGTGCCGGGCGGTCCGAGAGGGCGACGACTACGTCGTAAACGGTCAGAAGATCTGGACCTCCGAGGCGCACCTCTCGGATTGGATCTTCTGCCTGGTGCGGACCAATACACAGGTCGCGAAGCACGATGGAATCAGCTTCTTGCTCATCGACATGGCCGACCCGGGAGTCGAGGCGACGCCGACCCCCTTGATCAGTGGCGAGTCCATCTTCTGTCAGACGTTCTTCGATGATGTGCGTGTTCCCGTGGAGAATCGGATCGGTGAGGAGAACGCGGGCTGGACCATTGCGAAAAGACTTCTCGAGCACGAGCGCAACTCGATGTCGACCGGGGCCGGGAGTAGGTCGGCGAACGCGAAGCGCAAGCGCAGAACATTGATCGATGACGCGCGCACGGCCCTCGACACACCCGAGGGCAAGCTGCCCGACGCAGACTTACGCGACCGCATCGCACGCGTCGAGCCGCCTACGGTCGCTCTAGGTTGAGTTCCCGCGGGGATTGGTCATAACGGGACGTTCTCGGTCCTCGAAAAGACCCCTTGG
>NYZA01000176.1 GCA_002686955.1 Gemmatimonadota bacterium
ACACCCACATCTACACGGGATTCTGGGAGAACTGGATCCAGCGTTTCTACATCTTCGAGCGTAGCGCCCCACCGGCACTGGTCGACTCGCTGGACGTGGAGTTCAGGCCTGGGACCATCGTGCCCTGGTCGATCGAGCGTGACTTCTTGGTAACGCGGGATCGAGTGCTCGATCTTTCCGATCCCGTCCACCCGGTGCCGATCGGTCGGCTGCTCAATCCCCTCGACTTCAACAACGGCGTCTACGACCTCGCCACCCGACCGTTTCCGGGCTCCGAGACCGATGTTCTTGTCGGAACGTTCCAGGGCAAGGGTTTCCCAATAGACACTCTGGCCTTCTACCGGGTCTCCCGCGAGCAGGGCGTCGAACGGATCAGCGGAGACCAGGTCGACTACGGATTCCAACTCACCTTCGACGACACCCGAGACCTCCTCTATCGCACGCACTGGCTGCCGCGAGAGGATCCGATCTGGGTGTACGATATCTCCGACCCGTACAACCCGATGAGACTGCACCGGCACCTCTTCGACGAACCGAACTCCGCCACCAGGGCGATCCGAGACGGGATCGTCTGCCTCGACGGAATCCTGCACGTCTTCGACAGCAACCTCTACGGCCTCAACTGGAATTTCAGAGCCACCCCCCTCTGGTTCGACGGCGACCGCTTCGTCCCGGTCGGAGCGCCACTGCACTCAAGGGTCCGACCCCTCCGGCCATCGGGTCAGGCGGGCTATCTGCCGACCAGAGGCTGGTACGACGGCTCCGCCCTGCTCACCTACGACCCACCCCCGCTCCCCCGCCGCGAAGAGTGCTGCTTCAGCGATGGGGGGCCGCGGCGCGACTGAGGCGCTGGTCGGCCCTAAACCAACTGCCCAAGAAACGTCAGCGCCGGCACGCGCACCGGGGTCTCGTGCTCGAACAGATCGGCCTCGACGGCATCGAGATCGAAGACGAGCTGAAACGCGTGGCGGACCTGGAGCTGCCCGGCGAAGTAGTGCAGATGCCGACTCAGGCTCCGGCTCGCCGACGACTTGACCTCGACGAGAAACCAGGGCTCGCCGTCACGTGTCACCAGGAAATCGACCTCTCGCCGAAGCTTGTCCCGCAGATAGAAAAGCCCGTACTCCCCGAGGCCGAGATCGGTCCACCAGTGGACCGCCTTCAGCAGGTGGGAAGCCACGAGGTTCTCGCGGCGCGCTCCCGCGTCCGCAGCCCCGCTCCAGTCCCATAGGTAGACCTTGGGCTGCTTGCGCAGCGACTTCGGCACATTGCGGAACCACGGCCGAACCGTGTAGCAGAAGAACAACGACTCGAGCGCGGTGATCCAGCGGCGAATCGTGTCGACGGAGACGTTCACCTCCCCGGCGAGGGAGCTGTAGTTCAAGAGCTGCCCCGCTCGGTGCGCCAAGAGCTCCGCGAGAACCTGGACCTGCCCCGTCTCCTGAATCCGCGTGAGATCACGAAGGTCCTCGCGAAACAGGAGCTCGGCCCGCAGCCGCCGCCACCGATTGGTGAAACGTCGAGTCCCCTTCAAGAAGGGCTCCGGAAACCCCCCGAGCTCGAGGAGCGTCTCCAGCGCGGATCGGTCGATCCGCACCGGCCCGCGGATCTCCGACTCCGAAAGCTCGGCCGAACCCAGCTCGGCCACACTCAACGGGTGCATCCGATAGGGGAAGTAGCGCCCCATCAGGCTGTCGCCACCCCGGCGATAGACATTCAATCGGGCACTCCCGGTCACGATGACGGTGGACCGGTCTCCGTACACATCGAAAAACCCCTTCAGGAAAGACCGCCACTTTCGGTACTTGTGAATCTCGTCGAAGATCACGGATTTACTGGTCGACCTCGCCGTGTGGAGATCCAAGTCGTCGGCCACCGCATCCGGCCCGCGAGTGATCAGCAGTCGATCGGACTGGCGATCCCAGGTGAAGTAGCGGTGATCGGGGGCGGATGCCCGAGAGCTCGTAGTCTTCCCGACCTGCCGAGGCCCGCTCAGCATGACCATCTGTCGGTGTGTAGCGATGTGCTCGCCCAGGGCTGCCTCGTAGACTCTCCGCATGACCGCAAGGTAGTGGGGCCCCTCGCCAAGATCAAGACCGATCTACGGCTAATCGTAAAATGGTTCGGACCGTATTACGATCAACGCGAAATTGGTCCGGCCGCGTCTTCCGGCATCTTCGATCCGGATCATCGATCGGCAAGAGGGGAATGAAGAGGGGAAAGAGAAGGGGGATGACCGCGCATTGATTTGCCGGTCGCCGCCATCCGCGGCCAGGCCCGCCCCCCGGCTCCGCATCGCCGAACGCAACGCCCTCTTTGCGGCCGGGGCGCCGCGGTGCCGCGCGCTGACGTTTCGATCGGCATTGCGTCTTGTTTGGCAAGCTCTTCCCGAGGTTCCGGATGAGAATGGTGGCGTCCAGCGCACAGATTTCGCGCCCTGCCCATGCCCGGCGAGCGTCCCCGGCCTCGACTGACCCGCGATCTCTCGTCGGGGATCCGCGGAGCTTGGGGCTACGTCGAAACGTCAGGAGGACCAGAAAACACTTGACAGCGATTTCGCGGCCGATAGGGACCGGGCTGAGCGTCATGGTTTCGGCGGCATCGAGATCGCGCACAGGCCCTCTCTGCCTGGCGATCGCGGCGGCAGCAACGATTTCATGCCCCGCACATGGAGAATTGGCGTCTGGGGCGGCTACGGGAGGCCGCGAAACTCGATGGTAGAATCGGGTCCAACCCAAGAAAGGAACAGGTTTGAACGCCATGAAGACTCGATCGAACACGGAGCTACTGAATGCGCTGCGGAAACTGGTGGCTCAGGTGCGCGGTGTGACGCGGGAGCTGTTGGTGGAGCAGGGCGATTCACCACTATGGATTCAAGCTCCTCGAGACCAACCCCTCCCAGCATCCCCGAGCCGTCTTGCCGGTCCTGCAGCTCCGCCCCTTGAATCGAATGCACAGTCCGCCGAACGGCGGCGAGGCCTGGGCGATGGCCGCTCAGGCAGCGGCGGCGCACGGCGTCGGGCTGATGGCCGTAAGCGTCGGCATCGCCAATCTGGAACCCGGAGCCAATCCGGACGACGACGTGCCCGAGCGCTGGGATCTGCTTCATCCGCAGAACCGAGCGAACTGGGATGAGCAGTTCGAGGGAGAGGCCTCGTCGCTGTTCAGCATCGTTCCCGGAGTGAATCGGATGGCTGCGGCGATCGCGGAGAAACGTCTCGAAGGTGATCCCTCCGTCGAGTGCCTCCCGCCAAAGGTCGTGACCCACGCCTCTCCGAGGCCTGGCTCCGGAACCTGGACTGTGGAGGATTCGTGGATCTCCCCTGCCGACGACTGGAGACTGGTACCAACAAACTCGAGCGACGTGCTGCGCACCGGCTACGCCTGCCATGGTGCCGACTTCTACTGCTCAGGCTTCGGCCGCATCAAGTTCAATGAGATGAAAGGCGCCTTCGACGCGACGCGCGTCGAGGAAGCGAGGTTGCTGCTCACGCTGCAGCGACGACAGCTCGCTCCGAGCGGAGATTGCGACGTAAGGACATGCAACGGCAATACCAGCGCCTTCTCGCACGTATCGCGCATACCCTCCGCCGATTCGTTGAATTGGGGCGATACCGGAACTTGGGAGGACTTCATTGATGAGGACTCGGACCCTCTCAAACATCGCTTCTTCAACCACGTATGGGACGAGGGCACGGATGACGAGGAGTGGTACCAGGACTTCGGCCTGCAGTACCTCTCCTCCGCCCGGCGAGACTACATCGCGATCGAGGGGATATGGGATGGCCCGGATCCCTCGCACAGAATCGTCGATTTCGATCTGACCAACCTGGTGCGGTACTGGGCATCTGAGCCAGACCTCGCCAACCGCAACAACGGCATCTTCATCCAGCCTTACTCCCCGACACGGCGCTTCGAGCCGCATCTGTTCTACGTGGCCTCCTTCCACGAGGACCACCCGAACGATCCTCCCAGTATGTACCAGCCGAGTATTCTGGTGTACGAGCTGTCGACCGGGACCCCGAAGGATCTCGGCGCCCCCTTCAGCCTCTTCTACGAGGCCCCCCCCGGCACCGTCCGGCTCGAGGAGCTGGCCCATCGGGCGGACGAAGACGAGAGCTGGCTCGTGGCGATCAACTCCACGATGAGCAGCCAGTGTCTTCGGATCTACTCGAACGGCCATCCCGATGAGGAAGGGCTCGATGTCTACCGGCCGATGAGTGGTGAATACTACGGAACCGTCGAAGCCGCGCAGACCAGAGTGGACTACATAAACTTCGACCCCACGGGGGACGGGCCGGATTTCTGCCCAGCCCTGGAGGACATGCAGTTCGGCATCGACGAGCCGCCGATCGACGAACCCTGGTTTCCCGACCAGGCGGAGAGCTACCAGCCGATCACGCGCTGGGATCTGACTCTGCAGCCCTCGTTCAATGAGCTCTCCGCCGTGCTGATACGGGTCCCCCACCCGCAACCACAATCGTAGGAGGGCCTGCACCATGCGCATCGCCCCTCTCCTCTGCCTCGCGATCTCGACGGTCGCAGTAGCCGCTCCGATCGGCGAGACGCGGTACCGCCTCGAAGGGCTGCGTTCGTTCTCGACCCGCTTCACCTCGACCTTCGCCGACGGCGAGCATCTGATTCGCGCGGGAACGATCTTCCAGCGTGTGGCTCTGCGTCCCTACGAGGCGCAGCCCTTCGAGCTGCTGGAGTTCGGCTTGCCGATGAGCCAGGCGGTCGATGTCGAGAGGTACGGGGGGGCGCTGCGGGTGATCGAGGAGGAGGGAACGCTCTGGACGCCGGAGGGCGATGCGCGGGTGCGGCTGACCGAGGATGATCGGGTGCACTGGTTCTCGCTGGCGAAGGCGGGGGACTTTCTCGTCTGCGGCGGGCACGGTGCGAGATTCGCCACGCTGCGTCCCGAGAGTGGCGGTGATTTGGTACTCATCGAGCTCGAGCGACGGGCGACCAACGCTTGGATGATGGTCGGGGATCGATACGGTGGGTTCCACTACACCACGGTGTCGTCAATTCACAGCGCGTCGGTCGATTCGACCGGGCATGTGTTGCCGGGCGACGCGGTCTATGAAGCGAGTGACACTCGGGCACTCGGATCCAGTTCCGGGCTCGATCACGTCTACGCAGCCGTCGACGCCGAGATCGTGCTCTTCAGGGTCCAAGGGCCGGGAGAGCTAGCTCGCGCGGCGACACTTCAGCAGAAGTCAACCTGTTGTGTCCTCGACCTCTCGGTCTGGTTCGACGCCGAGCGACGAGTCGACCGAGTCGCGGCGGTCTACCACGATTCCCTTTTCGCCTTCGAGGTGGACGAGGCCGGAGCCACCACCCTGCTCTTCGCCGAAGGGGAATCGTCGTCGGGCACGCGCTGCACATTTCTCGAATCGGGCCGCCTCTACTGCGCCGACGGCAACGATCGAGCCTGGCTCAGGGACGGCCCCTCGCTCGAGCAGCGCCGAGAGATCCCTCTTTTTCAGTATAGCGGGAGGCGCACGGCCGTCGATCCCAACGGCGATGGCTGGGCGGTTATCGGTTCCACCGGCGACAGCCGCATGATCCTCTCGTACGGCGCGAAAACGAGCGCCTGCTACGCGGGTCCGGGCAAGACACGCGTCGACGATCGAGATCACGGCCAACTGGCGTTGAGCGAAACCCATCTCTACTCCGGCACCCACGCCTATCAGCACGGAGAGCTCTGGTACTACGTCTTCGAGCGGGGCGACTCTCTAGTACTGGCCGACTCCGTTTCGACTCGCGCGGGGGTACCCAGGCCGCCTGACTGGGTGATCGAACGCGATTTCCTGATCACGGCCGTTGACGTATTCGACCTCACCGATCCGGGGCACCCGGAGCCTCTGGGCTCCATCGAGGATCATCTCCCCCAGTACACGGATGTCTACTTCATGGACACCCGGCCCTTCCCCGGCTCCAACACCGACATGTTGGCCGCCGTCGAGTTGAGCTCCAACGATTCGCTCTCGCTCTTCCGCATCTCACGAGAAAGCGGTGTAGAGCGGATCTACAGCGAGCTGGTCGGCTGGGGTGGTGGGGGCGCGGTGTTCGATGATCACAGAGACCTGCTCTATCGTGGTGCATGGGGATACGAAGCCCATTCCGTCGCGGTCTACGACATTCGCGATCCCTATCATCCCGTGCGATTCTACGAACAGCCTCTCGTGGGAAGAGGCGAAGAATCGCGATATATCTTGAGGCTCGTAGAGCAGGACGGCATCTTGCACGTAAGTCTCGCCAACGCGCAGCTCTTCTACAACTCGCGCCTCGAGATCATCCCGTTCCGGTTCGACGGCGAGCGTTTTCTCCCCGCCGGGGCGTCGCTGCACGCCCCGATGTTCCCGAGAGGGAGCAGCTTCAGCAGGGGCGGGCTTCTCCGAATCCAGGGGTCGGACGGCTCCGCCCTCCTCACCTACGACCCACCCCCGCTCCCGCGCCGCGAGGAGTGCTGCTGGAGCGATTTGGGGCCTCGGCGCGACTGATTTAGACCACCGCCCGAAGCGCTCGCAGTGCATGGCGCCGATCTCGGTGCGATCGAGTTCGGCGAGTGCGCCGGGGTTCCAGTGGCCGGAGCTCACCGCGCTCCCAATCGCCTCTGTCCCCTCCCCGCCGCGGGGTTGCTACCGGGTTTCGCCCGCCCCGTAGAGCGATATCGGCAGACCCTCGCGATAACGTTGGAAGTCCTTGTATTTGGTGTAGATCGATGCCTCGACGCGATAGCCGCAGGCGCAGATCAAGACGTCGGGGTGGGATCCCTGAACCCCCGCCTTCCTGCACGTGTTGTGAAACTCCGCCGCACAGACGTAGTCGCTGTCGAGCATAGGTTCGTTCTCGAAGCAGCTCAGCTTGTCACCAAGACGCTCGAACTTGGCCTGCTCCGAGCAGCCCGAGAGCACCTCTTGTCTGATCGGGCCGGGAAGGTCACACCTCCGCCATCCGTGGCTTCGGTTTGCTAAGGGTTCGCGCAAGAATAACTTCCCATTCTTGCGCGAACCCTAAGTCCTTGAAAGGCAACCAGCCTTCCGGCGGACTCAGCGCTTTGATCGCGGAGCAGGGCCGCATACGGGGCTCGAAAGCCCATGCGCAACAGGCTCCTAGTGGGGCCGATCCCATGACCAGACACGTATTCACAATTCACGCCATCGGCTCTCTCGCCGCCTTCGACGACTACGCCGAACTCCTCGCCGAGAGCGCCCGCGGAACACCCGACTTCGAGCTCAGCAGGGCGCAGGGGCGCTACGAGATCGAATTCCCCCGGGAAGCGGCGTCGTTCGATTCTGCTCGATCGCCTGATCCACCTCCCCGCACGCCGGCCATCAGACCGCGCTATCGGCCCGGCACCACGGTGGCCGCAAAGGAATCCTCGATCATCAACGCCCCCTCCTCGACCATGACCGCGTAGTCCATCTCGATCTCCGGTGCCGTCTCCGGAACCGATTGTGCGGTCGAGACGACCCGTGTTTCTCCTGGTTCGAGCGGCACCGTGAACGGTCCCAGGGCCGGATCGAGCCGTGTCTGGCCGCCGAATCGGACCAGTGTTCGGACGCTTGGCGCGCTGGCTCCCGCCTCGCGATTGGTGATGGTGACGGTGAACTGGAGCTCCTTCCCGCGACTCACTTCGAGTGCCGCGGGCTCGATCAGGAGGTCCAGGGCCTCGCCGGAATCAGCGTCGCGATCGATACCAGGGTCGGCGCCTCCTCGGTAGCCGTGGAGGTAGCTGCGGTATTCACCGACGCCTTTTAGGTAGTACCCGAAATGCGCCGTCGAGTAGAGGTTGGTGAGGCGCTGCTGCTCGGTGCGCGAGATCGTGGGGTTGCCGTCGAAGAGATCCTCCCAGAAATATGAGACATCCATGAACTGATTGTGATTTCCCCCCAGAATCGTCACCATCGAAGAGGGCGGAGTGGCGCCACCATAGCTCGCGCGCAGGTCATCGATCGGAATGAGTTGATCGCGATCGCCGGCCAGGATCATCACCGGCACGCTCACTGCGCTCATCTCTTGTGCGGTGGTGCCGGGAGCAAGGGGTGCGCAGGCATCGACCCGAGCATCCTCTCCCGCGACCTGCACCGCCACCCCTCCGCCCATGGAGTGCCCGGCGACCGCGAAGTGCTCGTCGTCGATCGCTCCGAAAAGCCAAGATCCGGAGTCGCTGTTCTGCTCCTCCAGCCAGGTGAGGCAAGCGCTGAGCTCGCTGCGTTGGCGCGCGTTGTTCAGGTCGGTGAAGTTGAGCAACACAATTACGTAGCCATGTGTCGCAAGGTGCCGCCCATAGAAGTCGTAGCGCTTGCGCGTCATGGTGAAACCGTGGCCGAAGGCGACGCCGGGATAGGGGCCGAGCGAGGGATCGAGCGGCGCCTGCGTTCCTTGCTCCTCCGCGGGGTAGTAGACAGACACAATGAAGGTCCGCTGCATCATCTGGTCGGTGATCCACACCTGACGGAATCCCCATTCTTGAGCACCGGTCTCACCGGGCGGCGTCGCGCCGATTGCGGCGCCGTGGATGAGCATCAGGGCCGCGAGAGGGGCCACGAGAAGAGTGGGGCGGGACATTTCGATCTCCAGGCTCGAGTTCATGGGCACCTCGGTCATGCGCGACGGCCCATTGTAACTGGAGCGGCGCGGGGGCGTAAGGTGGCAACAATCTTGATTTCGCCGTGCCACTCCGCCGACGGGACAGGGAAGGCCCAAAACCGGTGGGAATCAGGGCGCCCGGCCCCATCATTGTCCGGCTACTACCGCAGCCAACCCCTGTTTCCCGGCCCGCCGTACGCACCCATGTCCGATCTCACCCCGTTCGGAACCCAGCCTGGCCATCGTGGATGCCGGTCGGAGATACCGTCTTCGATCGAGGGGTCGCCGGCATCGATGCAGGGGGAGCCGGGGCGCAGTAGATTGGCGAAGCCCGGGAGGGAGATGAAGAGCGGATCGATCTCTATGTTGCCGACGCCGTCCCAGCCCCCTTCGATGTCGCAATAAGTGATCGTTGGATCGCCGAGATAGTGGTGAGCTCCGGAAACCTCGTTCGGGCTGTTCCCCCAGAAGATGCAGTTGGTAAATTTCGGGTTGGTCGCTAACGCAAAGATCCAGAGGGCTCCGCCGTCGCCGTGGATGGCTCTGTTGCCGGCGATGGTGCAGTTGGTGATGGCTATTGTCGAAGGATCAACGTCGAAGATGGCAATTCCGCCGCCGTGGCTGTCGGTGGTCGTATTCGATGCGATCGTGCACCCGGTGATGGTCAGGTCGGATTCGACGGAGCCGACCCCACCGCCGCCGAAGGTGGCGCGGTTGCCCGTAATTGCACAATTGATGAAGGTCGGGGCGGATTCGAGGCAGCGGACTCCACCTGCATGATCGGCCGCCGTGTTGTCCCTGATATCGCAGTGGATGAAGGTCGCGCTGGACCGGATGCAACTCACGCCACCGCCGTCGCCGCTGGCAGCGTTGTTGCCCGCGATCGTGCAATCGGTGAATGTCGGGTCGGAAAATTCGCAATGGACGCCGCCACTGTAATGCTCCTTTCCACCAGTAACGGTGAACCCACTCACCATCGAAGCCGCCCTTTCGCCACTGTGGAAGGAGAGTCCCCTACCCCAGCCCTCGCAGTCGATCACAGTGGCTTCCTGCCCCTGCTCCGACTCCAGAACCAGGTTCCGGCCCAGGAAATCAAGGTTCTTGTTTCCCGCACCCGCATAGGTGCCGGGAGCGACCGATACAGTGTCGCCTTCGCTGGCCGAATCGAGTCCGGCTTGGATCGTCGGCTGGTCTCCCGGAACACGGATAATCGCCGCATGTACGCTCGCAGCTAACGCGACAGAGAGGATCGACGCTCGGTAATACATGACTGCCCTTTCGTGAGAGTGCTTGCCGCACTCTGATCGTAACGCAATCGGATCGCCTGGCGCGGAGATGTCGCCCCCCCGGCGCACACGTTCAGAAGCACAAGGAATCCAGCTCGTATTCGGCGCGCGGCGACGGGGCAAGCGTGGCAGAGTCTGACGGAGTGTGAATCCAGTGCGTCCCCCCCTAGAAGGTTCTGCTCGACGCCTCATCGAAATCGGCTCGACTCCGGCGAGAGCCCTGCTCGGCTTGACCTCGAGTCCCCTTGGAGTAGTTCTTGTTGTTCATGGGCACCAACGTCTTGCGCCCAGTGATGGGCTCGATTCTCGCCCCAGCCGTCGCCGCTCTTCTCGCCGGTTGTGTCTTCGACCCGGCTGAGCAGACCGGTCCCGGCGAGCCTGCGCCCGAGCCGGAGCCCTTCACCATCATCCAAGACACGATGGAGAACTTCCGGCAGGCACACGAGGAGCAAGATATCGAACTTTATCGCTCCTGCCTGAAGACAGAATACCAGCTCTTTCTCGACCCCGCCGACGCCGACGAGGTCGGTCACGACTTCTTCTCGAAGCAGGACGATGTGGCCCAGCTGGAGGCGATCTTCGACTCCCCCGATCTCGTCGATATCCGGTTCCAGGCCGGGGCGATCATCGGCCTCTAGGGCGACGCCAACGTGGACGTTGAACCCGCCCGCGCTGGTGTCGCGTCGAGACGCTCCGGCACCTCCCCACGCAACGCGCTCGATCGGCGGAATGTGCTTTCCGGAGCGCGGTCCTTGAGCGATGGTGCCGGCGGCGGAGGCGGAGGCGGCGCCGAGGCGCAAGGGGGTTTCATCCTCCTGGTCGCCCTCTTCCTCGTCGACGCCCTCCATCGTGAATCCGCGCTCTTTCAGCACCCGTCCCACCCGACGACGGACCCGGCGCGCGATGCGGGTCGAGTCGTCTTCGTCCGGCGCTGGTGTCGGATGGAAGACCAACTCACCGTCCTCCGCTTCCGCGTAGACGCCGTCCAGAACGAGGGCGTGGAAGTGAACATTGGGTCGTAGGTCGGACCCAAAACGCTGCACGAAGGTGACGGAGCCACAGTGCGAAAGGCGGATGCCCTGCTTGCGCGCCTGGCGCCGGATACAGGCGTAGACGGCGCGTTGGCGCCCGCAACGACTGCGATTCGCCCGTCGAGGGGCATGCCGTGCTTTGCCATAGGCTCTCAGCTTCTCGGGCAACTCTAGCCCCTCCACGAGCCTCAGGGAACGGACCCAAACTGCACCTTTCGCAGCTGACGACCTACGATGCTTCCCCCCACACCGCAGCCGGGATCCAGATCGCCCGGACGGTCCCACCGGACCTCGAGGATCACGTCACAGCTCGACGGATCGGAACCGTCCGACAACGTTCCGGCGCCGATGACGGCGACGGACCTTCCCCAGATTCTGCACGCCCCCCAGAGTGGCGTTACAATCCTGGGCAACGAGATTCCGAAGAAACGGCCGGGAACCCCAAGAGGAGAGTGTGCGATGCCCAAGAGGAGAGTGTGCGATGAGTAGATCGTTCCCCCCCCGTGGTTCCGGCCTCGGCAAGCTGTGGCTGCTTCCACCCCTTCTCGCCGTCGTCTCGGCAGAACCCGCATTTTCCGCGGCCCCCCTCGATCGCACCGCCCAAGCACGTGACGCCCAACCGCAGGTGCTCGAAGCGGGTGTTCAACCGGACATGGCCGCCTTGGAGCCGATCGGTGCAGTGAGCATCGTGCACCCCGTGGGTCCACCCCCCAACGCCAAATCCCCCTTGGGAATTCACGTGGACTGGATCAACGACTGGTCCGGCGAATGGCCCTTCGTGGATGCATTCAAAACGTCGCGACCGTGGATCCCCCAGTGCACCGACCCGCCTCCCACCTGCGACACTTTCTATTGGGACACGGGCGAAGCCGACCTCATCGACGTGGACGCCAACGGGTGGGTTCGATCACTCCCCACGGACGGAGACGGCGTCGTTTTTCGATCAGTGGGAACAATTCTCTTCACGGCTCTGGACGGGCACTATCCCGCGGGGGAGTACGTCGTCCTATACGACGGGGAGGGGACGATCCTCTACCATGACGGCTTTCTGAATGCGGACGCATCATCCCCTGGGCGAGACGTTTTGAACGTGGACCCCGAGGCGGGCAACGTCTACATGGAGATCGTCGAGACCGATCCCAACGAAACCGGGAACTACATACGCAATATTCGATTCATCATGCCGGGCCTCGAGTTGGTGCACGAAACGCAGCAGTTTCATCCCGATTATCTGGCGTTTTTCAGCCGCTTCAGCATGATTCGATTCTCCGACTGGATGCAGGTTCAGGAGACGCAGCTTTCCGACTGGGAGGATCGGGCGCGCCCCGAGCACGCGCGCTACTCCGAACTCATCGGTGCTCCTCTCGAGGTCATGATTGATCTGTGCAATGAGCTCCATGCGGATCCATGGTTCACCCTTCCCCACATGGCCACCGACGATTTCGTCCGAAACTTCGCCGAGCTCACGCTCGCGCGGCTGGATCCGGGGCTCTCCGTGTACGTCGAGTACTCCAACGAGGTGTGGAACCCAGTATTCATGCAGGGCGATTGGGTGGAGGATCGCGGGATGGAGA
This sequence comes from Gemmatimonadota bacterium, assembly GCA_002686955.1. GTDB lineage: Bacteria. The sequence continues at coordinate 12,493 of NYZA01000176.1, forward strand.
AGTGGCCACAAGCCAGTCCTTACACCGCACGCCTCAATTGGTACGGAATGCGCACCGCCGAAGTATGCGACATCTTCGACGAGGTCTGGGGGGACGAGGGAGACCGTGTCGTGTGCGTAATGGCCGGACAGTCTGGATTCCCGTGGACCCTCGAGCAGGCGCTCGACTGCCCGCTCTGGGACGACGGCCCTTGCTACCCGAACCGCGTGGACGCCGTCGCCATCTCTTCCTACCTCGGCTACTACATTTCGACTCTGGAGCATGAGGAGGAAGTGGAGACGTGGACTTCCGATCCCGATGGCGGCCTGGAGAAGCTCTTCACGGAGCTCGAGTTCGGGGGGGTGCTCTCCGGAGGACCTCCAGGGGGTGCTCTCGCAAATGCGCGTGAGCTCATGTCAGTGTGCCTTCCCGAGGCAAGCTCCCGCGGCCTGCCACTGGTTGCCTACGAGGGAGGCCAGGGGTTGGTCGGGGAGCGCGGGCCAGAGACCCATCCGCTGGTCACAGAGCTATTCAACCAGGCCAACCGCGATCCCCGGATGGGCCATCTGTACGACCTATTCCTCGAGGACTGGCGAGCATTGGGCGGTCTCCGATTCAACCACTACACGAGCTGTCGCAAGCATTCAGTCTGGGGAAGCTACGGGGCGCTCGAGTTTCTCGACGAGGGCAGCGGCCCGAAGTACGACGCTCTCCTCGAGTTCATCGATGAGAACCCCTGCTGGTGGCAGAACTGTCCCCAGCTGCCCTGACAACTAGAGACGAGGTTTCGAGCCTGACGAGTCGGTCCGTGTTGGCGGTGAGCTACCCGGGGCTTTTCGCCCTCGCACTCGGCCCGGCAGCCCCGTCGGCTGCCGGAGTGCTGTTTCGGGATCAGACGATATTTCTGCGCTTTTCGGTGATCGGTGACAGTGACGGAGCCACAGTGCGAAAGGCGGATGCCCTGCTTGCGCGCCTGGCGCCGGATACAGGCGTAGACGGCCCGCAGGAACTCGCGCAGGACGAGTCGGCGCAGATCCGACTTGAATGCGACCAGCGCCCGGAGGTCGAAGGGGAAGATCCCTCTCGACCACGTACAGGCGCTCTTCGAGCGCGCCGGAGCGCGTTCGGATCACGCGTCGTCATCATCCGCTCGTCGGTGAGGAGTTGGTAGTCCTGCGGAGCTGCAAAGGGCATTTGGTCGTTCGATTGCCCGACGGCTCGCCGATGATGATCCGGCGGGACTGGACCAACGCAGATGGAGAATCAGCCCGCCCTCTGCCGACCCGGGACGCGCTGCTCACGGCAGCCGTGCTGCTGGAACTCGCTGAGTTACTCGACGCGCCGTGAGCTCGCTCGTGAGCCAGTGGCCCAGGACGCGGCAAAGAGGCGACGTCCGTCGGGCTCGGTGAGATGAGCTCACCGCCGAGGCCTTGGTGGTGCCGTTCCCCATGATAATGCTCGGCGTATGTTCCGATCGCGCGTCGCAGGTGGTCCTCTCCCAGAGGGACGATGCGATCGATGCACTCAGATTTTGCCGAAAGAACGAAGCGCTCGGCAAAAGCGTTCAGATCGGGACTCATCGCCGGCAGCCGCACCGCGGACACGCCGCTGTCCTTCAGGAACCGGCGGTACCCCGCCGTGTAGAGTGGATCCCGGTCCAGGATGATGTACCGCATGCTCAGCAGGAATCCCTCCTCGCAGTCGGTGAGGTTCCTGGCGATCTGTTGCATCCATGAACCGCACGGGTTGCACGTGATGCCTGCGATCTCTACTCTGCGCGTCCTGATGTCCATCACGAAGAACACGGAATAGCGGACGAGGCCAAGGAGCTTGAGCACCTCCACGGTGCAGAAGTCGGCGGCGGAGATCTCGCCGAGGTGGGCCTTGATGAACGGCTTCCACGAGGGCTGCCTTTTCCGCTCTGGTGCGGGTTCCATGCCGTGGTCGAGGAGGATCCGCTTGATTGTGTTCCTGCCGATCTCGTGCCCAAGGTGGCGAAGAGCGTCGCGGAGCCTCGTGTAGCCCCAGCTCGGATTCTCGTTGGCCACCCTGCGGACCAGCTCGGCGATGTCCGTCCTCGTGCGTGGGCGGCCCGGGCCTCGCTTCCGCGACCCGTCGTACTTCTTGGCGACGAGCCGCCGGTACCAGCGGAGGATCGTGTCGGGCGTCACGATGCCGGCGACCTTCCCGAGGACCTTGCGGCCCAGGACCTTGGCCCTCACGGCGAGGCGGCGCCGCTGGTCATCGGTGAGGCGAAGCCGGCGTCCGTTGAGTTGCTGGCGGAGCACGCGGTTCTCCTCCATCAAGTAGTCGATGACGCGCTGCTGATGGCGGTTCACTCTAGTCGTCGGCCTATCGTTTCTACGGTAACCCTCCCGACGGTGGCCCTTCCGTTGGCTTCCGGGTAGCTTGTTCGGCGCCACAGGAGTGGTCTCCACATAGGTTGAGGTTACCCCACGGATATTGGGCTTCATCGCTGGGAGCCGACTTACCCCGCAACGCACGCCTTACGGCGCTTCGTTTTCGTTCGGCACGGTCTTGCACCTATGGCTTCCATCGGCCCCACCCTCGCGGATGCGGCAGACGAGCGTCCGAGCACGCTTGTAACTGATTCCACCTCGAACCGGTGGGAAGTGGCGAAGACATGCGAACACGCCGCTGTAGCAGAAATCCGGTAAGAAATCCTGAATGGCCCAAATGCCGGCCTTCGCCGCACTGTCCCCGTTGAGACGGTTGCTCTGAGCAGGCACCTAATCTGACTGCGTTCACCGGCGCTGTGAGAAATCCGAAATAGTGCATACTGCTCCTGCGATCCGAATGAAGCGCTACTTCAAGAGCAAGGCCACTCTCGTCTGACTCACACCATCCACCTCGAGCCGGATCACATAGGCCCCCGAGGCGACGACTCCGCCGACGTCGTTCTTCCCGTCCCAGCGAACCCCATGCGAGCCAGACTCACGCACGCCCTCTTCCAGGGTCCGCACTTGAGCACCAGCAAAATCGTAGATCGCCAGACGAATCCGTGCCGGCTGCGAAAGCTCTAAAGCAATCATCGCGGATGGGTTGAAAGGGTTGGGGCAAACAGCCCCGAGTTTGTGCACAGCCGGCCTCATGAGCGGTGCCGCACCAGAAATGCTCACCTCCGTGTACTCATCCGCTCCCATATCGTAGCCATGACCCCAGGGCCTTGGATCCCCCTCAAAATCTGTCGCCGGAACACCTTCTGAACTCCCTGTGTCGATACATGGAGAACCTCCGGTCAAGTGAAAGTCCGATCTGGCAGGGTTACGGAAGAGAGGGTCTGCGGAAATATTGCCGATGCCCGGGTAGCCTCCTTTGATGTCACTGTAGTTGACCGATGGCAGGAGGCCTGGGGCGAACACCTCGTCTGGCTCGTCTCCCCACAGAATACAGTTCATCAGGGTTGGCGACGACGACCCTGAACAGCGCAATCCGCCTCCCTCTGCAACGGAGCTGTTTGTGCTCAGAGAGCAGTTGATAAGTGTCGGAGATGATGCCATAACACAGCTCATACCACCGCCACCAGCGAAACCAGCCTGATTGCCCGCCACGATGCAATTCGTGAGCGCAGGAGACGAGCGCATGCAGTAGAGACCGGCTCCCTCTCCGGACTGCCATTCGATAGCCGTATTGTCAGATACGTTGCAGGCCGTCAGGACTGGCGACGAGTCGGAGTAGCAATACATGCCTCCACCGGTCTGGGCGTCGTTATCCAGAATCTGGCAGCGGAGGAGTGTCGGTGAAGAAGAGAATGAACAGTAAATCCCTCCGCCTTCGGTGGCGGAGTTGTCATTAATCCTGCAGTCCACCAGCATCGGTGATGATTGAAGGGATGTTCCCCCGTTTTCGTAGACACTTTTCTTATGCTGCATTTGTTCCAAGTGGAGGCGGACTACGTGTTGCGTACGGAGCCGTTGAGGGAGCTCGAACGATCGAGAATTGTGTCATCGTGGGGAACATCCGCGCGGGATTGAGCACGAGCGACTGGATGGCCGCGGATCGTCTGAGCGAGCAGCGTTCGGGAAGTGATCCGGCCAACGAGGGTGCAAGTCGAAGACGCCGTCTTCGATCGTTGGGTCGCCGGCGTCGATGCAGGGGGAACGGGGCACGAAGGTATCACCGACCCAGCGATCGAGCGGCTGGAGCAGATAGTCCAGGTCGCCCCAGGATGTGAATCGAGGAGTCGAGCTGAAGTTGCCGGCGCCGGAATGGCCATCTTGCACATCACAGTAGGTGACGACAGAAGCATTCGCGATCTGGTTTGGGAGGTTGCCCCAGAGGATGCAATTCGTCAGCGTTGCCGCGCCGAAGATGCCGCCGCCCGTAGCACTGGTATCGTTGTCCGCGACATTGTCTACAATTGTGCAGTTTGACAGCTCGACGGGGCCATGGAGCCCGCCTCCCTTGGTGCCAGGCTCTCCAGTGGCACGGTTGCCGGCAATGATGCAGTTGTTCAGGCTGGCCACACCACCGGTGGCGATGAGTCCGCCGCCCTGCGACTCATTGAACGAAGTTGCTCTGTTGTTGCGGATTGTGCAGTGCTCCATGACTAACGATCCACTCGAGAGGTAGATGGCGCCGCCGCTTGCGCCCTGCCTGGCGTCGTACAACACAGCCGAGTTGCCGGAGAAGACGCGTCTCTGAATGTAGGCAGAAGGAGAATGGAGGAGCAGTCCACCTCCGTCCCCGCCGGCGTCGTCGCCAGCGGCTCGATTCCCCTTGAACGAGCATCCGGTCATCTCTAGACGTTCCCCACCGAAGAGGAGTCGTCCGCCTTCGGCGCCATAGAGGCCGCCCGCGGAGTTTCCGGAAATGACGCAGTCATCGAGTGTGAGTGTCCCACAGGCGCCGGCGCGCAGACCGCCCCCGAAGTCCGAGCTCCAGTTGCCTGTGATCCGACACCGGAGCAGGCTCATGGTGCACTCTTCCTCGATGATCGGCATCGTCACCAGCTCGAGCGCGGGCACGGTCAGCGCGATCGGGCCGTCGAGAGGCTCCAACTCCTGGGAAGGAATGATCCCCGCCGTCTACGCATCTGCGGATCTTGCCACGGAGCTCCGGTTGAACACTGTCGCCTGGAAGGAGAAGCTCCCGCCGGACAGCGGGAGCTTCACTGTCTCGTCGTGGGAGACGACCACCGCCATGAGGCCGCCGGTGCCGTTGTGCTCATCCGGTGTCGGAGCGGCCGCCGACATCCAGGGACCGAGCCCATCGAGGCTCCGGATCGCCGACAGATCGGTCTGCTGAGGGCCGAAGCTCAGTGTGTCGAGCGCCACGGCGCCGGTGGGCGCGTAAAGCCCGACAAACTCCCCGTTCTTGCTCAGCTTGAACGAGGCGTAGAAGCCGACGAATTCACCGTTGAACGTCACATTTGCAAAGCCGGTTAGCGACCCATATCCCAGTTTCCGGATCAGCTCGTTGCCGATGGTATCTCGTAGCAGGGAAGGGTCTTTGAAACCGTTGTTCAGGACAATGCTGGGGGCGCCTGCAAAACGCAGGTCTTCCCGATACTCGCTGAACTTCAGCCGGAGGGGCTTCTTGCGGCCCGGATGACCCCATGTGGAGTTGCCCTTGAAGCGGACTCCCACTGAGTCGATCGCCTCTCCGTCGATGGTGATCGTCCCCGCCACGTAGGTCTCGGTCTCTCGATTCTCTTCGAGCACAGCGAACCAATCGGCGTAGGACAGCTCGATCTCGATCTTGTGGACCGCGCTCGTGCTGAAGAGGGTTTCCCTTTCCATCGCGCGGGCCGCCAGCGGCAAGACGAGTGAGGCGAGCAGAGCGGAGAAGAGCAACAACCTGGAGTGTGAGGTCATGGTGATCGGTCCTGATCGGCGAGTGCGTGTGGTCGCTGGCTGGGATGGAGGCCCCGTGCGGCTCGAAAAGGCGGAGATGCCGGCAATTGGACGCTCGAGAGCCGGATTCGGGTTATCCGGAAGGTCGTGTGGATGCCCCGTCGCCTCAAGCTGGCGATGCGATCAGGGCGCCGGCCAAGGCAAGATGTGGCTCCCGCCCGGTTTCCGCAGCAGTTGGAGTTGGCTGTGGTAGTCGGTCATGAAGAGAAGCCCGTCCCGCTCCCTGATGTCGGTGGCACCATAGAAGGGCAGATCGCGGTACCCACCTCCTGCGGTGAACTCAGCGACCGGCTCGAGGGTGACGCGATCGAGCGTGATCATACGGCCCTCGTTCTTGCGCAAGACATACAGATAGCGCTCGTCCACAGCGATGCGTCCGAAATCGCCGGGATCGTCATTGGATGCCGCCTCGCTGAATTGAAACGTCTCTCCATCGAATCGCGCCTCGTATCGGTAGACGCCTCTTTTGTCCCAGGGAACCCAGACCTGTCCGTCCCTCCACGCCACCGCGTCGCAGCCCGAGAACCAGTACCATGGTGGCTGTATCGAGCCCGCCTGGATTGCGGCGTCGTCGCTGAAGATGAAGGCCTGCATCCGGCGGCCGCACGCGGCCATCACCGTGTCGCCGTGGGCGACGACATCCTGGTGATCGGCGAGGAGCACCGAGCCGGTGCAGCAGACCTGCGGACTGGACGGATCCGAGACGTCGATGCGCGTGACTCCCGCGAGGGGTCGCACCACGTAGATCCGCTCCCCTACCGGAGCGATGCGCGTCACACCGGTCAGCCTCGGCATGCTCGCGAGCACCACCGGGTCACCGGCACCGCCCACATCGCCGATGTCGAATATCCGCAGACCGCCGGTGGTCGAGTAACCGCCATAGAGCAGCGATCGATCCTCGGAGAAAGCGATCGAGTGGCAGAAGCCCGAGTTGGCATCGCGGGTCAGCAGCTCGGGGTTGGAGGGGTTGGCGACATTGAGGATTTCAAACCCATACCCTTCGAGGGCGTTCGCCACCCAGTCACCGTTCACGTCGGTGCCCACGTTCCAGCCTCCGGTCGGTGTAGGGCCCAGAATCTCCGTGTCGCCCAGATCGCTGATGTCGATGGTGACGACACCGTACCACTCGGAGGCCACGTGGAGGAGATCGCCATCGAGGGCGGTATCGAAGTAGAGAAGCCCCTGGGGCACCCAGGCGATCTGAGTGACATCGAAGGGATCGGTGCAGTCGTAAACCCAAACACCGGCTGCGTCATCCCGGAAGGAGTAGCCGCCGACCGACGTAACGAATAATGTGTCGTTGCGGGCTGCCGCGTTGCTGACCGATACCAGGTCGAAGCCCGGGAAGACGGCATCCACGCGGAACTCCTGGCTCAGCTCGGGCGTGGCGCTCCTGAGATCGAGCACGTAGAAGTACCCTTCGGTCATGAAGGTGTTTCCACCACCGAGCACGAAGACCGCGTCAGCCCCCTCCTCGGGGAATTGCACATCTTCGGGAAAACCGACGCCTTGGTGAAAGAGCGGTGCTGTCTCTTCGCCGGTGAACCGGTCATAGAAATGTACACCATTGCGCGGCCCCGACACACCCGAGGCCCGCGAAGAGACGGTGACCGCGCAGATCGCGCCGCGGACGTCGCATCCGGTCACGTAGTCTTTGCCCTGGGTCCGCGCGAAGGCACCGAGACGGGTGAAGCCATCGCCCTCGAAACGGTAGGCCGTGACGTTGGTGTGATTGGCCACGTAAAGGGTGTCGTTCATTACAGTGATGTCGTACGCGGCTGCCTCTCCTCCGGCGCCGGCATGCGCCAGAGAGCGGATCGCCGCAGGATCGGAGACATCGAGAGCCCAGAGGCCGTCCCGGTTGGCGGCGACAAATAGCGTGGTGCCGGAGAGCTTCAGATCGTGGATCAGGGAGTGGACCCGATGGTCGTCGAGCTGCACGAGCGGTGGCGCCGCCCCCGACTCGAACACCTTCAAGGTGGAGCCGGCGCCCACGTACACAAAACCGTTGCCCGCTTCGATCTCGAAGCTCGCGCCCCCCTTCGTATGGCCGACCAGATCGAGCTCTCCGGCCGAGGCGGCGGGTGCGAGGGCGAAGGTGGAGGGTGCAAGGGCGGCGAGGAATGTCGAAGCGAAGCACGCAAGCGCCGCACAGTGTCCTCGCCGCGAAGGGCGAGGGAGCGCAAGGCGCGGGGCATCCGAGCCTCCGATCGATCGAGGTCCGGCTGATTCGGAAGGCGGATGAGGAGGAGGAGACTCCGGCGATTGACGGGTGGATCGATGTTCCATGATGTTTCCTCATCGATGCGAGCCGCGCTCCGATCGAACGCCGCAAGAACTAGGGCTAGAATAAGCAGATCGCGAACGCTCATCCAGGAATCGTTGAGCCCGCGCCGGCCGCTGGTTGAGACAGCTCGCATCGAATTGTTCTCAGAAACCGTTTGCATCGACGCAAGGGATCCACGGAGATCGACCGGCATCAAGATGAGGAAGTGGGGCTGAGCATCGATCCGCCGATCTCCGCCCTTCCATCGCCAGGCATGCGCGAGGGCTCCGCTCCGGACGAACCTCCCGCCCTGTCTGCCGGCGATTGCGGGCCAAACGACCGGGCCAGGCGCGCCCCACCTTGCGGCCGATCCGGAGCCGAACCTCAAGCTCGGTCTGGCTGGTGTCCCGTTCGGATAGTCCGTTGCACACCTACCGCGTCTCGACGCCGCACTCGGCGTTGCTTCCTCCGCGACGTAGCGCTGCTACGCCTTCGTCGTTGCGCCTTGATTGCGACGCCGATCCATCGAGAATCGTACAACGGACTATCCGAACGGGACGTTAGGGAAGCCGCTCGACGCGAAAACCGTCGCCCCAGGCGTTGCCGGAGCTGGGGTTCCACAGGTAGATCATCGCAGAATCGGCCCTTGCGACGAAGGGGATGCGCAGCTCTTGGAAGTCGGTCCACGTCACGACATCGCTGACCGGCGGTCCACCATGGTCCTGGACACCCACAATCAGGCTGTCGGCGCTCCAGACCGCGACCTTCCCGAAGCCCCGCAGCTCGTACTGCGCCCCCGCCCCGACCCCAACCCGCTGCTCCATGTACGCGCCGGCCCCTCCAGATCCTCTTACGCGCGAGAGAAAACCCCCAACAACGGCGCGATCACCTGTCCCTTCTGACGGCCAGGCTCTCGCTTCGATCCGCTGACGGTCGAATCCGGGAGCCTCCCCCTGGCTACCGATGATCGCGACGGGGAGACGTGGGAATGCGGAGGCGGGATAGCGTGGGAGGCGACAGATTCCCGGGCTAGGACCTCCAGTCGCCCGATTCAGGGGGCAGCCAGAAGATCGAGCACCTGGATGGCCGAGTTCACCATGATCTCGCCCGTTTCGGGACCGAAGAAGGTGGCGCCCGATTCATAGCCACCTTGCCAATACTCTTCACGGGTTGTCATGTAGCCGAGATGCCCGTTGGCAAGGCCGACCACATAGCTGGCGGGCAGGCCGATCGACTCTCCGTACGACTTGATATCGAGTCCGATCTGGGTGATCGCCTCGCCCGGCATGCTCACGAACGCCGCGTCGCCGATCCGAACGCCGGTGAAGTTGGTGTTGTTCTCCTCCACGAGGCCGTCGAGGCCCACCTTGGTGTACCCCGGACCCGGCGGCTCGAGAAAGAACGCGGGGCGCATGTAGGGGTCGGGAAGATCGACGAAGATATGTGCCCCCGACAGGGAGATCTCGCCGCTCGTCACGATCCCGTCGCGAATCGATTCGACCACATCGGCCATGGCATTGCCCCAGAGCTCCGAATCCTCCCAATCGTCCCTCCCTCCTTGCCCGACGGGGGTGACATCGCCTTCGGTCCCGTTCAGGAAGATCGCGGTGAGGCCCGGACCCAGCCGATCTTCGAGGGCTCGCTCCGCATAGCCGTGACAGTCGGCGGTCACGCGCATGTTGTCGGATCCGACCATGGTGCCGTGGGCCGCGAAGTTCCAGACCACCGCACGGGGAGAGCCGTCGGGATGGTCGATCCGGAGCACCGCGATTTCGGGGTCGACGATCGTATCGCCCTCGCGGCGGTTCCTCGTCAGTGCGCGTGTGTCGTCGTCGGACGCCACTCCCAGCCGGGCCGGAGAGAGGTCCGCGACGGCGGCCTCGATCGCCTGCACGACGCGGTCGACCATCGGATCGTAGATCCGTTCATCGAAGATGTCGGCGGTGGCGAACCACCAGAGCATGTAATCGGCGGCATCGCCGGAGCCGCCATGGGTATGGCTTCCACCGAGGATTAGAGCGTCTCGATCGAGGCCGAGGTGCCGAACACGGGCGACCACATCTTCGAAGATGAGCTGGGTCAAGCCGACGGAATCGAGTCCGACGAGACAGACACGGCGGCTGCCGTTGTCGATGACGAGGGCCTTCGCGAAGAGCGGATCGCGGACGCCCCGATTCGGCTTGTAGAGCTTGGAGTAGTAGGCGGGGTCGGCGAAGGGTTGATACAGGAAGGGCACGGGCTTTAGCCGGTCGCCGTATCCGGCGAGGGGGCAGCCCTTGGGCGGTGAGATGTCGCGAACCCCGATCCCCACTTGCAGCTCGTCGTCGGCGTCGGCGAACCAAGACGATTCCCGCGTCTCACGCGGAAGGCCCGCAGAGCGCTCCTGGCGAAAGGCTTCGACCCGGTCGTGCTGTGCGCGCATCGCCTCCTCGGTGGTCGCATCGAGCCCACGGAGGCTCGCCAGGATGGCGATCGGGTCCCCATTCCACTCCCGCGGAGCTGCAGCGTCCGAGTGGCCGAGTAGATGTAGTCCCATGTGCGCGCCAGCGGGCGCGGCGAACGAGAGCAGAGCTATGGCGAGCTGGAATCGTCGCAAGGCGAATTACTCCTCGGGGAAGTTGGCGAAGATAGGGTTGGTCATCGATTTCATGTAGTTGGTGCGCGTCCCACGCAGCTCGGCCCGGACGAAGGCCCGCGCCCCAGCCTCCACGACTCCAGAGGCCCGCAGCTCCCAATTCGCCGAGTCCACGGTCCCCGACCAGACGATGCCCTGGTGGGTGTAGAGGAAAAGCTTCTCCCCCTCGCCATTCTTGACCGGCACGCGGATGTAGATCCGCGAGGGTGTGGTCACGCTGATGTTCGAGCCCATCGGCAGGTCATAATCGAGGCCGCCGTCGGCGTCGGCCCAGAGAAAGACCCGTGGGCCGCTCTCGTCGCGGGAGATGCCGAGTCTTCCGGCTTCGATCGCATCCTGTATATCCTCGGCTTGGTTGCTGGCCGCGTACACGTAGTTGCAGGGATAGAGGGGATTTAGACCGACGTAGTGCTTGTCGGAGCCACCGATCGCGCTCACGCGTCGGCCCTCTTCCAGGTGGTCCTGCCACCAACGGGCGGCCTGCTGGTTCTTGCTGGCGGCTTCGGTACCCCACCACCACGGCCCATTCCAGACCTCGATGACGTCGATGCCCGCGGAGAGCCTCTCCTCCGGCCAAGGATCGCCGTCGAAAAAGGGGTGATTCGCGACGATAGTGCCGCCCGCGGCAGTGACTCCGTCGATCATGTCCGGAATGGAGTATCCATCCATCGGATCGGTGTCGGCCGGTACGTGGATGATGCCGGCATGCGGGCTCGACCCCCACTCCTGACCGCAGATTGGGACCATGTCGAGCACCGGCTGGAACTCGTCGTCGGAGCAACCGGCGTATGTACGGTGATCGGTCAGCACCATGGCGTCGGCACCTCGGAGCGCCGTTTCCCAGAGCAGGAGCTCGAGATCGGTCGAGGAGTCGTGGCTGTACTCGCTGTGGCAGTGGTTTGCCAGGAGGTACCAGTCGAAGCTCTCCGCTGTCGGGCACAGAGGGGAATCGGCGCGTGTGGCGTCGCCGAAGACCGCATCGATCCGCAGGAAGGGGGTGGCGAGATCTTCAGGCGCGGACTCGATCGACGCGGGGCCGATCGCCGAGGCGGTAGCTGCAGCGAGAAGCGCGATCGAGGTTGAGATTCGTGGCCCGAGCAAGGGGGCCCTGCTCTTTCGGAGCATCGTGTGTTCCTCCCGAGATGGGGTCCGGCTCCTCGCCGGCCCGCCTCTTCAACGATACCCGAGCGAGTGCGTTCTGGGGCAAGTCGAGATGCCGCTGCCGCGCCGCCCTCGATCCGGCTCCGGTCCCTCGCGGGATCCTCTACCTCTGTGGCTGAGCGCGAGCCGAGGTCGATGCGCGGGTCGCTTCGAGCAGGTTGCCGGTGCGCGCCGGGTCGTGATGGAAGGTCGGCCAAGGCGCGCTCTCCACGTTCGCCGGTCCGGTCGTGCGCCAGGCCCAGAGCCATCCCTCGCGAGTCACGACCGCAACGTCCAATTGACCGTCACCATCGGCCTCGTAGACATAACCGCGGCCCAGAATCGAGCTGGCCACGACCTCGAGCGTGCCGTCGCGGGTCACATAGGCCAGAGCGGGTGAGCCGGGGAACCCACGCCCGATCCAGCGCAGAAGATCGGCGTAGAAGATGATGACCTCGTCATCGGGCTCGAGGGGTAGAGGTACCGATGCGGACTCCCCACCACAGAAGTGGCCGCCACTTCCCACAGTTTCGTAAGACTCCCGTGAGGAGCAGTCCGGAATGGTCGGAGTCGCGGAGGACCGCGTCGCCGCCAGCATCGACTGGCCGCCTTGAACATTTTCTCTCTCTTCGCCGACCCAAGAGGCGCATCACCATTTTGACATGATCGGGACACCCTGGTAAGGGGCCGCGCACGATTCGGCCGCGTCCCACCGCGGCCGGTCCCCCGGCCCGGAGCCTCGGAATCGGGCGAGCCCATGGACCGCGACCGTCCAACCATTACCAAGGGCCGGACCGGACCCCTGGACCGCGCCGCGAAGGACACCGATCCATCTCACGGCGGACCCGCAAAACGCAGCGAACGGCCGGGGGAGACGAAGACCACTCGGGTCGCCGAGGATTCGCGATCGCTCGGGGGCGGTGCGGGAGCGAGCGTCGTCGAAGCGGTGGGACCTCGACGATCGAAGATCGATTATTCTTCCGCTAGGTGTCCCCACGCCCGACGTCGACCCTCAGGCTCGGTGAAGAAACCCGCCCTCGCCCCAGGAGACCAGGAGGAGAGAAGATGCCCCAGCGCTCTAACCCGCATTCCTCACCAACTTTCTGCTGTGGCGGCGCATCTCCGCACCCTGGCAGCACTTCCCCCCATTTCGCTTTGTGCGACGTGCAACCAGCACGCCTCAGCGCGAAACGGTGCGAAGCACCGCCGGGGCACGAATCTGCGCCCCCTCACGACGAAAGTTGGTGAGAAATGCGGGCTAACGCTCCCCCCTCCCACACCGACGTCTTGCTTTTCATGCCGCCGTACTGGGACGTCTACGGTGATATCGACGTCCGCAAGATCGGATTCATCCTCCCCTCCCTGGGGGTGGCCTACGTCGCGAGCTACCTGAAGGGCAACGGGATCAAGGTCCGTCTGGTCGACGTGGCCTGCGCCATTCGGTCCGAGGAGGAGGTAGCGAGCACGATCAGGGAGCTCAGGCCGCGCATGGTCGGCATAACCGCGGTCACCGCCGGCATGCCGACGGTCCACCGAATCGCCCAGATCACGAAGCAGATCGACCCCGAGATCGTGGTGGTCGCGGGTGGCCCCCATCCCTCCGCCCTCCCCGCCGACACCCTCGAGGAGCCCGCCATCGACCTGGTCGTGGAGGGCGAAGGTGAGGTCCCGCTCTTGGAGCTCGCCCGCGGCACGAGCCCCGAGGCAGTGCCCGGTGTGACCTTTCGGGGACACGACGGCGGCATCGTCTCCGTGCCCCGGGGCCCACTGCTGGAGGACATGGACGCGCTCCCGGTCCCCCTCTTTGATCACCTGCCCGTGCACGACTACGGATATCTGGTCCTGGGCAACGCGCTCCCGGTGCTCAGCGCCCGTGGCTGTCCCTTGCCCTGCACGTTTTGCGCCTCCACGGTGGTGAACCAGAGACGCTATCGGGCACGAAGTCCGGAGGCGTTCGCGGACGAGATCCGGTGGATTCACAGCCGCTTCGGGATCGATTCCTACGTCTTCTGCGACGACACGTTCACGCTGGATCAGAAGCGCACCGTCGCACTCTGTGAGGAGCTTCTACGCCTCGACTTTCCGATCCGCTGGTCCTGCATGATTCGAGCCGCGGGGCTGCGCAGATCCACCCTGGCCATCATGAAGCGGGCGGGGTGTCGCTTGGTCGAAATCGGCGCCGAGTCCGGAGACGAGGAGATCCTCGAGTCCATCCAAAAAAAGACGAAGCTGCACGAGATTCGAACCACCGTCGATCGCGCCAAGGGCGTGGGTCTCTTGACCAATGCGTTTTTCATCCTCGGGCTCCCCGGGGAGACCCCGGAGACAGTAAAGCGAACCATCGACTTTGCGGCCAGCCTCCCCATTGATTTCGCGCAGTTCTCCATGTTCACTCCGCTGCCGGGGACCGCGTCCTGGGATCAGGTCGAGGAGTCCCCGGACATGGAGTGCATCGCCAATGATTGGAGCGATTTCTCCCGGTACCGAGGGGCCATCGTGAACTCGACCGCCCTTCCCGCGAGGGAGCTGGAGGCCCTTCATCGATCCGCCATTCGACGGTTCTACTTCCGTCCTGCGACCGCGTGGCGCTCCTTCCGTCGAATGGAGACCCTGGGGGACGTTCGACGGCTTCTCCACCAGGCCGCATCGGTGGCTAGGATGGCGCGCCTGCGCCGTCCGCAATCCGCCGGCTGAACAAGAGCCGCCGATCCATGGGTGACCGACGGTTGTTCTGGGAGAAACGCAGGATTCTCTTCCTCTGGCTGGCCGTCGCGCTCATTCAGACCTTCTTGATCACCAACGGCACATTCGAGCTGATCGTGCCGGAGCGGATGGACCAGCTCTTCAACAGCATGCTGGCCCATCTACTGGAAGGCGATCTGGAAGTGGACTCGGGGGCCGTAGGCCCGGAGTTGATCCGAATCGATGGGCGACACCTCACCCACTTCGGCGTGCTCCCGGCTCTCCTGCGCCTCCCCGCACTGCTCTTCGTCGATCTGAAGGGCGCCCACCTCGCGAGGCTATCCTGTCTCATCGCTTCGATGGTCGGCTGCCTGGCGCTCCTGCTCTCCGCCACGAAAGTGTTGCGAGCCCGAGGAAAAGCGGGCTCCCTGACAGCGACGGCGTTTGTCGCCACTCTCTTACTGAGCGGCCCCACCATCTTCATGCTGGCCAGCGCCCCCGTCTACCACGAGCCGATACTGTGGGCGGCATCCCTCGCCTTCTGGTTCAACTACATCTTGCTCGGGCGGCATCTCGACGGAAGGGTGGAATGGGGAGCGGAGCTCACGGCCCTGGGAGCGCTTGGATCGGCGGCGCTGCTGGCCCGCCCCAGCGTCGGCGCACCGCTTTGCCTGGTGGCGGCGCTGCTGGTCGTTCTCGATCTTCGCAGGATCTCCGGGCGCCGGATCGGAGGGTTTGGGCCGCGCGGGAAAGATCGCCATTTAGACGAGCTCCGGCCCCACGGAATCTGCGCCCTCCTCCTCTTGCTCGGCACCACGACCTTCGCCGCCGTAAACCACGGCCGTTTCGGCAACTTCTTCTCCGTCGCCGTCTACGACAACTACGAGCCCTTCTTGCTCGACCCGTCCTACCTTGACGTGGTGCGTGACCACGGGGTGGTGAATCTGCGACGCTCGTGGTTATCCCTCATCTACTACCTGACCGGCTCGCTACCGCTACTGCACCGCCTGCTGGAGCACGCGGATACGGCCTACGGCCTGCCCGAGGGACCGCCCATGGGCATCGCCCTGATTGGAGGTTTGACGTTCGTGGCGGCCCTCGTCGGCGTGATTCGCGGCCTCCGGCCCCGTGCCTGGGCTGGAGCAGCGGACCTGGGAGTAGCGGCCCTCGGCCAGTCACTCTCGACGCTGGTGGTCTTGGGCTATTACTTCCTCGCCCCGCGCTACATCATGGATATGTGGCCACTCGTCTGCCTCTGCGCACTGGTGGGCCTCTCCTGGTGTGTGGGATGGATCCAGTCACTGTCGCGGCCAAAGGCGGCGTCGGCCTTCCTGGTCGTGGTACTCCTGGGCTGCTTCTCCGTATGGCAGTCCATCGCGATCATGGCACGATACAAGACTCACTGGTACGCCATGGATGAGCATGCCCGGGGGTTCGTGGAGCGGTACTACCCGTGGCTGGAGTAGCGTCACTCATCCGCGCCGGGAGTACTCCCCCCACCAAAAACGGTCACCTCTTCTCCGTTGGTCCGCGCCGATTCGTTGATCGCTTCGATGACCCTGGCGATCCGAACGCTGAGATGTCCACTGGAGAACGGACGCGCCCGGGTCTCCACACAGTCCAGAAAATGCTCGCACTCGAGGCGCAATGGCTCGGTTCTGGGGAGGGGAGGTGCGGTCAGGACGGACGAGCGGGCGACGGACTGGAACCCGAGAAACGAGGTGGGAAACCACTCTTCGCCTCGTCCGAGCTCTTGGGGGCTCTTGAAAATGCGAATGGGCTGGTCGGGGGAGATGTCGTCGAACTCCAACATTCCACGGCTGCCGACGATGGTGATCTTGCGGGTCTTGGTGGGGTGCAGCCAGGAGCAGTGCAAGTGGACCAGGGTCTGCCCGGGGTAGGTGGCGGTCGCAAAGAGCGCGTCCTCCCGGCCGGAGGTCAACCAGGCCCCCCCGTGGGCGGTGACGGAGAGCGGATCTGCCTCTAACCAGTACTGTGCAATCGACAGGTCCTGGGGAAGCAGGTCCCAAGCAACATTCACGTCGCTTCGGATCGGACCCGGATTGGTGCGGGTCATAGAGACATAATAAATGCGTCCGAGCCCCTCGATGTGTTCCTTGACGGCGCGAACCGCCTCGTTGTAGAGGAAGACGTGCCCGACCATCAGGACGATGCCGCATGCTTCGGCGCGCTCGACCAGGAGAGCGCTCTGCCGAGAAGATGTCGTCAGGGGCTTCTCGATGAAGAGGTCCTTACCGCCGTCCATGGCACGGTGGGCGAGCTCGAAGTGGGTCGTGGCGGGGGTCGCAATGACGAGGGCTCGGGTGAGGGGGTCCGAGAGCGCCGCTTCGACTCCCGTGCTGATGCCCACACCCGGATAGAGCTCCTCCACCCGCTTCAGGCGGGCGGTGTCCGTGTCCACGACCCAGCGGAGGGTGGATCGGCCGGAGCCCTCGAAGCTCCGAATCAGGTTGGGGCCCCAGTATCCCGCCCCGACCACCGCCACACCGATGGTACCGGTCCGGGCGCCACCCTCTTCATCGCGGACCGGGTCCGGGGATCGTTCCATGCCCGAAGTATCGACAGGCGCGGGCCTGGGCGCAACCACCCGTCCCGTGGGTCGGGACGCGAGCCCTCTCGACGGCAACCGGCCAGAGACCCAGCCTCCGTTTCTCGCGATCTAGCCTGGATATCTGCGCGTGGCCGGCACTTCGCGCCGGTCCAGCCCGTGCGACACATTTCAATACGCGTACGCCCCACACCGGCACGAAGCACCCGCCGCGGGGGTCTCAGGCGTCTCAGCAGACTGGACACGACCTGACGAGAGAAGGGGGCTGGAGCTTCCCCGAGCGCGCCCCGCCCGATCGGCGCCGCCGGGCCGGCTCCGCGGCCGAACGAAGGGACGGGCCACCTTCCGCGGTCACCACTCCTCGGGGAATGCACCGAGCTCGATACGGCCCCCATCCCTCATGGACGGACTCCATGCCCTATACTCGACCCGGGGATATTCCGACGGCCGGAGATCAGGTGTACCGAGACCTCTCCATAGTGGCGATCATTCCTGTGTGGAACGAGAAGGACAAGATCGCCACCGTGCTTCAACGCATTCCATCGGAGGTCGTGGACGAGGTGCTGGTCATCGACGACGGCAGCACGGACGGATCGGCGGAGATCTGCGGGAGCCTCGGGGCCACGGTCTTGCGCCACGAACGCTGCTCCGGCGTGGGAGCCAGCCTGCGGGACGGGTATGCGCACGCCACGGCGAAGGGATTCGACGTAGCGGTTGTCATGGCGGGCAACAACAAGGACGCCCCGGAGGAGATACCCAGGCTCCTGGACCCGATCGCGGAGGGGAGGGCGGACTTCGTGCAGGGCTCGCGCTACCTGGACGGCAAACGGGACATGGGTGCGATGCCTCTCTACCGGAGGCTGGCCACCCGTTTCCATCCCTGGCTCTTCTCCCGAATCTCAGGGGTCAGGGTCACCGAATCCACCAACGGATTCCGCGCGATACACTCCCGGGTCCTGGCAGACGAGCGATTGGAGCTAGGCGCGCCGGAGCTGGATGGCTACGGGCTGGAGCCCCATCTCTACCTGCGATCGATCCGACTCGGGTATCGAATCACGGAGGTTTCAGTGACCAAGCGCTACCCGCCCAGAGAGCTCGGACAGACGAAGATGCGCCCCATCCTGGATTGGTGGGCCATTCTGCGACCCCTTTTCAGTGGAGATGGAGATATGGAGAGAGCCGGTGAGTGAGCGTCCCGAGAGGATGGAGGGCGAGTCGGTGCCGCTGGTCGACGTGGCCAGGCAGCACCGCCGACTTCGAGGGGAGTGACCTTCCCGGGTTTTTCGGACACCGAGGTTGAAGAGGGGAAGGGGGTGCCGTCGTGGTTGAAGGCGAAGACGGACGCTTCACCCGGTGCAGCGCTGACATGCCCGGCGGTAATGATCTCCATAGCACCGTTGAGATCGAGGTCGGCGATCGCGAATCCCGATTCCACGATTTCGTCGATGTCGATCGGCCAACCGGGGAGCGGGGCGCCTTGACTATCGAGTAGGGTCAGGCCGCTTGCGTTGTATCCCCAGATCCAGGCGGTCGCGTGGAGAGCTTCGAGATGGCCGTCTCCGTCGACGTCGAATAGGGTGACCGCCGCGGTGACGACAACAGGTTGCCCAGAAGTCACTGGCCAACCAGGCAGCTCCTGTCCGTCGATGTCGACCGCGTGTATCCTCCCAAGAGCCCCTTGCTCGTACTCGGCGAATACCGCTTCGATGACCCGGCCGCGCGTCGGGGTGGGCTCCATCCGTGCGAGTGGGTCCACCGGAGGCACTCAGGTACCTCGTCGCTTCCCCTGCGCGATCGGCCCCGCGGCCGATGCAGCGGCAAACTCCAGCTGGAGCTCGGGCTCCTCACCATCGGCACCCGAGTACACCCCGTCCAGCGCAAGGACGCGGAAGTGGAGGTTTACGCGCGGGTCGGAACCGAACCTCTGCTCGAACGTCACCGACCCGCACGCACTGGGGGTTGGGCACACCGAGCTGCCTCCCCTTCCGACGAAGCCAGGTGTAGATCGCTCCGTTGAACGTCCGCGGCACCACCCGCCGGAGCTTGGCGTCGAAGGGGAGGCTAAGCACCCACTGCCGTACGGGGACGTGTGGGAAGACGTGGTCGACGAGATGGGCGGCATGGTCGGCCATGCGGCGACCGGTACACGATGGGCAGAATCCACGACCCCGGCAAGAGAAAGGGCCAAGCCGATCGTGTCCACAGTCGTGGCAGTGAACACGTGCGATACCGTGACTGAAGATCCCGCAGGTAGGAAAAGATCGGAGCTAATCCTTGACGAACCCCGGGAGCTCCCGATCACCGGCTTCGGTCCTTTCGAGGAAGGTCTCGAGGTGGCACTGAAGCACCCGATAGAGCACCGTGGTCTCGGGGTGCCGGGGACTGTAGAGCGGTCCGCATGAGGGCGCCAGGGACGACATGGCGGACGGGTGTGCGCACGACTCGTGCTCGGTGAGCGCCACCGGGGGAATGAGCTGCGCCCAGAAGGTCCGCGGACGGTGTACAGCCCTCTCTTGGCGCGTCTGCCGCGGCGCCCCGGCTCTGCCTGCGTTTCGGGCCGAGGGGCACGGGGAAGATAGCTGCTCGACCCGTGCTGGGTCAGCTCATGACGCTCCGCGGCCAGGGACCGTTTGACGGTGGACGCAGCCCCGGACCGAATTGGAGGCCACGGGTCCCCCTCTTGGATCAGTGGGGCAAGCTGGATACGGCCCTGGGATCGGAAACGGCGCAGCCCAGCATCGATCTGTGCGAATATGGAAGGCTGATCCTTTTTCGAGGATGCGACACACTGGATCCAGCATGAAAAGCCGGATCAGGTGAATCAGCATCTATTGGAGTGTTTTCAGGAGTGAATTTGCCCCATGAAAGGTTTTCCCGCCGTCGTAAACAAAAGTAGCAAGGTGCTGATAGTGGCCACCTTCCCAAGTGCCGAATCGCTCAAAGTGAACTAGTATTACGCCAATGTCACAAATCTCTTCTGGCCGCTGGCCTTTGCCGTGCTGGAAGGGACGGCTGATGAATCGGAAGCAGAGCGTTGGAATCCCGTTACACCCTATAAAGAAAAGACAGCATTTGCCTTAAAGCACGGCGCAGCCCTCTGGGATGTGCTGCGCTCCTGCGAGCGGAAGACCAGTGCCGACAAAGATATTCTGAAACCCAAAGCAAACAGCTTCAGCAGGCTCTATGCAAAACACCCTGGCCGAAGGCAGTCATGTTCCATGGAGGCGAAAAAAAACAGCCCCCGAAAAGTGTGGCCTGGCATTATCAAAAACTGGTGGGCCTGTATGACACCCGCACATTCGGCACGCTGTATTCTTCGAGCGAAGCACATTGCGACCCAAGCGGATATGATTCCCTGTTTTCAAAGGAATACGACGACTGGAAGGCGATCCGGGCCCATCTTTGAGACAGATTGCCAAGAATCCTCCCAGCCTGTAAATTGGGCGCCCAGTTTTCAAAAGCAACCGGAGACCGCACATGAAACATCCGCCATTCGAAAATACTGTTACGCATCTATTCAAACAGGCCGAAGAGCAGGGAAGTTCTGCCGCGGTCGCCTATAAGCAAGACGGAGCCTGGCATGACATCAGCTGGGAGCAGTATGCCAGCGATGTCCATACCGCCGCGGCGGGTTTGGTAAAACTGGGGCTTGGAAAAGGCGATACTGTCTGCATTCTGGGATTCAACTGTTACGAATGGGTGGTTATGGATCTTGCTGCAATCATGATCGGCGCCATTCCTGCAGGGATTTATACCACCAGCTCACCGGAAGAAGTGGCCTACATCCTGAACCATTCCGAAGCCAGGGTGCTGCTGCTGGAAAGTACGGAACAATGGAACAAGATCATCGCCCAGCAGGCTAACCTTGAACACCTCAAAGATGTGGTGAGCATGATCCGTTGCGAAGATATTGCGGATGAAATGGCCATGGATTGGGCAACATTCATGGGGATCGGTTCGGACAACGATAAGGCTGCTGTGGAAAAGCTCTATGCAGCATCAGCGGAACATGAAGCAGCAACATTTATTTATACGTCTGGCACCACCGGCCCTCCAAAAGCGGTGATGCTGTCTAACAAAAATCTGGTGTGGACGGCCAGCCAGGCAGCCGATATGATCAAACTGGACGCGACCGATTCATCACTTTCCTATCTGCCGCTTTCGCACATTGCTGAGCAGATGTTTACAATCCATGCCCCTATCATTGTAGGCTGGAAAGTTTATTTTGCTACGGGTATTCTGGATGTGCTGGAGAACCTAAAAGAAGTAAAACCGACGGTCTTGTTTGGTGTGCCAAGAATCTGGGAAAAATTCTATACAGGCCTTAAGGAAAAACTTGGTGAAGCCAGCGGCCTTAAGGAAAAGATTGTCAACTTTTCTCTGAAAGCCGGTTCGGAAAACAGTGCGGATATTTTCAGCGGCGGAGATGGCGGCGGATGGAAATACAGACTTGCGAATAAACTGCTATTCGGAAAAGTAAAGGATGCCCTTGGCCTAAGTAATCTTCGGGTCGGTGTTACAGGAGCTGCACCCATTAATGCCGAAATTCTAAAACTCTTTGCCAGCCTCGATATTCCCATCTTGGAAGTTTATGGGCAGTCCGAAGGTTCGGGGCCGACGTCTTTTAACCGTCCGAGGAATAACAAACCCGGGTCTGTGGGGCCGGCTTATCCGGGAACGGAAGTCAAGATCGCTGACGACGGCGAAATCATGCTTAAAGGTCCGAATGTTTTTCTTGGTTATTACAAGGATCAGGAAGGAACCGACGCCTGTTTAGAAGACGGCTGGCTGTACTCAGGTGATGTCGGAAAATTTGATGAGGACGGCTTCCTTTATGTTACCGGGCGCAAGAAGGAAATACTCGTAACATCCGGAGGAAAAAATATTGCGCCGATCCCAATCGAAGAAGACCTTAAGCAAATCCCGGCTGTTGCTCAAGCCGTAATGGTCGGTGATAATCGTAATTTCTGCACTGCGCTGCTAACGCTGGATGTAGGATATCTGCTCAAGGATAAAATGGGCGTCGACATTACCGATATCAGCCCTTTGGAACTGGTGAATGTGCTGGAATCAAAGGGCAAGACCGTGCAGGGATTTGCGGAGAGTGCCGAAATCCTTTCAGAGATTCAGGCTGGTGTGGATAAGGTCAACAGCAAGTATGCGCAGGTGGAGAACATTCGAAAATTTGCTGTACTTCCGCGGGACTTTACTATGGCCGATGATGAAGTGACGCCGACCTTCAAGATCAAGCGATCGAAGATCTACGCGAAGTGGGCCGATACCATCGATTCGCTGTACACCGGCTAATTTCCCTTGTCACATGATCCACGGAATTCCGCTACTCCGTGATTTCGGGACGGGAGCCTGTGGAGCTTTCGGTTTACGAGCTCTCCGGAAGACGGGTGAGGCGGCTGGTAGTGGGGAGAGTCAGGGCTGGCACCCATCGGGTTGCGTGGGACGGCCGCAACGATGCTGGCTCGAGGGTGCCCAGCTGTGTGTATCTCTATCACCTGACACTCGGCAGATTGCTCATGCTGGCAGGGTCCCTTCGATTGGCGTCAGTGATATGGCATCTGCGTAGCGCGCCAAAGCGTGGCTGGCTGCCGCGCGATCGGCGGCGGAAGGCAAGCGCCGGGTACAGGGAGAGCGGGAGCCAGCTCGCTTCGTGGCC
>NYZA01000177.1 GCA_002686955.1 Gemmatimonadota bacterium
TGGTCCAGCCCCCGTCGTCAGTGGTCATGTCGCAGAAGACCTGGAACGCGTGGCGAGGCCCCCGCCGCAGCGGATCGAACCAGTAGAGCCCGTCCTCGAGCGTCGGGTCCGCCTGGAGCAGCATTCCTTCGGCCAGGCGATTCAGGTAGACGCCCGCGATTCGCGCCCGCTCCTCATCCACGCGGGCCTCACCCTCCACGATGCTCGCCAGAGTGAGCACCTGATGCCAGGTGCAGCCCGAGGCCGCGGCGACGGGACGGAGCGAATCGGTCTGCGCGGCGCCGTTCGCCAGGATCGCCCGCAAGGCATCGGACGCCGTGGGAGGATCGATCAGAGTGTAGGTGTCGGGAAAAAGGCGCCCCTCGAGATCGCCGGTCGGAGGCGGGTCCACGCCGGCGAGGACCGGATCGCGGACCAGCTCCAGGAAGCGCTCCCGCTCGACCGCATCGTCGGGGAAGAGACGCGAGGCGATCTCGCCGGCGCTCAGCCCTTCGGCCAGAGTTCGCCGCACCATGACCACTTCACCACGCTCGAGGCGCCCGAGCACCTCCACCGGCAGGAGGCCGGGCTCGAAGCGGTAGCGACCCGCGCTGATCCGCCGATCGGATTCCCGCCATCGCGCGAGCAGACGGAGAATCCACGCTCGCCGAACGACGCCGGCACGCTCGAGATCGAGTGCGGTTGCATCGAAGGGCTGGCCCCTCGGGATCTCGATCGTGGCGCCGGCGCGCCCCGGCGATTGGAGCTCTCGATTGCCGAGCCAGGCGACCAGCGCGCACACGAGCGCGCCGAGAAGGGCGACGACCGCCAGGACGCGCCTCAAGAGTCCCTTCCTCCCTCTCGGTGCTTCTCTCTCTCGGGATTGCGCGAGGGTTCGATCGCGGGCTCTTCGGGGGCACCAAGGTCGAGCCAATCCTGCAGAATCACCGCCGCCGCGATCTGGTCGAGTCCCCCTCTTCGCCGCTCCCGCCGCGTCGAGGAGCCACGCCGGTGAATGAGATCGAGCGCCCGTTGCGTGCTGCCTCCCTCGTCCCAGAGAACGACCGGGGGGGCCTCCGCGCCTCTCCCCTCCCGTGCCCAAAAACCGGCCAGCGTGTCCGCGAGCTCCCCGGCGAACGCGCGTGTGGTCCTCGCCCGCGGCCCCACGGAATCGTCGGCGTTCACGGGGTCGCCGACCACCACCAGCACCAGCTCGTCGGCCTTCGCCCTTTCAGCCAGAAGTCCACAGAGATGCTTCCGCCCTCGGTTCTTCAGGGTCTCGAGTGGACGCACCGTCAACCGCAGCTCGTCGGTGATCGCGAGCCCGACCCTTGCGTCTCCGTAATCGACCGCGAGCACGCGACCCGGGGGACGCTCTACCACGTCCAAAGACCTTCGTCTCGAGCGGAGCGTAGCGCCGACAAGGCCTGCACCATATCGTCGGGAAGTGGCGCTTCGTACTCCATCGGGGCGCCGCTCGCCGGATGCCGAAACGAGATCCGCCATGCGTGCAGAGCCTGGCGATCCAGCTGGGCGATGACTCTTCTCACTACCGGCTTCGCTTCGCTGGGCAGGTCGGCCATATAGCCGCTCCGCCCTCCGTACGCCGGATCTCCGAGCAGCATCCGCCCGATGAAGCGGAAGTGAACACGGATTTGGTGCGTCCGTCCGGTCCTCAGGTCGACTTCGACATCGGTGAATCGACCCAGGTCCTCGATCGTACGGTAGACGCTGAGCGAGGGGCGGCCGCGCCCTGGTTCTTTGCGAACCGCCATCAGTTTTGCGTTGCGAAGGTGGCGCCCGATCGGCGCGTCGATCGCCCCATCCGGCGGCTCCAATCGACCCCAGGCGATCGCACGGTAGAGCTTGTGGACCTTGCGCATCTTGAGCTGTAGCGAAAGGGCCGCCTGCGCCAGCTCGGTCTTGGCCACCAAGATCAAGCCGCTCGTTCCCTTGTCGAGTCGGTGGACGATGCCGGGGCGGGTCTCCCCTTTCACCCGCGGCAGGGAATCGCAGTGGTGCAGCAGGGCGTTGACAAGCGTTCCCGTGTAGTTGCCACGCGCCGGGTGCACGACCATCTCCGGAGGTTTGTTGACGACCATCATCTCTTCATCTTCGAAGAGGATGTCGAGAGTGATCGGCTCCGGAACCGCGTCGGTCCGATCCGCCGGCGGCAGTGTGACCTCGATCGTGGCGCCGGGAGCGGGCACGAAGTTGTTGCGGACATGCACCCCGTCCACGATCACCCAGCGATCACGGATCATCTTTTGGATGCGAGAGCGGCTCAGCCCCTCGAGCCGCTGGGCGAGCAGCAGATCCAGACGGAGCGCCGGATCTTCCGGAGCCACCTCGAAGGCGCGGCGGAGAGGTTCTTCGGCCAATCGCTCTTTCCGGGCGTCGAGGCCTCGTTCTACCAGCCCTGAAAACGGACCCGCTCCTGCTCCTCCTGGCAGTCGACGCAGGTGCGGGCCGTGGGCACGATCATCAGGCGAGCGAAGGGGATCTCGGCCTCGCAGCTCTGGCAGACCCCGTAGCTTCCGGCCTCGATTCGGCGCAATGCCTCGGCGATCCGATACAGAAAACGGTGCTCGCTGGTGGCGATTCGATAGAACTTCTCGCGCTCGTTCGCGTCGGTTCCCATCTCTGCGGGGTGTTGAGAGTAGTAGACGCCATCGCGTGCCGCGGGATCCTGATTCTGCATGATCGAGTCGTCTAGAAAATCGAGCTTCTTGTGGCCCTGACGGCGTTGCTCGAAGAGCTTGTCGCGGATCTGAGCGATCTCATCCGGTGTGAGCGCCATTCGGTCCTCCGGCGTCGAAAGTTCAGGCGTGCTGATGGACCAATAGTGACAACCCGGAATCTTATCCCGAAAACCGGTCTCCGGTCAAAGAAGCACGTGCACGATCTGCCGGACCACCCACACGCCCAGGAGCGCGATCAGGGGCGCAAGGTCCAACGCCCCCCAGGTCGAGGGCAGGTTGTCGCGAATCCACCGGAATAGCGGACCGGTGGTTTTCTCGAGGAAATCCGCGATTCCTCGCGGCAGCTCGATGTTGATCCAGCTTACGATCACCGCCGCCAGGATGATCAGCTCATAGGCGAAGAGAACGAGGTCGACGAGTCTTCCGACTGGGCTCATGGATCCGGCTCCTAGAGAATGCGAGGGCCGAAGATCGCGGTCCCCACACGGATGATGGTCGCTCCCTCGTCGATGGCGACTTCGAAGTCCCGGGTCATTCCCATGGAAAGTTCGTTCGCGCCGGCGGGCAGCGTTGCGCTCGCGCGAAGAGTAGCCGAAAGGCGAGCGAGCTCGCGAAAGTGTGCGCGGCTTTCCTCGAGGTCGGCCTCGGCGGCCGGCATCGTCATCAGCCCTCTGATCCTGAGCCGGGGCAGTTCGCGCATCGCCTCCAGCGTCGCCTCGATATCGCCCGGTGCCACTCCCTGCTTCCCGCTGTCGCCCGACAGATCGACCTGCACCAGCAGGTCCTGGGTGATCCTCGCTGCTTCCGCCCGCCGCTCAATCGCTTCCGCCAGCCTCAACGAATCGATCGAGTGGATCAACTCGGCCACTCCAACCACATATTTCACCTTGTTCCTCTGGAGCGGCCCGATGAAATGCCAGCGAACCGGAGACGGCACCAAGGGCGCCTTGTCTCGCAGCTCTTGTGGTCGGCTCTCACCCAGATCGAGCTGCCCGATGGAGCGTGTGAGGACCGCGACCTCTGCGGGGAACGCTTTGGTAACGGCGACCAGGGTCAGAGGCTCGGAGCGACCGGCCCGTTCCATCGCGAACCCGATTCGCTTCTTCAGCGCGGCCAGGCGCCGGCCGATCTCGCTCCTGTCAGGAGGACTGTTCATGATTCGCAAACCTATCGGTGCGGGTCTCTTCGGTCAATGTGCGATCATGGCCGATCGTTTGGAAGGTGTGCAGTCGCGCCGATGCAACAGAACGCTCCCGAAGTCTCAGTGGTGCTCCCGATACTCAACGAATCGGCGTGGATCGCCGCGGCGGTTGCTTCGTTGCAGGCCGGCGGAGCCGACTACGAGGCGATCATCGTCGATGGCGGCAGCGACGACGGCACGCTTGCGATCTTGGAAGGGCTGACCTCGGACAGGGTGCGTATCGAAACGATCCCCGGCCCCTCAACCCGGGCCGCCGCGATGAATCGGGGCGCGGCGGAGGCGCGAGCCGATCTGTTGCTCTTCCTTCACGGCGATTGCCGCCTCGCACCCGGCTCCCTCGCGGACGCACGCGATGCTGTGGGGAGGGGCGCGATCGGCGGAGGCTTTCTCAAGAGATATGAGCCCTCTTCTCCCTTGCTCGCTCTGAATCTGCTCTGGCTCAACGGGATTCGCGCACGCCTCTTCCGCTGCCTCGTGGGAACCAACGCGATCTTTTGCGAGCGGCGCTTTTTCAAATCGATCGCCGGTTACCCCGATCTGCCCTTCCTGGAAGATGTCCTGCTGTCCGACGCACTGCGGCGAGCAGGGCGAATCGCCGTACTGCGCGATACCGTGATCGTTTCGGCGCGCAAGTACTCCGAGAGTGGCGCGTTCGCCCGAACATTGCGCAACGCGGAGATCATGTTTCGCTTCAGATTCTTGGGACAAGATCCGGCATCACTTCTTGCGCGCTATCGAGTCGGCTGACGATACGCGTTACGATCTCAGGACATCGTTTCCCAAACGCCAACCATTCGACCGGTGCCCACATGACCCGGACTTCCGACCCGTCCCGTTCTCCCGCCTGGCGCGCACTCGCCACGCACCACAAAAACGCCCGCAGCCTGAAGATGAACGACCTCTTCGATTCCGACCCGCGGCGATTCTCGAGATTCTCGCTTCGCTGGCGGGAGATCCTCTTCGACTACTCCAAGAACCGCATCACCCACGAGACCCTGCGACTGCTTCTGCGCCTCGCCGAGGAAGCCGGGCTCCGCGAATCGATCGATGCGATGATGAGGGGAGATCGAATCAACTGGACCGAAGACCGGGCAGTGCTTCATACGGCACTTCGCAATCGCGGGAAGCGTGGCGTCCGCATCGACGGCGCCGACGTGATGGTCGATGTCCATGCCGTTCTCGACAAGATGCACTCTTTCTCGAAACGGATCCGCTCCGGTCGCTGGCGCGGCCATACGGGGAAGAAGATCCGAACGATCGTCAACATCGGCATCGGTGGATCCGACCTCGGGCCGCTCATGATTTCCGAAGCCCTCTCTCCCTACGCAAAGACGGGCCCCGCGTTGCGTTTTGTCAGCAATATCGACGGAAGCGATTTCATCGAGAAGAGCAGGGACCTTGATCCTGAGGAGACACTTTTCGTCGTATCGTCGAAGACCTTCACGACACAAGAGACGATGACCAATGCGCACAGTGCTCGTTCATGGCTTTTGAGGAAGCTCCGCTCGAAGGAAGCGATCAAGCGACATTTCGTCGCTGTTTCAACCAACAGAGAAGGGGTAGAAGCGTTCGGCATCGACCCCATGAATATGTTCGAGTTCTGGGATTGGGTCGGAGGACGCTACTCGAGCTGGTCCGCCATCGGGCTCTCCGTATGTCTCGGCATCGGGTTCGATCACTTCGTCGATCTGCTCGCGGGCGCGCATGGAATGGATACCCACTTCAGGAGAGCCTCCTTCGAGAAGAACATACCGGTTCTCATGGCCTTGATCGGCATCTGGTACAACAATTTCTTCGGATTCGAAACACAAGCCATCCTGCCATACGATCAGTACTTGCACCGATTCGCGGCATTTCTCCAACAAGCCGACATGGAGAGCAACGGGAAGTCGGTCGACCGAGACGGCAGGCGTGTGAGATATCAAACCGGTCCTATCATCTTCGGCGAGCCCGGCACCAACGGTCAGCACGCGTTCTATCAGCTGATTCATCAAGGTACGAAGATCATCCCCTGCGACTTCATCGGCTGCATCAAGACACATAATAAACTCGGGGACCATCATGAGAAACTGATGGCCAACTTCTTCGCCCAACCTGAAGCACTGATGCGAGGACGAAGCGCCGCTCGAGTCGAAGCAGAGATGCGGACCGAGGGCATGTCGGAAGCTCGAATCGATGCGCTCACCCCCCACAAGACCTTCGAAGGGAACCGCCCATCTAATACAGTATTGCTGGACCGTCTCTCCCCCTTCAATCTTGGGGCATTGATCGCAGCCTATGAGCACAAGGTATTCGTGCAGGGCGTCGTTTGGCGAGTAAACAGTTTCGATCAGTGGGGAGTTGAGCTGGGCAAGGTACTGGCCAAGCGAATCCTGCGCGAGGAGAAGCAGCTGCTCTCCGGAGAGAAAGTCGATCTATCCCACCACGACTCTTCGACGGCCGGGCTGATCCGGCAATTTGTGAAGAGGAACTACCGATAGTCGATTCGGTTCCGCCCACGATCTTCGTGCCGCTCCAGCGCGAGCTTGATGAGCCGGTCGAGGAGCTCGGAGTACGAAACACCACTGGCCTGCCACAGCTTGGGGTACATGCTGATCGCGGTGAATCCTGGCATGGTATTGATCTCGTTTACGAAGACCTCGTTATCGCTTTCTCTAATGAGGAAATCGACTCGTGCCAGACCGGCGCAATCGAGCGCCTTGAAGCACCGAATCGACATCTCCCCGATCGTTTTCACGATCTCGTCCGGCAGCGGAGCCGGAATCAGCAATTCCGAGGCGGCATCTTCGTATTTGGCCTCGTAGTCATAGAATTCCCTGG
Organism: Gemmatimonadota bacterium; assembly: GCA_002686955.1. Classification (GTDB taxonomy): domain Bacteria. The sequence continues at coordinate 6,703 of NYZA01000177.1, forward strand.
AAGGACGGATCTCGCCGGGAACCGATGACACGGGATCGTCATTGCCCAAAACCGCGACCTCGATCTCTCGTGCATTCTGAATCGCTGCTTCCGCGAGGATCCTTCGGTCGTAAGCGCATGCACTCTCGAATGCGGCAGGCAGCTCATCGGCACTTCGCACTTTCGAGATCCCCACACTCGAACCCATATTCGCGGGCTTGATGAAGAGGGGGTAGCCGAGCTCGCGCTCGCAGCGCATCCGAACTCCATCGGGATCGCTCTCCCATTCCCGGCGCAGGAAAACCGTTCCGGGAGCGACCGGAAGGCCGGCGTCGCGAAAGAGCGCCTTCATGGCGCCCTTGTCCATGCCGGTCGATGACGCCAAGACTCCCGATCCCACGTAAGGCACACCGGCAAGCTCCAGCAGACCCTGAAGGGATCCATCTTCACCGAAGGGCCCGTGAAGGACCGGCAGGAAGAGATCGACTGCCAGAGCTGGCTGCTCCGCGCTCCCCCGCACGTTCAGTGCCCCCGGCGTAGACGGATCCGCAAAGAGTGTTACTTCCGTGCCCGCAAGTTGCAGCGCTCCCCCGGAAAGAGCCGCGAGCGGATCACCCGACGCGATCCACCGCCCCTCCTTTGTAATGCCGATCGGAATCACTTCATAGCGCGTCGGGTCGAGGGCGCGCAGAACGGAGGCAGCCGAGAGCAGCGAGATCTCGTGCTCACCCGAACGACCGCCGAAGAGCACGCCGACCCGCAGCTTCTTCTTCGTCAATCTAATCTCCAAACTTCGTTCTTTCTTGCCGGATCCTCATGCCCGGTGATCATACACCGATTCGAGCTCCCGGCGGCGCTTGCCGCGGGAGCCCGGCGTCGATAGACTGGATAGTCTCAACCTCCCGCAGAAGGTCCAACCATGCCCGTTTCGATGGCCGTCAATCAGAACATCGTCGAGCTGGAGTACGCTGTCCGCGGACCGATCCCGCAGCGTGCCGCCGAGCTCGCCCGTGCGGGTCGCCGCACGATCCCCTGCAATATCGGAAATCCCCAGGCGCTGGGCCAAAGCCCGATCACCTTCTATCGCCAAGTTCTCAGCTTCTTGGAGGCCCCGACAGCCCTGGCCCGCGAACGGAGATTTCGCGGAGCCTTCGACGCGAACTCTTCGGCATTCTTGGGCGTAGATGAAAGCGATTTCGTGGACCCCTGGGTGATCGAATACTGCGAAAAGATGCTTGGTCACCTCGGATCCGGCATCGGGGCCTATACCGACAGCAACGGACCCGCGTTCATCCGTGAGGCAGTTGCCGGTTTCATCGACCGCAGAGACGGCGCGGATTCAGGTTCGGGCGTGCCGGCCGACCCCGACTCGATCTTCTTGACCAACGGAGCCAGTGAGGCCGTTCGGTTCATCATCGATCTTCTCATCTCCGACGCCGCCGATGGCATCATGATTCCGATTCCTCAATACCCTCTCTACTCGGCAACGATCAAGAAGGCGGGCGGAGCTCAGGTCGAGTATCATCCCGACGAAGAGAAGGGCTGGACTCTCGATCGGGCCATTCTCGACGACGCGATTTGTCGCGCCCGCGATCGGAGCATCACGGTAAAAGCCATCGTTATCATCAATCCCGCCAATCCGACCGGCGCGATACTCCCTGCCGAGGGCGCTCTGGAAGTGGTCGACTTCGCGGAGGAGAACCGATTGGCGATCATCGCCGACGAAGTGTATCAGGACAACCTGTACGGAGCCGAATTCGTCTCGTTCGCAAAGCTCGTCGGAAAGCGCGATATTCCACTTTTCAGCCTGCACAGTACTTCGAAAGGGTTCCATGGAGAGTGCGGAAGAAGAGGTGGCTATGTTGAAATCCGCAACCCGATCGACATCGAGGGCGCGGACGTCAGGCTTAGAGATCTGTTTTTCAAACAAGCATCGGTAGCCCTCTGCTCCAATACCACCGGGCAAGCGCTCACATATATTATGGTTACTCCTCCGCCGGAGGGGAGCCCACCGCACGGGCGATATCAACGGGAGAAGGAAACCATACTCTCGGCGCTCCAAGACAAAGCAACAATGATACGCGAAGCCTTCGAGGAAATGCGGGAGGTCGAGTGCTTCGGTCGCACGGGTGCGATGTACCTCTTCCCCCGTTTGGGTCGACTCCCGGGCGGCAAGACCGATTTCGACTACTGCATGGCGCTGCTGGAGGAAACAGGGCTGTGTACAGTAAACGGATCCGGATTCGGGCAACGCCCCGGCACGCATCACTTGCGTATAGCCTTCTTGCCGCCCAAGGAAATGCTGGATCAAGTATTGCCGGACTGGATCGCGTTTCACAACGCCTACGTACAATAGATGGGGTCCGCCACAAATGGCCATGCGACTCCACAATCCGCTCGCCGGCGAGCCGGCTCAGCGTTACCCCGGCTTCTGGACCGAATTCCGGCCCCGGCTGGACGCCGCTCTCAACGAGGGATCGGCAACGCTCGATGCATCGGGGCGCCACGCGCGGATCGCGGGTTCACCGAGCACACCCGCGGTGACCTGGACACTTCCGGACGAGATGGCCGGCTCCCAACTCTTCGCGCGGAGCTCGTGCTCAACAACGGTGCCGTGATCGCCAACGTCACGGTTCACGAGGTGCTCGCCATCGGTTCCGAGTCCCCCTGGCCCACCAGAGTTCGTGTCGACGCGCCCCAGAGGCATGGCAGCCTGGTTCAGATTCTCGACTACGGCGCGTGGGAGCTCGGCCAATCGCCCGACACCTTGATCGACTCGAGCTTCGTCGTCGGCCTGAATCCCGAAGCCGGATCGATCCGATGCCGCTTCATCAACTCGGCGACGAGGCTCGCGGTCGAGGGTCTGTCGGTCGGTCTCCACCATATCGACGGAGACTTCACCGGAAGGAGTGCGTTCACCGATAACACGGGATTCTTCCTGCTCGAGCGGGTGGATCCGGGAAGCTACTACCTCGAAGCATCACATGAATGGTACACCACGACCCGCGAGCCCCCTATCGGATCGCTCTTGCTCGAGCCGAACGCTTGGATGGTACGGGATTCGCTCGAAATCGATGAAGAGGGGATGGCCTACATCCAGCTCGAATCCGACACGCCGTTGCGGTAAAGAGTCACTTGGTATCCGACGGCGCTCAACGTCACCGATTCGCTAACCTGTCTGTCCGACTACGAATGGGTCGAGGATCTGGAGGACGAACCCCGAGAGGGCTACCTCTTCGCATTCGAGGACGAGAACTTCGGTTGGGATCCCGGCTATGTCGAGATCAACTTCGATCTGCCCCCCGACGCCACGGTGGACAGGGTCGGACTCGAGTGGAAGGGCATCGGGCTCAAGTACCTTTGGGACAACATCTATACCTACTACCGCGTAGAAGACACGACGATTTGGAACGGATTTCAGACCTACATTTGCGACTCTTCTTGGATCGACTACTCAAATGTTGCCTCCGGCGAGCTCTTGACTCCCGGCGAGCGAAACAGAATCCGCTTCAGCGCAACGAATGAAAGCGACTGGTCGGAGCATGTCGTCGATACGATGCGCTGGAGCTTCCACGGATGGCATCCCGGAGAGAGCGCGGGCGTATCGAGCGCGACACTTCGTCGACGGGACATGGAGTGAGCCGGACTACTCGACGTAGCCGAGCGATCTGAGCTTCTTCCGAACCTCGACGTCGAATTCCGAGCGTCCGACGCCGATGCGGTGAGGAGGCTGGGCCGACCAGCTAGAGAGCGCGTTCTCGAGCTCGGTGAAGTCGCTGTATTCTCCAACCCTCCCGGCTCCGATCAAGTCGTGCTCTTCCAGCGGATCGTCACCGAGATCGTAGAGCTCGAATCTGTCGCCTCGCCACGGTGTGTGGATCAGCTTCAGATCGTCGAGTAGAACCGATCGCGCCTTTCGGCGGTTCGGCCAGATCTGACCCGCCTCGGCGTCGAAGGGCTGGGTCGCCTCGGCAAAGAGAGGGCGCGGTGAGCCGGCCGGACCTCCGGAGAGCTCGGAAAGAAGGGATCGCCCTCTAAAAGTGTCAGGAGCCTCGACCTCGGCCAGCTCCAGCAAGGTAGGCGCCAAATCGATCGTTGCGCCGGGGGTAGATACGACGGCGGTTGGCACAGTGGGCCCCGTCACGATCAGCGGGATGCGAATATTCGTTTCGTAGACCGTCAATCCGTGATTGAAGGGATCGGCGTGCTCGAGTATCGATTCCCCGTGATCGGCGGTGACGACAACATAGGTGTTGCGCATCGCGGGTAAATCCTCGAGTCGATCGATGAGGCGCCCGATCTGCTGATCTACGTAGCGGATTTCCCCCTTGTACAGCTCGTGCAGCCTGTGCATCGCGGCATCGGCTTCACCGGTCGCACGGAAGCGACGGCGGGCCGCAACGATCGCGCCAAACGATCCGGCGCCGGTCACATCGACGCCGCCCTCGGAGACAAAGTGTGGTGGAGGCGCGTACGGCCAATGTGGGTCGAAGTAGTGCACCATCGCGAACCAGGGCTGCTCGCCGTCGCGTTCCCGCAGCCACGCAAGCGCGGCGTCGGTGGTCTCGGAGCCCCTTCGAATAACACGATTCTGGGGAAGCCCGATCGCGAGCGGGAGCTCTTCGTCGTAGTGATCGAAACCGAGATGGAGCCCGAATCGCGAGCTCAGGCAGAAACTCGATACGAAGGCGGCGCTCGTGTAGCCGGATTCGCTGAGCAGTTCCGGCAGACTCGGGCTTCCTTCCGGTCGGGGGATCCCGTTTCGGTAGACGCCGTGATCGACGGGGTATTCGCTCGTTAGGATCGAGGTGAACGAGGCCAATGTCGTGGGCACGACGCTCCTGAAGCTCTCGAATCGCGCCCCCTTCGACGCCAGCGCGTCCAGATTCGGAGTCGGATCGTTCCCGTGACCGTAGCAGCCGAGATGATCGGCACGAAGGGTATCGATCACCACCAAGAGGAGGTTCGGTCTCTGCTCAGAGCGATGAGCCGCGGGACCGCACGCAACCAGGGTCAGCGCCGAAATGCACCAGACCGAGACGCCGCACGCTCGGCGTCCGCTCCGGTTTGGAAGACAAGGCCATGGAATCATCCTGAGCATGTCGATTTCTCTTGGTGCCGACATCGAAGAGGGTAGACTGGGATGTTGCTCAATTCATGGAGCACATTCAAGCCGCAAGGCGACATGACGAGCGCTCGGCGCGGAATCCGAAACCGAATAGACTCTAGAGGAAGAAGCGATGTCCACCGAAGTAGACATCTTCATGGATGACGTGATCAACAGGAACCCGGCCCAAGGCGAGTTCCACCAAGCTGTGCGCGAGGTGGTCGAGTCGGTCCTGCCCGTGGTTGAGACGACCCCCGCGTACAAAAAGATGCGGATCTTGGAGCGGTTGGTCGAGCCCGAGCGCGTTTTGATGTTCCGGGTGCCCTGGGTCGACGATCGAGGCGATGTTCAGGTCAACCGCGGATTTCGCGTCGAGATGAACAGCGCCATCGGTCCCTACAAGGGCGGCCTCCGATTCCACCCGAGCGTGAACCTGGGCATCCTCAAGTTCCTTGCGTTCGAACAGGTGTTCAAGAACGCACTCACCACGCTGCCGATGGGTGGAGGAAAAGGTGGTTCGGATTTCGATCCGAAGGGGAAGAGCGACGCCGAGGTTATGCGTTTCTGCCAGGCGTTCATGAGCGAGTTGTGGCGACACATCGGCGCCAACACCGACGTGCCGGCAGGCGACATTGGAGTAGGAGGGCGAGAGATCGGTTTTCTTTTCGGCCAGTACAAGAAGCTCGCCAACGAGTTCACAGGCGTGCTGACGGGCAAGGGCCTCAATTGGGGCGGTTCCCTGATTCGCCCGGAGGCAACCGGCTACGGAGCCGTTTACTTTGCTCAAGAAATGCTGGCAACGCGTGATGACAGCCTGAAGGGCAAGACAGTAACGGTCTCCGGTTCGGGCAATGTCGCACAATACACCATCGAGAAGGTGAACGAGCTCGGCGGCAAGGCGATAACGCTCTCGGACTCGAATGGCACGATCGTCGACGAAGACGGAATCGACGCCGAAAAGGTCGCCTGGGTGATGGATCTCAAGAA
>NYZA01000178.1 GCA_002686955.1 Gemmatimonadota bacterium
AACGTTCTAGGCTCATCGGTGTCCTCCACCGGAGCCGCGGCGGGACACGGTGCTCATTCCTTGTTGGCCTTCAGCTCGGTTTCCAACTCGCGGATTCGATCTCTGAGTCGCGCGGCCTGCTCGTAGGCTTCTCGCCCCACCGCCTCACGGAGCTCGCCCTTCAGGAGGCTCAAGACTTTGGACGGATCGGTCGCCTCGACCGCTCCGCCGCTCTCCTCGATCAAGGTCGGGGTCTTGCCGCGATGTCGCCCCTCGCTGTGGATCCTGCGGAGCAGCTCGGCGACCTCGAGCTCGAAGGTGTCGTAGCAGATCGCGCAACCCAGCAGCCCTTTGCGTCGAATATCGGCGTAGGCGCTGCCGCAGCTAGGGCAACGGTTCCGCCTAGCGGCACGGCCCTCCTCCAGGCGACGCATGAAGCTCTGCGCCGTGAGACTTCCTGTCGAAGCCATCGGAGTGGGTGCCGGATCGACCGGCTGCTGGGCCTTCGAGTCCGGAGAATCGGGACTGTTGGGAGAGAGACCGCTCAAGTCGGCGCAGGGGCCGCAGAGCCAACGTTCTACAGTTCCCTCGGTCGAGATCTCGCGCACCACGACCCGGGCTTCACGATCTCCGCACGCTTCACATTGCCGGCTCACTTGCCTCCTCGCACGACCAACTCCCCCCCAACCGAGATCATACCCCCGGATTCGACTGAACGCCACGCTCGCCGAACAAGGCCGCCGACTCGAGCCGGCCCCCGGATAGAACGAGATGCCGATCGGCCCGTCCCGCCAACTCCCGGTCGTGGGTGACCAGCACCATCGAACGGCCCTCGTTTCGAACGGTATCCAGGAGAAGGGACTGAACCGAAGCCGCGGTGGCGGTGTCGAGGTTGCCGGTTGGTTCGTCGGCCAGTACGAGTGAGGGACGATTCATCATCGCGCGCGCCAAGGCGACCCGCTGGCGCTCCCCGCCCGAGAGGGTCGCCGGGCTGTGGTCCGCGCGATCGGCCACGCCCACGCCGCGAAGCAGCTCCATCGCCCGCGCGCGCTCGACCACCGTGAGCTTGCCCCGGATCATCGCCGGCATCATGACGTTTTCGAGCGCGTTGAACTCGCCCAGCAGATGGTGGAATTGAAAGACAAAGCCGATGAATTCGCTTCTGAGGCCCGCGCGCTCCGCGGGGGTCAGCGTGCCTGCATCCCTTCCCGCGAGCTCGATTCGTCCATCGGTGGGGCTGTCGAGTAATCCGCACAGGTTGAGCAGAGTCGATTTCCCCACACCCGATTCCCCCGTGATCGCCACGATTTCGCCGACCTGCAACTCCAAGTCGACACCGCTCAAGATCGCAAGAGAGCCGCCGGAGGGCGTGCGGAAGCGTCGTTTGACCGCCTCCAGTCTCATGAGCCGAGAACTACTCATGTCGAATCGCCTCGACAGGAGAGAGAGACGCTGCCTGCCGCGCTGGGTAGATCGTTGCCAAAAAACTGATCAGAATCGACACGCCGGCCACCAGCGCGAAATCGCCGGCCTGGGTCAGCACCGGAAGAGTCTCGACCAAGTACACATCGCCCGGCAGCTCGATGAAGCGCCAACGATCGAGGATCTGGTTGCTCAGATACCCCAATCCGGCACCAAGAGTCGTGCCGACGATTCCGATCATGAGCCCCTGCCACATGAAAACACGAGCGACCGTTCGAGCCGTGGCCCCCATCGCCGTGAGAATCCCGATCGCCCGCGTCCGCTCGCTCACCATCATGATCAAAGTGCCCACGATATTGAAGGCGGCTACGATCACGATCAAGGCTAATACCACCGCCAAGGCGAACTTCTCCAACTTGAAGGCATTGAAGAGACTCGAGTTGAGCGAGATCCAATCGTTGGTGAAGTAGTCCATGCTGCCCAGATGTGCCTGCACCGCCGCACCGACCTCGCGCGCCGAGTAGATATCGTGCAGCTTGGCTTGTATGCCGGTGACTCGACCCTGCATTCGTAGCATCTTCTGCGCGGCATCGATTCGAACGAAAGCATAGGTCGCATCGTATTCGTACATACCGGCGTCGAAGATCCCGACGACCTGAAATCGCGAGAGCCGCGGAACCATACCCAGGGGCGTGCGCGCTCCCTTGAAGGGCGAGGCGAAGGTCAACTCATCTCCGATATGCGCGCGCAAAGTGGATGCCAGCACCTTCCCCAACACAACACCGGGCAACCCGGCTTCCTCGGTCGTGGACAAGAACACTCCATCTCGAATCTGTGTCGGGAGATCCGACACACGTGACATGCCTTCGGGATCTACACCCCAAAGAACGACACCTTCCGAGCGATCCCCTTTGGATGCCAATGTTCTCGTATAGACGAATGGCGACGCCGCATCGACGCCGGCCACTTCCTCGATTCTTCGCGCCGTCGAGTCGGGCGCCGCGATCCCCTCGAAACGATGAAAGACGATTACGTGGGGGGCGCCAGCGAGGATCTTCTCTCTCACCTCGGTCTGAAAACCGTTCAATACCGACAAGATCACGATCAGCGCCCACACACCGACGACCACACCGCCCACCGAAATGAATGCGATCACGCCGATCATGCGCGCCTGCTGTCTATTGAGGAGCATGCGCAGGGCCAGTCGCAACTCATTCGAGAAAGGCATGGCGCTAGTCTTGGCCGTCGTCCGTTTCCGGCCGCATGGCGGGAAAGAGCAAGACGTCTCTGATCGAATGCTGGTCGGTCATGAGCATGACCAGACGATCCACCCCGATTCCGAGGCCCCCCGTCGGCGGCATACCGTGCTCAACCGCTCTGAGGAAATCCTCGTCGACCGGATGGGCCTCTTCGTCCCCCGCTGCACGGGCGGCGGCCTGCTCTTCGAATCGTGCCCTCTGTTCCTGGGGGTCGTTGAGCTCCGAGAAAGCATTCGCGAACTCCATGCCTCTGATGAAGAGCTCGAAACGTTCCACTCGGCCCGATCCGTCCCGCTTCTTCTTGGCGAGTGGCGACATCTCTTGCGGATAGTCGACCAGGAAGACCGGTCCCTCGAGATGCGGCTCCACCAACTCTCGCAGCAAGATATCGAGTAGCCGGGCCCATATCTCATCGCCCTCCACTTCGATTCCGTTGCGACGGCACGCATCGATGAGATCGTCATTTGTCGCATCGAGATCGATCCCCGCCCATTGCCGTAGCGCGTCGTCCATGCTGAGGCGCTCGAAGGGTGGCGTGAGATCGATCGGCTGGCCCGCGTAAGAGATGGTCGTCGATCCGTGAAGCTCCATCGCCGCGACCGATACGATTTCCTCGGTCAACTCCATCATGGTTTCGTAGTCGGCGAAGGCCTGGTAACACTCGAGAGCGGTGAACTCTGGATTGTGCGTGCGGTCCATGCCTTCGTTACGAAAGTTCTTCGCGATCTCGTAGACCCTGTCGATCCCACCGACAATCAGGCGCTTGAGGTACAGCTCATCGGCGATTCGAAGATAGAGACGCGCATCGAGGGCATTGTGATGCGTGACGAATGGGCGTGCCGCGGCGCCGCCGTAGATCGGCTGCAGAGCCGGTGTTTCCACCTCCACGAATTCGCGCGCGTCCAAGAACCGGCGTATGCACCTGATGAGACTGGCTCGGGCGCGGAAGACATCCCTCACTTCGGGGTGTATGGCGAGATCGACATAGCGCCGACGATATCTCATCTCTTTATCGCTTACTTCGTCGAAAACCTCGGCATCACCCGATGCGCCGGTTGCTTTGCGCTTTACTACGGGCATCGGTCGAAGCGCCTTCGCCAAAACGCGAAGCTGCCGCACCTCGAGGGTCTGATGACCGGTGCGCGTTACGAAGAGAGTGCCCTCCGCACCGATGATGTCTCCCAAATCGAGCAGTTTGACCAATGCGAAATCGTCGCCAATATTGTCACGGCGAATATAGAGCTGAATCGTCGTTGTTCTATCGAGGATGTTCGCGAACCCCGCCTTGCCTTGGATCCGCTTCGAAGTCAGTCTGCCCGCCAGGCGTACCGTGGTGCCTTCGCCGGAGAGCGAATCGAAATTCTCGAGCGCTTCCGCGGCCGTATGTGTGAGGTCGTAATCGTGTGGATAGGGCTCCACGCCGAGCTCGCGAATGCGCCGGAGCTTGTCCGCGCGATCTTGCATTAGTCGATCTTCCATCACTCCGATACTCTCGATCTACGATTCGGTCTTCGAAAGCAGATAGGCCCGCACGAAAGCGTCGAGCTCCCCGTCGAGCACTGCTTGGATGTTGCCGGTTTCATGTGCCGTTCGATGGTCCTTTACCATTGTGTATGGGTGCAGCACGTACGAACGGATCTGATTCCCCCAGGCGATCTCCGTCTTGGAATCCTCGAGCGCTTGCCGTCTTTGCGCCTCTTCTTCCTGGGCCCTTTGGTACAGTCGAGCCGCGAGGATCTTCATCGCCGATGCTCGGTTTCTGAGTTGCGAGCGTTCGGTCTGGCATGTGACGACTATATTCGTGGGCAGATGTGTGAGCCTGACCGCGGAGGATGTCTTGTTGACGTGTTGGCCGCCTGCACCCGAAGCGCGATAGGTGTCGACACGCAGGTCGGATTCCTGAATATCGATCTTCACATCGTCGTCGACCTCCGGATACACGAAAACCGAGGCGAACGATGTCTGCCGCCGAGAAGAGGAATCGAAGGGACTGATTCGAACGAGTCGATGAACGCCGCATTCTGCCTGCAAATTGCCGTAGGCGTTCTCTCCTGTGACCTGAATTGCTGCACCCTTGATGCCGGCTTCTTCGCCGGGTTGCAGGTCGAGGATATCGACCTTCCAATCGCGAGATTCGAACCAACGAGTGTACATTCGCAGGAGCATTTGAGCCCAATCGTCGGCATCGGTGCCGCCCGCCCCGGAGTTTATGGTGAATACGCCATTTCTGTGGTCGTCTGGACCGTCGAGCAGACTGTCGACCTCGAAGGTGTCGACCCTCGGCCCGAGCGCCTCGACGTCGGCGGCGACTTCGGCCATCGCGGATTCGTCCTCCTCTTCGGAGGCCAGCCCGAAGAGCACCTCGGCGTCGTCGGCCGCCGCGGCCAACTCGCTCCACCGCCCGATTGCGCGACGATGCATGCCGGCTTCGGCGATCGTCTTGCGAGATTGCTCCTGATCGTCCCAGAAGCCGGGCTCCGCCATCAGACCCTCCAGACGGGCCAGCTCGCTTTCCCGTTTTGGGATGTCAAAGATACTCCTGGAGCCGAACGATCTTCTTCTTGATCTCGGCCAGTCGAAGCTCGGTCTCACGTGACATGCGGTTCGTCCTCTTTGGTGGGTTCGTCCTAGGGAAAGACGAATGATACTCAAACCGGTCGATCGTTGGGGTCCAGGATCGTCCGAACGAAACGGGCAACCTCGGCGCGAAGATCTCGGCGGGATCCGGAGTTGTCGATCACATGCTGCGCTCTGGTGACCTTCTCTTGCAGAAGGATTTGCGCCGCGATGCGTGCCTCTACCTCTGCTTCGGTGAAACCGCGCCCCTTCACGAGCCGGCGAATTCGAAGCTCACGAGGGCAGTCCACCACCACGATTCTAGGGTAGTCGCCTTCACGCCCCGATTCGAAAAGAAGCGGAATGTCGAGAACGATGATCTCGTGCTTCCCCGATGCCATGAGCGCATTCAGGTGCGCCGCCATCCGCTGTCCTACATAGGGATGAATGATCGATTCCAGGGCGTGTTTCGCGCCGGGATCAGCGAATACGATCTCCGCCACACGCTCGCGATCGAGCGATCCGTCCTCTTGCAACGCCTTCTCCCCCAGAATCGCCACCGCCCGCGCCAGCCCGTCGGTACCGGGGGCCACGGCCTCTCTCGCCAGCTTATCCGCGTCGATCACCGCGCAACCCAAAGCGCGCAGCTCCTCGCAGGCCGTGCTCTTGCCGCTACCGAACCCGCCCGTGAGAGCTACGACCTCCGCACTCATCCGTGCGCCTCCAACCAATTTCCCCCCACTCCGGTGTCGACCTCGAGCGGTACATCGATCTCGAACGCTCCGACCATCTCGTCACGCACGATGCGAACCAAAGGCTCCATCTCCTCTTCCGCGGCATCGAAGACCAACTCGTCATGCACCTGCAAGGTCATCACACTTTGAAGCGATTCGTCGCGCAATCGCCGGTCGATCCGGATCATCGACACTTTGATCAGGTCGGCGGCCGACCCTTGGATCGCGGTGTTCACCGCGGCCCGTTCGGCGAATTCACGAATCTGTCGGTTCCTGTCGTTCAACTCCGGGAGATAGCGACGGCGTTTGAGCATGGTCGTGACGTATCCCTCTTTTCGGGTTCGAGAAACGGTCTCGTCCACGAACTCGCGAATCCTGGGGAAGCTGCGGAAATACGCATCTATGAACTCCGCCGCATCCTCGATCGAGATATCCAATCGACTGGAAAGGCCGAAGGCTCCCATCCCGTAGATGATGCCAAAGTTCACGGTCTTGGCGCGACGCCGGAGCGCTCCGTCCACCGCATCGGGCTCGACACCGAAGATCCTCGCCGCGGTGGCGCGATGCACGTCCTCACCGCCGGCGAACGCCTGCTTCAGGTGTTCGTCCCCCGAGAGGTGGGCGAGGATCCGAAGCTCTATCTGAGAGTAGTCTGCGGTCAGCAGAACCCGCCCCGGTCCTCGGGCCACGAAGGCCTCGCGGATCTTCCGGCCCTCGTCGGTTCGAATCGGGATGTTTTGCAGATTCGGATCGGAGGAGGAAAGACGCCCGGTGGCGGCAACGGTCTGGTGAAAGCTGGTGTGAATCCTGCCCGTGCGCGGATTGACCAGCCGCGGGAGCGCATCGACATAGGTCGATCGGAGCTTCACGAGCTCGCGGTTTTCGAGAATCAGCCGGGGGACCTCGTGCTCGTTGGCCAAAACCGCGAGAACGCTCGCGTCGGTCGAATAGCCGGTCTTGGTCTTCTTCGTCGGCTTCAGGCCGATCTTGTCGAAGAGGATGTGCTGAAGCTGCTTGGGCGAGTTCACATTGAAGCTCTCGCCGGCGGCTTCGTGAATCTGTTTCTCTAGAGCGATCGAACGCTCACCGAGCTCCCGCGAGAGAGCTTTCAACCTCTCGACCGCGATCGCCACGCCCTCGGCCTCCATCCGGGCGAGCACGGGGATCAGGGGGATCTCGACCTCCCGAAAAAGGGGCGCGAGCTCCTTCTCGTCGAGCTGAGGCAAGAAGATGTCACGGAGTCTGTGAGTGACGACCGCGTCTTCGGCGGCATATTCAGCTGCTTTGCCCACAGCCACTTCGTCCATCGTCATCTGGCCGCCGCGGCGCTCCCCGATCAGCGACGAGATCGGAATCATGCGGTGGCCGAGATGGCGCATGGCGAGAAAGTCCAGTCCGTGTTGGCGGGAGCTTGCGTCGAGCAGATACGAGGCGATCATCGTGTCGCAGTCGATCCCTCGGATCGGCAGATCGGCGCGCTCCAGCAGATGCAAGTCGTACTTGATGTTCTGACCACATTTGCCGATCGCCGGATCGGCGAGGACCGGCCCCAGAACTTCTCGAATCGTCGCCGGATCGGCGCTCGGCCCCTCGCGATGCCCCACGGGAATGTAGATGCCTCTCGCGCCGTCGACGGAGAGGGAGATGCCAACCAGCTCGGCGCGAGTCGGATCGATGTCGGTCGTTTCGGTGTCGAGGGTCACCGATCCCGCTGCTCGAATCTCGTTGGCCACAGCCTCGAGAGCCGGTCGATCCGTAGCGATTTCGAAAAGGAGCTCCATCCCCTCCACCTCGAGGCCGATCCGTTCCATCAAGCTGTGTGACTCGAGCCCGACCACGAGCTCCCGGAGTCGATCCTCGTCCCGTCCGCCGATCCGCACCGCTTCGAGATCTAGATCGACCGGCGCGTCTCGATCGATGACGACCAGCTCCAAGGAGAGTCGCGCGAGATCCGCATGTGTCGCCAACTTCTCCCCAAGCCTGCCCTTGATCTCGGGCGCGTGCTTCAAAACCGACGCCACATCGCCGTACGTCCGAACGAGCTTGATCGCCGTCTTCATTCCGACGCCGGGAACGCCCGGTACGTTGTCGGCTGAATCGCCCGCCAGCGCGAGCACGTCCACGACATGCTCCGGAGGAACTCCGAAGCGCTCCTCTACTTTGACGCTGTCGAACACGACCCCCGGCTCACCCGATCTGGGTGGAGTGAGCACGGAGGTGCGTGGCGTGACGAGCTGGTAGAAGTCTTTGTCGCTCGTAACGAGAAAAACGTCGAGTCCGGCACTCTCTCCTTGACGGGCAAGGCTGCCCATGAGGTCGTCCGCTTCGTACCCCTCCTTTTCGAGAATCGGCACCCCCATGGCGAGCACCATCTCGCGCATCTGCTCCAGCTGCGCTCGCATCTCGTCGGGCATCTTCGCGCGCGTGCCTTTGTACTCGGGGAAGATCTCGTGCCGAAAGGTCTTGCCTTTGTCGAGAACGAAGGCCAGGTGATCCGGCCGGTGCTTCTCGAGGAGATCGAGCACACCGTGGGTCACGCCGTAAACGGCGCTGATGTTCTGACCCTTGGCGTTCGTAAGCGGCTGCCTGATGAACGCGTAGTAGGCACGATAGGCGAGGGCGTATCCATCGATCAGGTAGAGCGTCGGGCGGGGCATTCGCACTCCGAGAGCGGGTTGGGACTCGAATCGTAGCGCGGTGCTCGCATTGGTACAAAAAAACCCCCCCGGCCGGGAGCCCGTTGCTCCCAACCGGGGGGGACCCGGGTGCGTCGCTTCTCAACCGTCGCTGGCGTTGGATGAGGTGCGCCGCCCACGGCGGCGGGTGTTCGCGCGGTTCTTGCGCTTCTTCACGTGATCGTCGCGGTTCCGCCAGGCCTTTCGGGCCTCTTCGGGATTCTGCTTCGCCTTGTCGTAGCCCTTCTTCGATTTCTCCGGGTTGTCCCAGGCCTTCTTGGTGGCGCCGGGGTGCTTCGCGGCATCTTTGGTGACGGCCTTGCCGGCGCGAGGGTTCTTGGACGCCGCGTCGATCGCCTTCTTCGAGCGCGCCTCGTTCCGCCAGGCCGCCTCTACCTGGTTCGGGTGGGTGTCGGCATAGTTGTTGACCCTCTTGGAATACTCGGGGAAGCGCTCCCCGTGCTCCAGGATGTAGCGGGTCTTGGCCTCGGAGTTCCAAACGTCGTCGCGCCATTCCGGATGGTGCTTCAGCAGCTCCGCCTCTTCGCGGGCCAACGCCGGATTCCGCTTCGCATGGTCCACGAAGTACCCGGTCTTGCGCTTGTCGCCCAAGAGAGCGCGGAACTGCTCGGGATGCCGCTCCAGATCGCGTACGACCGCGCGGGTTTGTTCCGGATTCCGCTCGTAGTAGTGGCCGACCTTTTTGGTCATACCCGGGTTCTGGTACATCAACTTCACCGCGTCCGGGCGATCGTTGAAGTAGCGGATCGCTTCCTGGGTTCGTGCCGGGTACTTGGAGAGAGCCGCGTTCCCCTCGCGGAAATAGCCGGGGTTGTTGTTCAGCTTCTCGATGACGTCGGGGCGAGCGGCGAGCTCCAATGCGTGCTCCCGCGTCTCCGCCGGCCACTTGTTCAGAGCTTGAATGTAGCGCTCGCGTGCGATCGCCGAGTCGGAGAGCTTCATGTCGTCCGGGTTGGCGGAGTCGGCCGCCCAGGCGCCGGTGGACAGGGCCAGCAGGCTGCCGCATATGAGCAAGATCCGGCTCGTCTCATGCATGAATCTGATCGGTCTCATGATTTCTTCTCCAAAAGAAGGGCTTTCCAATGCGTGATGAGCGGGATTCACTGGCGGCGCAGTGCGTTCATCCATCCAGTTGCGGATTCGCAGGTCTCATGCCACCGGCGGTGATCTCAGTCAAGTCCTTATGCTGTAAGAACTCCAGGCGCGAGGCCTACGAGGTTCCGGCCGTCGTGGACTCCGCGCTGAGACAGCCTATGTCCTCTCTCCGACACGGATGCGGAAGCTCAAGCCTCCACCGGCCGCCGGAAACGATAGCCGATCCCGTGAACGGTCTCGATCACCTCGGATTCCCCGAGTGCGGCCCGGAGCTTCTTTCGCACGCGGGTGACGTGGGTATCGACAGTCCGGTCGATCCCAACGAAGTCCATACCCCAAACGGCATTGAGCAGCTCTTGGCGGCTGAACACGCGACCTGGCCGCTGCGCCAGATGCACGAGCAGGTCGAACTCCTTGCCGGTCATCGAGAGCTCACCGCCGCCGTGGACGACGATCCGCTGATCGAGATCGATGTCGGTCCCTTCGCCCAGGGGGATGATTCGGTATGCCGCTTTGGTGACTCGCGCGCGGCGAAGCAGAGCCCGCACTCTTGCCCGAAACTCTCTGGCTCCAAAGGGCTTGGTGAGGTAGTCGTCCGCGCCCACTTCGAGCCCGAGAACCACGTCGACCTCCTCGGCCAACGCCGTCAACATCAGGATCAGATCTCGCTGCCCCCGTTCCTCTCGCAGGCGCCGGCAGACATCGAGTCCGCTCAGGCCGGGGAGCATGAGATCGAGCACGATGAGCTCGGGCTCCTGCTCTTGAACCACATCGAGAGCCTCCGCGCCGGTCTCGCACTCGATCACTTGGCATCCCGATGCCTCTAGATTCATGCGAATGATCGAACGAACCTGCGGCTCATCTTCGACGACGAGCACGAGCGGCCGCCCTGCTTCATGGCTTTCTTTCAAAGTAACCCTCGACTAGTGGGGTGTGGCAGAAATCTCTTTCATATCTACGTGGTTAGTCGGAGTGAGTTTCCAGCGTCCCGTGGCAAGAGCGTGCCAAGTTCTCGAGGACTCGATCG
>NYZA01000179.1 GCA_002686955.1 Gemmatimonadota bacterium
AGCTCTCGGGGGGGGAGCGGCGGCGGGTCGAGATCGCGCGGGCGCTGGTGATGGACCCCGCATACATTCTGCTCGACGAGCCTTTCGCGGGGGTCGATCCGCGGGCGGTCGAAGAGATTCAGAGGATCGTGCTCTCGCTGAAGAGAATGAACTTAGGCGTGCTGATCACCGATCACAACGTAAGAGAGACACTGGAAATCACCGACCACGCGTACATCGTGCACCAGGGCCGGATACTGATTTCGGGCGGCGCCGAGGAGCTCGTGGAGAGCAAGGCCGCCCGGGATATCTATCTGGGTGAACGATTTCGACTATAGGAAGAAACGTGCCGCGCGCGCGCTCATCTTGAGGGATAATCGACTCCATGGATATGCAGATCCGCCAGCAGATGGCTCTGAAGCAGCAGCTCGTGATGACGCCGAAGATGCAGCAGGCGCTCAAGTTGCTTCAGGTTCCAGCGCTTCAGCTCGAGCAGCTCCTACGCACCGAGATGATCGCCAATCCGATGCTGGAAGAGGTGATCGAAGACACCGGGTTGGAGCAGAACGACGACGAAACCGATCAGAAGCACGAAGAGGATCTCGAGCGCTGGGAGGAGTATTTCGAGAATCACTTCAACGATTCGCTCGACAACGGCTATTCGCGGGGATCGTTCGAGGCCAAGGAGGAGTTCGAGAGGACGCAGTCCGACGTGGCGACTCTGCAATCCCTCTTGCTCGAACAGCTTCGTCTGCTCTCGCGCCCGGAGAGCGATCTGCAGATCGGCGAATACATCATCTACAGCCTCGACGACCGGGGATTCCTGGAGATGGGTGTAGAGGAGATCGGGGAGAAGCTGGGCGTCGATCCGGATGAGATCGAGCGCGTGCTCCGAGAGGCTGTCCAGACCTTGGACCCACCCGGCGTGGGGGCGCGCGATCTGCGGGAGTGCCTCTTGATCCAGTTGCGGCAATCGGGCCGCGAGGGATCGTTGGCCTGGCGGATCGTCGAGTCGCATATGGACGATCTGGAGCGCCACCGTTTTCAGCAGATCGCCAGGGCGCTGCGGGTGCCGATCGCTGATGTGATGGAGGCTTTCGATGAGATCGGCGGTCTGGAGCCGCGGCCCGGGATGGCGCACTCCGACGACGGGGCGCGGGCGGTGGTTCCCGATCTGGTGGTCGATCGGGTCGACGACGAGTACATCATCAATCTGAACGACCGCAATCTACCGAGGCTTCAGGTCTCTCCAGCCTATCGCAAGCTGATCGGCCGGGGGAGCAAGACATCGAAAGAGACCAAGGCCTACGTCGTCGAGAGGCTCAACAGCGCCAACTGGCTGATCAAGACGATCGAGCAAAGACGCCAGACAATGCTCAAGGTCATGACCCAGATTGTTGATGTGCAGCGCGATTTTCTCGACAAGGGCATCGCCCATCTGAAGCCGCTCACGCTCCTCGAGGTCGCGGACGTGATCGGCATGCACGAGTCCACCGTGAGCCGAGTCACCAATGGGAAGTACGTCCAGACTCCGCGGGGTGTGTTCGAGCTGAAGTTCTTTTTCAGTAGCTCTTTGGCGTCGGACCGAGGCGACGATGTCTCTTCGAAGTCGGTCAAGGAGAGAATCGTCAGCCTCATACGAGAGGAGGATTCCGCGCGCCCACTCAGTGATCAGGCGATCGTCGAGCGACTCAGCGCCGAAGGACTGAAGATCGCGAGGCGCACCGTCGCGAAATACAGAGATCAATTGAAGATTCTCCCCGCCCGCATGCGTAAGCGCCAGTAGCAGATTCGCGGGAGCGCTCTTCGGCGGGCATCCGATATGCCCCGGAGAGCGTCATCAATCGATTGGAGACCCAGAATGGACATCACGGTGACAGCGAGGAACTTCACTCTCACGGACAATGTCAGAGACCAAGCGGAGCGGCGTCTCGCCAAGCTGGGGCGCTATCACGAGGGGATCCATGACATCGAGTGTCTTTTCGTCACCGACAAGCGGAACGCGATCGTCGTAGAGGTCAATGTGCACGCCCGAGGCGGCAGAATCCACGCGAAGGAGACCGACCCCGATCTGCGCTCGGCCCTCGACCGCGTCGCGCACAAGCTGGAACGACTGGTGAAGCGGCAGAAGCGGAAGATGCAGAACGGACACCACCGTGCGGTCGCCGAAGGGAATACGACCCCGATCGTGGCGCCATGTTTCAACGACGCGGAGGAGGAAGAGGTCAAGCAGAAGGTGTTGGCGAGGGCGAATTCGAACCTCGATTCCCTAGCTATCGACGAGGCGGTCATGAGGATGGACCACGAGGGCGATGAGGTGCTCGTCTTCAACAACAGCGAAACGGCGCGCGTCAATGTGGTCTACCGGCGCAGCGATGGCGCCGTCGGTCTGATCGACTCCGAGTTGGGCGCGGACTGACACGGGTCTACCGCCGACCGATCCCGCGCGGTGATCCGGCCGGCGGGAGATGAATGCGCGAGGGATAAGATGGCTGGTCTCCCGGTTCGAGAGCTCTTCGAGAAGATCCGAGAGGAACTGCACCTCACGCTCGTGACCGATCCGGAAACGCTGAGCCGGGAGATCACGACCACCGATATCCATCGCCCCGGTCTGGCGATGGCCGGCTACACCGACTACTTCCTGGACGAGCGGGTGCAGATTCTCGGCGAGACCGAGATCTCCTATTTGAAGACACTCGACGAGGGGGGACGGCTGGCGGCGCTCGACCGGGTCTGCGGGTTCCCCCTCGTGTGTCTGATCATCACGAAGTCGCTGGAGGTTCCGGAGGGTCTTCTGGAGCGGCTGGAGTCTCACGGGACCGCGGTGCTGCGGACGCCGATGGATACGACCCCCTTCATCCACGCCTTGACGGGTTATCTGAGGGACGCGGCGGCACTGACCACCACGATTCATGGCACGATGGTCGACGTGTACGGCGTGGGCCTCATGCTGGCGGGCGCGAGCGGCATCGGCAAGAGCGAATGCGCCCTCGATCTCGTGGAGCGGGGCCACCGGCTGGTCGCCGACGATGTCGTCACCATCGTTCGGAAGGAGGACGACATTCTGATCGGAGCTGGGAGTGAGCTCCTGAAACACCATATGGAGCTGCGCGGCATCGGGATCATCGACATTCGGACGATGTTCGGGATTCGGGCCGTGCGGGCGATGAAGCGTCTCGAAGTGGTCGTGCGCCTCGAAGAATGGGACGAGGACCGTCTCAACGCCGAGCGCCTGGGTCTCGACGACCGAACGGTGGAGATCCTGGGGGTGCCGATCACGACCGCCACGATCCCGATTTTCCCAGGCAAGAACCTATCGGTTCTTTCCGAGGTGATCGCTCTCAACTACCTGCAGAAGGCCTACGGCCAGCACCCGGCCCGAGAGTTCAACGAGAGGCTGCGGGAGTGGATGCGGAAGCAGGCCGCGCTGAGGCAGGAGCACCGGCACGATCTCGAGTAGGGTGCGGTAGCCGAGCGTGACGCGGGGAGCATTGGCCCGCTCACTCGCCTTTTCAGTGTAAGATCGAACGGGTGCGGTCGTGCACGAGGGCCACACCCGGAAATGCGAGACGCTGAGAGGAACCACGCCCATGATCGTCGATGAGCTCACGGTGTTGAACCCGCTCGGGGTTCATCTGCGCCCGGCCGGCAAGATCGTGACGCTCTGTTCCTCGTTCAAGTCCGAAATCTTCTTCCTCAGAGACGGAAAGGAAGCGAACGCCAAGAGCATCTTGGGCGTGATCGCTCTCGCCGCGGCGGAGGGATCGAAGATCGCGGTTCGGATCGATGGCGAAGACGAGGCGGAGGCTCGATACGCGTTGAAAGAGCTGTTCGAGCAGCGCTTCGGGGAGTACTGACGTTGTCGGTCAAAATGAAAGGCATCCCGGCGTCGGCCGGAGTGGCGATCGGCACCGCGGTGGTCGTGCTGGGCAGGCAGGGCAAGGTCGCTCGAAGCCAGGTTCCGCCGGAGCGGATCGAAGAGGAGATCGAGCGATTTCATAGCGCGCGGGCGGCTACGAGGGCGCATCTCGAAGCGATTCGGGAGCAGGTGGCCAGCGGGGTGGGACGGGAGTACGGGACGATCATCGAATCGCATCTGCTCCTCCTCGACGATCCGGTTCTCGTCGAAGACACCGTCCAGCGAGTTCGAGAGCGCCGGGAGATCGTGGAGTACGCCTACGCGCGGGTGACGCGCCACATCATCAAGAGCTTCGCCGCGCTCGACGACCCGTACTTCAAGGAGCGCTCGACCGATGTGCTCGATGTGCGCGAGCGCGTGCTGCACGAGCTGCTCGGGTTGACCCCGCCCGATCTCACGGAGCTGAGCGAGCCGGTCATCGTGGTTGCCGAGCAGTTGACTCCCTCGATGACGTTGACTTTGCCGCGGGACAAGGTCCTCGGTTTCGCGACCGCCAGCGGAGGGAAGGGGGCGCACGCGGCTCTTCTCGCGCGCTCGATGGAGATCCCGGCCGTGGTCGGGGTGCGCGGCCTGATGGACGAAGTCGAGGTCGGAATGACCTTGGCGCTCGACGGGCATGTCGGCTCGGTGGTCATCGAACCGGATACGGAGCAGCGCAGAGATTTTGGCAAACGGAGGAAGCGCTTTCGGGCGTTCATCCAGGATTTGGAGTCGCTCCGGGATCACGATGCATCGACGCTCGATGGCCATCGAGTGCAGCTCGCGGCGAACATCGAGTACCCCGAAGAGGTCGCTTCCGTCGTCTCCCATGGAGCGCGCGGAATCGGGCTCTACAGAACCGAGTTTCTGCTACTCGGGCCGGGGGCCAGCCCGCTCGAGAGCGAGGAGATGCAGTACGAGAGCTACGTCGAAGTGGCGAGGGCGATCCACCCCGATCCGGTGGTGATTCGCACCTTCGACATGGGGGGCGACAAGCTGGCCGACAGCCCCTTCGCACCCGAATCGAATCCATTCCTGGGGTTCAGGGCGATTCGGCTCTGTCTGGGCGACCACGCGCTCTTCCGCACTCAGCTCAGGGCTTTGCTGCGGGCGGCGGCGGTGGGCAACGTGCACATCCTCTTCCCCATGATCAGCGGTCTCGCCGAGGTGCTCGAAGCGAAGGAAGTGCTCGAAACGGTGAAAGACGAGCTGCGCTCCGAAGGGGCCGAGTTCGGACAGGATCCGCCGATCGGCGTCATGATCGAGGTGCCCTCGGCCGCGCTTTGCGCGGAGGTGCTGGCGAAAGAGGTCGACTTTTTCTCGGTCGGAACGAACGACCTAACGCAGTACACGCTAGCGGTCGACCGAAACAACGCTCTCGTCGACTACCTCTACAAGCCACTGCATCCCGCAGTCTTGCGTCTGCTTCGGCTGGTGGTCGAAGCGGCCCGGGGTCACGGCCGCCATGTGGGGATCTGTGGGGAGCTGGCCGGTGATCCCTTGGCCACCCTGGTCCTTTTGGGGATGGGCTTCGATTCGCTCTCGACGAATCTGATGGTGCTCCCGGAGATCAAGCAGGTGATCCGCTCGGTGACGCTCAGCGAAGCGAAGACGGTGGCGGACAGGGTGGCCGAGTTCGGCTCCGCATCGGAGATCGAGACCTATCTGAAGGAGTTGACGGAGGCACGCTTCCCGCGACTCGAGATCTAGCCCGGATATCTCACCTCGTAGTACTCACCGCGCACATGTCGCGCATAAGCGGGTAAGTCGCGCAAATATCGCGCGCACGCTCGCCGCGATTCGAGAGCTCGATCGTCTGCCTTCCGATCTACCCCGCGACGCCCGCCGCGAAGTTCATTTGATGCGCGGCCGAATGGCGACGGGCGATCGCGAGATCGAGGAGGCCGAGCGTGAGCTGATCATCGCCTTGAGCCTGGCGTTGGCGGGAGACGATCGACCGCTACGTCATTTCGACCGCTCTGCGCAAAGCGAATGGAAACCAGCGGGCCGTGGCCAGAGCGATCTCGATGCGTGAGTCGACGTTGCGGCACAAGCGGGGCAAGGCGGAAGATGGCGGCTGAATCTCTGCGCGCAGAGATCGCGCAAGCCCACCATCACTTCAGATCTTTGTGTTGCGTACCAACGCTTTGCACCTTTGGTCCACAAGTTGCGGTGTCGCTGGCCCGAGAGCCGCCGCGCAGGGAGCGCGGTGAAAAACATCCCGAGCCGCGGATCGTTCGCGG
Organism: Gemmatimonadota bacterium; assembly: GCA_002686955.1. GTDB lineage: Bacteria. The sequence continues at coordinate 6,121 of NYZA01000179.1, forward strand.
AAGGAGAACCAACATGCAAAGAGCACCCAACCGGTGGATCGCCGCGACGACCACCGTGCTCATCATCGCGACGCTGCCGAATCAGGTCGTCTCTCAGGAGATCGATCTACGCACGACCGAATCGATCTCAATGGTGCCGGTGACCAAGACGATCCAGGAAGCCCGAGGCCTCGGGGACGAGGGAGGCGAGTGCTGGGACACATGGTGGGCCGGCGGCGGTCCGATCTGGTACACGCCCGAGAAGTACGCCTTCTGCCCCGGAGATACCGCGACTCTGGTTACCTTCATCCATCTGGAAGGACCGACCGACAATCTGCGGCGAACCGATGCCTTCTACAGGTGTGGAGAGACGAACCCCTTCGGATACGTCATGACCACCGGTACGATCGATTTCGGTCCAATGCCCGAGAACTCACCGGGCTACGGATGGATCGTGGGGGTCGGCTATGTCGTTCCCGATCGCCCCGGCATCTCGATCGATAGCGCATCGCGCTTGTCGTGGAACGGTATCTTCGATTGCGGGATTCCCTTGAGTGGGCCCCCGCCTTGCATCACGATCGAGGATTGCGACTGAGCCTGGCGCGAATAGGCAGTCCGCCGCGGGATTCCGAGCCCGTGGCGGGCGTTGCGATACCTTGATCATGTATCTACATTAGGGAAAATCGTACCGAACTCGGTTGGTGACCAGGCAGCTAGAGAGATCGACCGCTTGAACGAACACGCGCAGGCCTGATGCCGACGAGGGCACGAAGGAGCTGACCGTCGCCTCACCCATCGCGTTGGCGGTCACCACGCCGATCACGTGCGGATCCGCCATATCGGCCGACTCACCCGGACAGGGGGCGATCGGAGTCGTCCCGTCGACCACGCCCCACGCGAACCCGACCGGAGCGCCGGAAGCCGCGCCCGCAACCGTGACCGAGTTGACCTGGTTCGGCAAGCCGGGAGCGATGTCGCCGAGCACCGGGCCGGTGCCGTCGACGCTGAGAGTCAGCGTCGTGTCGCTGTAGCTCAGCTCCCAGAACCAATCACCGCGCAGTGAGGGGAGCAGATCGGTCGACAAGCTGTCGACGCGGGCGCCGCATTCGAGCACCGTGAACGAATCTCCGGGGCGCGGCTCGAACTGGTCGATGATCGTGACGGAGAGCGTGCCGTCGAGGGTCGCCGTGCCACCGATTTCGAGCAAGTCGTGCCCGGTGCCAGGACCCGGATCGCCGATTTCGATCGAAAGCGTGCCGCCGGCCTCTTGCTCATAGTCGTCGACCAGTGTCAGTTGGCCGGCGGAGAGACCCGGCTGTACATCGCCCGCGGAGTTGACCACGTCTCCGATCACCGTGCCGCTGCCACGCATACTCCCATCGGCGAGATCGAGTGTTCCAGCGGTGTACTCGAACGCGGCGTTTCGCAACAGGATTTCTCCGCCGGCGTTCGTCAGCGTGCTCGACACCGAAAGGGTGCCGCTCGCGGCTTCGACGGTACCGGTGTTGATCGTCGCCATCGCAACAGTCGCCGTGCCGGAGCCGGCGGACTTGCTCAGTAGGCCGTCGTTCGTGAATGTGCCGCCCGAGATTGTTGCCGTTCCCTGGAAATCGAACACCGCGGCCGAATCGTTGTCGATTCGGATGTTCGAGTGGTTCGACATCGATCCGTCGTCGCGAATCGCCACACTTCCTTGATTGTCCAGAACAGCACCGTAGCGCAGATGTTTGATGGCATCCGAATCGATGATCATCGTGCCGAGATTGGTCACTGTGTCCGATTGAATGGTGCCTCCGGTCCAGTGGAGCTGTTCGCCGGGGAAGTCGAAGACGAGTCCACTATCGGAGGGTGTATAGGTTTGGCCGGTGTAGAGCTCCAAGACACCGTCGCCACTGCCCGTGAAGGTCCCGCCCAGAGCTGTTCCGTCGAGTCGCACCACCGACCCGGAGGCGACATCGAAGCTGCCGCCGATCGACTCGAACGAGGTCGTATTGAGCTGTAATCCGCCGGAGCTGACCTCGATCGCCGCCGAGTTCTCGATTCGGGTCAGGGTCAAAGTGGCGGTGTCGGCGCTGGTCGACCTCCGAAGCGTGCCGCCGTTGACGAAGGTACCACCCGCGATCGTACCACCATCTTGAATCTCGAAGAGGGACGAAGGTCCGTTCTCGAAACGAACATTGCTGTGATTCGACACGCCGCCACCATCCGAAACCAGAACGGTATCTCGATTGTCGAGAACAGCGCCGTAGCGGAAGTACTTCAGATCGGGCGAGCTCATATTGAGCGTTCCCAGATTGGTCAGTGTGTCCGATTGGATGGTGCCGCCGCTCCACTGGAGCTGATCGCCGGGGAAGTCGAACACGACACCGCCCGCTCCCAATGTGTAGGTGTCGCCCGTGCGAAGCTCCAGGTTGCCGGCTCCGATCCCGGAGAACGTTCCCGTGTAGGTCGAAGTGTCGAGCAGGAGCACGGCACCGGCGGCGAGATCGAAGTCACCGTCGTTGGAGTTGAAGCTCGTCGAATTGAGCGCCAGTCCGCCGCTCGAGACCTCGATGACACCCGAATGTTCGATGGTTCCCATCGTGACGGTCGCCGTGTCGTTGCTGGTCGATTTGCGAAGCGTCCCGTCGTTCACGAAATCTCCGCCCGCGATGGTGCCACCGTCCTGGATTTCCCATAGGGCCGAGGCGGCGTTCTCGAAGCTCACGTTCGAGTGATTCGACATGCCTCCACCACCCGACACCAAAACGGTGTCGCGGTTGTCGAGAACCGCGTTGTAGCGAAGGGACTTTAGATCGGGCGAACTCAGATTGAGTGTTCCCAGATTGGTCAGTGTGTCCGATTGGATGGTCCCGCCGCCCCACTGGAGCTGATCGCCCGGGAAGTCGAATACGACGCCGCCGGTGCCCAATGTGTAGGTGTTTCCCGAGCGAAGCTCCAAGTTGCCGGTTCCACTACCGGAAAATGTGCCTGTGTAGGTCGAAGTGTCGAGCAAGAGCACCGTACCGGCGGCGAGATCGAAATGGCCGTCGACCGCGTCGAAAGTCGTCGAGTTGATCGATAGCCCGCCGTTTTCGACACCTACGCTTCCCGAAACCTCGAACGCGGTGACCGTTACCGTCGCGGTGTCGGCACCGGTTGACTTCAGCAGTGTGCCGTCGGTGACAAAGGCCATTGCGCTGGAGACAGCCGCCGCGCCCACTAGCTCGAAAACCGCTCCCGGATCGTTTTCGAAGCGAACGCTTGGATGGTTGGTCAGGATCGCCGGAGCGATCATCTGCACCACTCCCTGGTTCTTCAGGGTCGCGGAGTAGCGCATGTACTTCCCCGTGGCGGAACTGATCGTCAGGGAATCGAAATTGGCGATGACGCCTGCGCCGCTGAGGAATCCTCCCGTCCACGAGCTCGAGCCGAGGAGCTCCAATCGATCGCCACCGGTCACGTCCACGGTGCCCGTCGAGAGCAAGAAGAGCCGATCGACCTGATCGAGCACACCAGGGCGCACCGTGGTGAAGCTCACGGTCGCGTCGTCTCCCGCGATCGGGTACTCGTGGCCGAGCTCACCGCCGTCCCAGGTTCCGGCCGCCGACCAGTCGCCGGTGACGATCGCGTCGAAGGCGAGTGGTGCGGCGGTGGCGACCGCACCCAGGTTGAGAGCGAGAGCAAGAAGGGCGATGTTCCGCTTCATGTCGGACTTCCTCCAGCGGTTGGCCAAGGCTCTGGCCTCACACACGCACGAGACCGATTCGGTGGGCGGATCGATCCCAAAAAACTCCCGAGCGATACCCTAACAAGCCCGCGGCTGGACATGTCATATATTTCGTGCTTCCGCACGCATTGAGTGGACGCGGCGACCTGGACGGCGGCGGGCTACAATCCCGCGCATGAGCGAGCACGGGCAAACGAACGAAGGATCGCCACTCGAACGCATCCTCCTACTCACGGCTCGAATCGACCTCACGCAAGCGCAGCGGCAAGAGCTTCAGGCCCTGGACCTGCCCTCGATCGATTGGGAGCGCTTGGTGGAGAGCGCCTCCAGGC
>NYZA01000180.1 GCA_002686955.1 Gemmatimonadota bacterium
AATGCCGTCTGAAAAAGCTGCCGCATCGCGGTGATCGGAATCTTCAGAATGTTCTTGGTCACCGCCTCCGGATCGACCGGGAGATTGCGCCGAGGACCCTCGCGACGGTCGGCGCCACGCTGGGTCGATCCCTCCTCCATTTGATGCGCGTTGAACCCGATCCGACTCATATCGAAACGTCAGGGCCGTCAATGCCTGGACCCCGTGGCGTCGGCTCTCAAGTTGCACGCCACTCATGCCGACTAGACGGGTGACTCGAACCGTGCGGAGACCTCGATGCTCCTTCAACTCGCCGCAATGGCGTCCGACATCACGCGATCCGGCTACACCCAGAAGATCGACATGGCCGTGGCGCGTCAGGCGCTCGATCAGCAGAAGATCGAGGGTCGCGGAGTGATCGAGCTGCTGGAGAGTGCTCCGCCGCCGCCGACGCCGGGCAAGGGGCTGGTTCTCGACATCATGGCGTGATCAACGCGGATCCGCCTCCCAGCGCGGATCCAGCTCGACCCGCGAGGCGAGGGTCTGCAGGGTCCGCAGTCCTTCCATCTTCGATTCGCCCGGGGCATAGACCGACATATCCACCAACAGAGTGCGATGCGCGGCGGGGTCGGGAATGCACCAAGTTTCGAAGGGGCCGCCCATCACGTAGCCGCGGTTCTCCCAGAGGCCGCGCAGGCGCACCCCCGGGCGGCCCTCGAAGGATCGCTCATCGGTCTTCAAGCCTTCGCTCCGGATGAGGTCGCCATCGTACACTTCGCCGATGACCGCATCTCGCCAGATGCGGCAACGCTCGCGCAATCCACGCTCCGACGCACCGGGCATCGCCTGCACGAGAAGCTGCCAATCCTCTTTCTTGCGCCGTTTCCAGATCGCCACTCGGGCGTGGTCGCGATCGAAGTCGCGAATCAGCCATCTGCGCGGGATCGGCACCTTGATGCCTGTCTCTCGAGCGGCGCGTTCCTCTGCTTCGCTCTGAGTTCGGCGCAGGATCTTGTCCGCCACCCGCTCGCGGACGAATGAATCGTACACATCGCGGAGCGCGGTCCCCTGCACGAGCACCCGCCCGCGGATCTCGGCGCCGCTCTCGCCGCTCAACACGCCGACCAGCTGCGGGTGCGCCCAGAGATCTCTCTTCGTTCGCAGCCAACCGTTCTCGGCCGAATCATCGGCGAGTGTCGCCAGCGTCATATGGGGACGCAAGAGAGAAAACGCCTCGCCCCATCTGTCGTGCGTGCCGGCGATCAAAATCATCGCGAACTGGCTGAAGAACTCGAAATCCGCCGGAGATTCCCGTCGGACTTTGTAGATCGATTCCTCTCGCGGCGTTTCGATCGGCTCTTCGAAAAGCGCGCGGATCGGTTCTTCCAGCTCGGACCAGTCCACCGCGTCGGCAAAAACGACAACAGTTTTTTCCGGCGACATCGATGTGCGCGCATCGAGTGGGCGCTCGCACGCGGAGAGAAACGACACTATTCCGATCCACTGAGCGAATGAAGCACACCCTCTCAATGCGGAATGCTCCCGGTGCAACGCTCCAGCTCGAATCTGAGCTGATCGACCTCCGATTCGAGTGTCTCGAACTTCGCTTCGAATAGCTCCAACGCTTTTGTCGGAGGGGAAGAGACGTGGGACGGCGACAGATTTTTCTTCTCCGCCGCGCCCATGCCCTCTTGCGCGATCGCCCAGTCTACCGATCGATCGAAGCCTACGGTGCGGCGACGAATCACCACATCGACATCGAGTGGAGAGCCGCCACGACTCGCGGACACCCGCAAGGCGGTACCGATCGGCGAATAGACGACCGACTCGAGCAGCGCGTCTACCGACGGCACCGTGACCCCATTGACCTTGAGGATCCGGTCCCCCGGCATGAGCCCTGCTTCGAAGGCCGGCCCTCGCGGCACCACGTCGGTGACCTGCACGCAGGGCAACGGGTCCGAGCATTCTTCCGCCGTCACGCCGAGGTAGCCATATTCACCCTGCGCACCCTTGGCGATCAGGCGCTCCAAGCCTCGCCTTGCGCGTGCGATCGAAACGGCCACACTCAGATCTCCCGGCCCGGTCTCCGGTAGCGCACCGGCCACGATCCCGATCAGCTTTCCGGCGATGTCGAGCACCGCCCCTCCCGCGTCGCCCGGGCCGATCGGGGCGGTGATGTGCATCCATTCCGAAGGACCCAGATCGAGGCCACGAGGTACTCCGCCGCCGACCAGGCCAATCTTCGCACTCGGTCGGTCCCCCGTCGGATTCCCTAGGATCAGAATCACCTCGGCGTTTCGGGCTGGAACGTGGCGACGAGGAAGGGGCGCCGCCAGCTCTTTGGTGCTTTGCAGCACCGAGAGCCTGCTGATCGGATCTTGCCCGAGCAGCGAGGCCTGCCTCGCCTCCATCCCCTCAGCTCGAATCTCGATCCAGCTCGCGCGGCCGAGCGCGGGATCGAATGTGACCACATGATGCGCATCCCAAACGACGCCGCTCACCACCCTCACGGGCGTCTGCTCCGCTCCGTCGGCTGGCGCGCGATACGAGGAGACGACCTTCACCACGGAGCCGGGATTCGAGTCCAGGATCTCCTGGATCTCGGCCTGAAGTTCGCCAAGGAAGCCGGCTGGAGCGGATGCGGGCATCAGCAGGGCCGCGGCTGCGATCAGAAGTGTGGAGCAGGCGATTCGCTCGACGAAAGGGAGCGGGCTGCGACGTGGCGATTCCATCGGACAGGTTGTTCGATTCAGAAACTCCGCCTGCTCCGACCCGTCTCGAGGATAGCAGCTCGATCGCGCGCATCGAGCGCGGCGGGCACGATCCTCGCGGCTGGGGGAGCCGCTCCGCCCAAAGGCTCGGGAACGAGCGGCAGAGATACCGTTTCGGCGGCGAGGCGGGCCTCGAGCTCTCCGAACGCCGATTCCAGATGGCCATCTTCGGCCGTGAGCGCGCTGTCTTCGGGCACCGCGGCGAGGTCGCCGACTTCAACCGGGCCTGCGATCGAGGCGATCACCTCCGACGGCAGTACCGGGATCGGCTCGTCGCGTTGGGCTATCCGCGAGGCAGCGCCGGTGAAAGGGGAGGTTTCGACGGGACGAAGAAGAGCGACACCCAAGACCGCGCATGTGGCTACCAGGGCGGCGGTGCGCAGCGGCCGCAACGCCAATGCCTCGGCGACGCGATCGGAGACCTCTCTCCAGGTCCAACCACCGAGATTGTCGGTGCGGACTCTTGCCATGACGCGTGCTTCGAAATCGGCGGGAGCTTCTACCGGCTCGAGGCTCTCGAGCAAACCGATCGCGGCGCGCATACGGTCGAGCTCGCTCCGACACTTCACGCACTCCTCCGCGTGAAGCTCGACCAGGCGAACGACGCGCTCGTCGGCATCGGCATCAACGGTTTCGGCGATCAGCGGCCGGACCGCATTGCATCTCATCCGACTCATCCGAGGGCCTCCACATAAGGCTGCATGAGGTCTTTGAAACGGCTTCGTGCGCGGTTCACCCGCGACTTGATCGTGCCGAGAGGCACACCGACGATTTCGGCGATCCTCTCGTAGGAATGTCCCTGAACATCTCGGAGCACGAAGGCCACACGGTACTTGATCGGCAGATCGGCGATCGCTTTCGCGATCTCTCCTCCCAGCTCGTGCTGCTCCGCGAGCTCGGCCGGGCCGCGCGCGTTGTCTTCGACATCGCGAACCAGCTCGTCGCCGGAGGAGGTACGAAGGGGACGCTCGAGCGAGATGAACGAGACCCGACGCCTGCGGCGGAGCTCATTGATCGCGAGATTGCTTGCGATCCGGTAGAACCAGGGGCTGAAGCGCGCCCCGTCGCGAAAGGTGTGGGCCTTGGTGAAGACCCGAAGAAACGCCTCTTGGGCAATGTCTTCCGCCAGCTCCCGGCTGTTCACGGTGCGATACACGAATCCGATGATGCGGGACTTGTATCGAGAGACCAGCTCCTGAAACGCCGCATGGTCACCCTGCTTCACCAGGGCCATCAACATCTCGTCGGTCGGTCGTTTCGAATCGGGCATGGAGTCTCGCGCGCTTTCCTTAGAAGGTGCTTTGGAGCTTCTACAGATTCAAGATACGTCGGTGGAGCATGTGTTGTTCCCTCAGCTCAAACGCTTCGGCCCGCATTTCCAGTCCTCCCGGGTCCTGGAGCGGGGCAGGCGCCGGAATCGGAATCGATCCGATGGAAGAGCCCTCGAGGCTCCCGAGGTAGAGGATGCCGCCGGCCGCCTCGACGCTGGTGACGGGCGCGAATCCTCCCCGAGGATCTTGGAGGTTGTGGATGATCTTGGCGCCTCGGTCGAAGCAAACGACAGCGCCATAGCGATTTGGCCGGGGCTGAAGAACCGAGGGAAGGCGCATCAGGATCTCACGCAACGAGGGCCGGGGTAGGATCAGGTCGAGCAGAAGGCTGCGCGGGGAGTAGAGCGCGAGCCAGTGTTTGCCCTCGGAGTCGGTCGAGATTCCGTCGGGGAAGCCGGGGAGGTTTTCGACGAACACCTCGATTTCACCAGAGCGCGAACCACGGATCCAAGAGCGGAGAACTCTGTAACGGGTGGTCTCCGCAACCAAGACCGATCGTCCGTCATCGGCGACGGCCACCCCGTTGGCGAAGTAGAGATCGCTCGCGACCACGCGAGTGCCGCGAGTATTGGGATCGTATGCCAGGAGCCGACCGCTCGGCCTGTGGTCGAGGATCTCCTCTTTGTAGCGATCGGGTCCGAATCGCGCCGACGAGTCGGTGAAGTAGATCGTTCCGTCCCCGGCCACATCTACATCGTTGAGAAAGAGATAGCGTTCCCCCTCGTGCCCGGTGCTGAGCACGGTGACCGCACCCTTCGGGTCGACCGAAAGGAGCCCCTTCACCCCGTCCGCCACCACGAGATTGCCCTCCGGATCGAAATCGAGGCCCAGAGGACGCCCTCCGGTGCTCGTCCATCGCTCCACCCGGCCGGACTCCGGAACGATTCGAGCGATCGTCCCGTCTTCGAGCCCCGCATGGACCCGCCCCTCCGCATCGACGGCCAGATCTTCCGGTCCGGGGCAGAGACCCGCGCCGATCCGCCGAACGCCGCCCAAGCGGTCGTTGACGGCGAACGGCCCCTCGAAGCCCGGGTCGCGCGGCGGATGCCATGAGGCCGGCTCGATCGGGACCGGCCAGAAGAGAAGGTACGCCCCGGCGAGAAGACCGGCGCTCGCCAGACCGGTCTTCAGGCTCTTTTTGGGGACCTTCATACCTCGTTGCGTTGCGCTCTACCCGCTCAGAGCGCCCAGGATCGTACCTTTCTCGCCACTTTGAACCAGGCCTCGCCCGGCCTCGAGTAGTTCGATGGTTCGATCCATGAGCACCTCTTCCGGGATCTTGCCCGCCTCGTACTCCTTGATCAGCCGCGCCTGCGCTCTACGATCCAGATTCGAGATGCCGGCCTTGCTCTGGAGCATGCGCCAGCTCTTGCGACGCTCGACGCAGAAGAGCACCATCTGGCGGCTGATCCCGATCGGCTGCAGCGAACCGTCCGCACCCTGGACCATAGTCCACGAGCCCTCGGCCGGAACGTACGCCCTGTGGGCCGGATCGAGGAAACGACGGTGAACGACATCGTTCTGCGTGATGCGGGCCAGCAGCGTATCGAGATCGGCTCGTTGCTCACGATCCTCGGGCGTGACCTTGTGGAAGTGTCGCCGGAATCGCGCTTCGGTATGCGCCCAGTGGGCCACTGTGTAGCGATACTTCTCCTTCGTGGGCCTGATCGTGATTGTCTGCCAGTCGGCTTTCGGCGAAGGGTTGCCCTTGAGTGAAAGGCAGTCTTCGTAGCTCTCACCGCCGCGAGGATCGAAAACCAGCTCAGGAACACCGCGACTGTCTCTGGCGCGTTGGGCCTGTTGCGAAGCCACATCGTCGCCCACGCCGTGCTCGGGCTGACAGGTCGTGTAGCTCTGCAAGAACGCCGTTCCTCGATAGCAGAGACCGTCGATCACGGCCTGGAAGAGCGCCGCCGAGTTGGCGATGGAGATCTGCGCGACGAAGGGGCTTCCGTGACCCGAAATCAGCGCCTCCGCGACGCTTTTCTTTTCGGTCAGCTTGCCTTCGGTTGCGGCTCCGAACTGGTTCATGTCGAGACCGCCGGGCATCGGGGAGCTGTCGGAGTTCTGGCCGCCGGTGTTGGAGTAGACCTGCGTGTCGAGGAGCAGCACGTGCAAGTTCGGCCGATTCTGCAGGATCGCCTTCGACACGTTCTGGAATCCGATGTCGCCGAAGGCGCCGTCGCCGCCGACCGCCCACACTTTCGGTAGCTCGATGATCTCTTGGTCGGTCATCAGGGTGTCGGTGAAGTGGGTCAGATCCCAGTAGCCCTCCTTGTCGAGTCCATAACCTCCCACGACCAAGCCGGCCAATCTCTCCGGAAGGACGGAGCGACGCGCGTGGCTCGTGATGAAACCCTCGGCCAGGAGCCATCCGATTGTGGCTCCATCCTGGAAGAGTGAGTTCACCCAGGGGTAAGGATGCGGATTGCTGGGGTGCGTCGATCCGTAAACGGTGTTGCAGCCGGTACTGGCCGACATACCCATCACCGACATCCCGTTCCATTTGCCGCCGTCGACGGCTTGCAGGTCACGGTGATTGTGGGCGTCCTGACGCAACACCTGAACCAGCGTGCCGATCAGCACTTCGTCGGAGCCGTCGAACCCGGTCTCGATGATCCGGTCGGTATCCTGATCGTTTTCGCCGCCGAAGCCCAGTACGATGTGCAAAACGGCCTTGCGCAGATAATCGTACCCTTCGGCGTTGGTCGAGCGAAGCTCGCTCAGCTTTCCGATCCCCTCGCCCTCCAGCTTCGACGCCAGGGCTTCGAGGCGTTCCGCCTTCCGGTGGAAGACCGGTCTCATCAGCGCCTCAGTGATGGTGCTGGTCGCGCGCAGCACCGATTTCTCGCCGCAGCCCGCGCAGGCTCCATCGCCCGCGACCAGCGCCTGGTAGTTGCTCCTAACCATCAAGTGGAAGTGCAACGCGGCCGCCTTCGATTCCTCGGGATGTTCCGAATCGAACTGCCCCAGGAACTGTCGTGGAGTGTCGGGGAGCAGATTGAGGAACTCGATCGCGGTTTCGTGTTCGGCGTAGACGTCCTCCGTCTCTTCGACCATCACCAATGCTTCGTGCTCACCGCACTCATGGACGCACTCGCCGCAGCCCTTGCAGAGATCGCTGACGAAGATCGAGAAGACGCCTCCGCTTCCCGGCTCCTTCTTCTCGCGGCTGCCGAAGATCATCTTTACGTTGCTGTACGCGACCGGGATGGTCGGAGCCACGGTTTTGAGCTCTTGCAAAGCCTGCGCCGCCGCGTTGCTCTCGTATTCTCCCGCCGCGGTGATATATCGCTCGACCTCCGCCAAGAAGAGATCGGCGAAAGGTGTTGCTTCCGCCTGTTTGGCGCTCTCCGTCATCGCGCCGCGCAACGGAGCCTCGATCGCCGCGAGATCGCCGATGAGCTTGTCTCTGACCTCGCCGGCGGAGACGTAGTGCAATATCAACGCCCGGATAACCGTTCCCAGCTCCTGCGCTGTGTTCGGCAGAGCTGTGTCGGGGCACGCAGTGATGCAGGCCATACACTGAGTACAGTTTTCCGGAATGAAGCGAGGGACGAGCCGCCTGGCGACGTACTTCCCAACGGTCTCACCGGTCGCCGACGCCAGCGCTCCGGTCGCGGCCCGCGGTGAGCTCGGAGTGTCGTAGCCTAGCCCCGCGCGGAACTCACCGTCGTAGTGGGCGCGCGAGAAGAGCGGAGACCGCAAGGTGCAGCCCAGCACATCGTTCGCCACGCCTCGAGCCGGCACCGGGGCCAGTGCGTTCAACCAGGCCGTGCCGAATCCACCCGCGCCGTTCTCGCCCGGTCCGTTGGAGCTGGGTGAAGCGGTCGGGCCTTTCATCGATGAGCGGTCGGCGGAATCGACCGAACCGTGATGGATCTCCCTGACCTGATCGAAACCGTGCTGCATCACGGTCATATTCGATTCGACCACGGCCTCGCCGAAGCGCCCGAATTTGCTCTCGTACTGGCCACGTACCGCCTCGAGGAACTCGCCCTCGGGGATCTTGTAGTCGCCGAGGAAGCTCGAGACCGCGAAGAAAGCGCCGAGGAACGAGTTGCCCTGCATGCGGTACTGCAGATCGGCTCGGTTGGTTGCATCGCGGGCGACAGCGAAGCCGTCGAGCACGAAGAGCCGAATCTCCTTGTCGATGATCTCTTGGCGGTACTGGGCCGGAATCCGAGACCAGACTCCCTCGTCGGTCGACTCGCTCGACTCCCAGACGAATGCGCCCCCCTCGTTCAGTCCCGTGAGGGGATTGGTGTGCAGGAACACCTTGGGATCGCAGCAGAGCACGACATCGACGTGGCGCAGATCGCAGTTCACCCGAACCCGCTCGCTCGCCGCGACCAGGAAGTAGTTGGTCGGAGCGCCTTTCTTCTCGGATCCGTACTTCGGGTTGGCGCTGATCTGAATGACGCTCGACGGATCGTCGACTCCGTCGCGCTTGCCGACGTAGGTGCCCAGCTCGCCGAGGATCTCTCCCATGTTCTTGCCGGTCGTGATCATGCCCCAACCGCCGATCGAGTGGAAGCGAACCGCGATCGCGCCCGCGGGCAGAAGGCTCGGGGTTTCGTCCGCCCTCACCGCGTAGGGGTGGGGGATCCCAACGTAGAAGAAGCTCGCCCCATCGACCGCGCGCTTTCCATCCTCTCTCGCGATCTTGCCGGTCGCGTACTCGTAAGCCCCCAGGATCCCCTCGGGCCGAAAATCGCGTGATCCCAACCCATAGGTACCGGAGAAGATCCGGGGGACTTCGCTCTGTTCGACCGTGGGCAGATCGGCGTGGGCCGGGCTGATCGAATTCTCGACCGCCTTGCCGAAGGCCGTGCGGATGTCTCGAACCAGCGGATTGTCGCCCGCGGTCTGATCGTCGATCCGCTCCAACACGATCACCCGCTTCTTGCCGCGAAGCGCCTCGAGAATCGCCTTCTCGGGGAAGGGGCGTACGACATTGAGATGGATCGACCCGACCTTTTCGCCTCGGGTCCCCCGAATGTGGTCGACCGCGGCCTCGATGTTCTCCGCGGCGGAGCCGATCGAAACGAAGACCGTGTCGGCGTCGTCACAGTGAGTCTGACTGATCAGGCCGTAGCGGCGCCCGGTCAGCTCCGCGAACTCCTCGTAGGCATCTTCGAGAAACTGGAGAATCGGCTCCACGAAGTGGTGCCTTCTGGCCGCGACCCCCTGCATGTAGTGCTCTTGGTTCTGCACCGGTCCCAGGAGCATCGGGTGTCTGAGATCGATTCCCGCGGGCACGCGCCGCCTGGTCGCGCCGAAGATCTCCTTCTGCGCGGCGGTCGGGCAATCGATGATGTCGTCCGCTCGTCCGAGGAACTCCCGAATCAGCCCGGCCTCGGGCTTGGTGAATGTGCGCTCGAGGTGAGAGGTCAGAAACCCGTCCTGCCCATTGATCCCCGGCGTGAGCGAGAGCTCGTTGACCCGCCTCAGAATGAGTGCCTGATCCGACGCCTGCTGGGCGTCTTTTCCGTAGAGGATCGTCCAGCCGGTGTCGAGGGCCATGTAGATGTCGTCGTGCCCGCAGTGCACGTTGAGGGCGTGTTTCGTAATCGCTCGTGCCGAGACCTCGAGCACCATCGTCGAGAGCTTGCCGGGCGCGTGGTAGTACTGCTCGATCCCGTAGGCGACTCCCTGGCCGGAGGTGAAGTTGACGACCCGCCGGCCGGTAAGCGAGTAGGCGATCGCTCCGCCCTGCGCGGCGTGCTCCCCTTCCGTTTCGATCGCGATCTTTGCGTCTCCGAAGACGTTCAGCTCGCCGAGGGCGAACGAAAGCTGGAAACTCTCGCCCATTTCGGTGGAGGGGGTGATGGGGTAGAAGATCCCCGCTTCGGCGAGCCGGGCCTCGGTATAGTAGGAGACAAGCTGGTTCCCGTTGGTCGTGACGGGGATTCCCGGGTACTTGGCAGTCTTGGTCTTTTCCGCCACACTGGCTGGAGTCGACATCGCTCTCATCCTCGGTTTCGTTTTCGGGCCCGAGTAGGCTGGATCGTTGTAGAGAGCCGCGGGTCCCACAGCGGCTGATGTTGTCTAGCCAAGCTCTAGAACCTAGCACTCTGACCCCTGCTAGTCCAAAGAAGGCACCGTAGTGATCGGCTCAAATCTCGCGACGACCATCTCGCTGACTCTCGTCCGGGCTCTGGTCCTTGCATGTCTATTGGGAGGAACGATTTCGGGAGCTCCCGCGATCGGCCAGGGGGCCGACTCTCTGGCCAACGTGCAACCGAGCCCCTCGACGTCGACCAACCGATACGGGGGCGCCGACCTCTTCCGCGGCAAAGGCACCGGCTTTTTCCGTGTAGAAAAGACGCAAGAGGGGCGCTGGTGGCTCGTGACACCCGACGGCTACGGCTTTTTCTCGCACGGAGTCGGCGTGATCCGCCCTACATGGAGCGCCGAGTCTGCCTTCGAGGAGCGTTTCGCGAGCGACAAAGCGCGTTGGGCTGCATCCGCTCTCGGCATGCTCCGTGACCTCGGAATGAACACGATCGGCCCCGATCACCACGACCAACGCTACGTTTGGCTCGAGCCCTTGCGCCGGGTCGAGCCGCGCACTCCATACACTTTGGTCTTCGCTCCCGTCCCCTATCTGCCGCGCCGCAAGCCAGGCCAGCAGCGACACATTTTTCCCGACGTCTTCGAGACGAAATTCGAGCGGCGAAGCATGCGGGCGGCGAAGCGCGTCGCGGCCGAGGTGGCGAGCGATCCCTACCTGATCGGTTACCTCTTTCACAACGAGATGGACTGGGGGACCTTTGGGCATTTTTCGGGACTCTGGGCCGGGTATGTTCGCTTGCCTCCAGACGCTCCCGCCAAAAAGGCCTTCGTCGAGCTTCTTCGCGCGCGCTACGAGGGGGATGTTTCGGCGCTACGGACCGTATACGGATCGGCTCCGAGTCTACTCAACCACAAGAAGTGGCTCGATGCGAACGGGGATGATGGACCGATCCCCACATCGGTACGGTCTCGCGTAGAAAGCGTCTTCGCCGGCCCCCGCGCGCCCAGCTTCGAGAGCTGGAACGATGTCGCGGCATTCACCGATGCCGGTTTTCTCGAGATGGCGGTGCGTCTCAACCCCAAAGCACGGGCCGATGTCGAAGCATTCTTGGGTGTGATATCCGATCGCTACCATGGGGTCTTGGCGCGGTCACTGCGCGCCGTTGATCCGAACCATCTGCTGCTGGGATGCAAATTCGTCGGCGGAAAAACGGTTCCCCTCCCGGATGCTGTTCTCATGGGCGCCGCCCCCTACGTGGACATCATCTGTCAAAACGTCTATCACAATCCATTCAAGCGACCCGCGGCGAGGCAGATCGGATTCATGGAACGTTCCTACAATCTTACGGGGAAGCCGATACTGATTACGGAATGGGGTGGCTTCCACGGTCAAGATGTCGCGACCTGCGAGTGTTACGTGCCTTTGCCGACGCAGAAGGATCGCGCGAAGGCATACACCCACGGAATTCGGCGCTTGGCCGCGGCTCCGTGGCTCTTGGGGGTCCACTACTACAGCTACGCCGACCACGCCGGCAAGAACTGGGGAATCGTCGACACCCGACTGGAGCCGTACCCGGAGATCACCGGCGCCATCCGTTCGGTTTCACCGCACCTCGCCCCGATTCATGCGGGGAAGATGGTTCCTTGAGGACCTCGTGTGGCTCTCAAGTTCCGGGCAGATCGCTCAGCCTCTCCGCAACCACCCTCGAGACGATCCAATCGATCGCCTCGGCGACCGGAAGCTCCTGGATCGTTCCGTCCGCACGGGCTTTGATCTCGACCGTTCCGTCGCGCTCGATCCCTCTCCCGACAATGATCTTGTACGGGAATCCGATGAGATCGGCGTCTTTGAACTTCGGCCCCGGCTTCATCTTTCGGTCATCGATGACGACCTCGATCCCGGCCTCGTTCAGCTCCGCGTAGAGCTTTTCCGCGGCATTCGTGACATTTTCCTTTTTCGCGTCGGCCGGAATCACCGCGACTTCGAAGGGAGCGATCGGCACGGGCCAGATGCAGCCCCAGTCGTCGTGTTGCTGTTCGACGGCCGCCGCGGCGATGCGAGAGATGCCGATTCCGTAGCATCCCATCACGAGCGGCTGGGACTTCCCGTTCTCGTCGAGATATGTCGCACCCATCTCGGACGAGTATTTCGTTCCCAGCTTGAAGATGTGGCCCACTTCGATGCCTCTCCGCTCGCCAAGCGTTTCGCCGCAGTTGGTGCAGAACTCGGAACCGTGCGCCGTGCGAATGTCGGCGTAGACGGGCTCCTGGCAATCGCGACCGAAGTTC
>NYZA01000181.1 GCA_002686955.1 Gemmatimonadota bacterium
CTTGAAAGGCAACCAGCCTTCCCGCGGACTCAGCTCCTTGATCTCGAAACGAACTCGAACACTGGGCTCGAAAGCCTATGCGCAACAGGCTCCTAGCCCCAAAGCAGATCGAGCATTCCGGTCCCCTCCCGAGGACACTCTGCGTCCGGAAGAGGACAGGTGAGCATGAGACGGGCGCTCCAAGTGCCGTCCCGGGCGCTTCTTCGAGTGGCAAGGCTCTTGCTTGCTACCCCGAGACGGTCCCCGATCAGCGTTCGTTGACACGTAATCCAGCCCTCTGGTAACGTGCCGCGATTTTTGGCTACTCCCCCCCTTTGGTGTGATGATTCAGCTCAGCGCTTTTCTCCTAGCTCTCTTGGCCGCCCATCAGCTCACCCCCGTGGTGCGTTCGTTGATGTGGCGCGTCAATGTCGTCGACAATCCGAATCCCGCGAACCCCGGCAAGATCCACCGTCACCCTACTCCCCTAGGGGGCGGCATCGCGATCTTCGCCGCGACGGTTGGCGCGATGCTCGTGACCGGAGCGATCGACGCGGAGCTGGGGATTCTGCTGGGAGCCGCGGCGGCGATGCTGGCGCTCGGTTTCGTCGACGACACCCGCGTGCTCGACTGGAAACCGCGCATATTCGTCCAAGCGCTCGCGAGCCTGGTGTTCATATTGGTCACCGGTGCGTCGATTCCTGGTATCGCATCGATCTGGGTTGCCGTGCCGCTGATGGTCTTCTGGCTCGTCGGCGTAACCAACGCGCTGAACCTGATGGACAACATCGATGGCGCCACCTCCGGAGTCGCGTTCATGGCGGGAACGCTTCTCTTCCTCATCGAACCGACAAGCAGCGCCGGCATTCTTGGGCTGGTGGTCGCGGGTGCATGCTGCGGGTTCCTCCGTTACAACTCCCGGCCGGCGTCGATCTTCCTGGGCGACACGGGGACCCTCTTCCTGGGATTCACCCTCGGGGCGCTCGCGCTCCTTCAGGCACGTCATCTCGATGGTTCCTTTGCTCAGCTCTCGGTGCTTCCGATGATCTTCGGGGTTCCGATTTTCGACACCACGCTGGCCACATTTCTCCGGCTAAGGCGGCATCGCCCCATCTATCTGCCCGACAAGTCGAATCTCACCTACCGGCTTCAGGAGCTCGGCATGACCGACCGCGAAGTGGTGATGTTCGAATACTTGCTGGCCAGCCTCATGGGAGTCTGCGCTCTCGCCACCCTCCGCATGACTGGCCCCATGGCCTTTCTGCCTCCCTTGGCGGCTCTGTCGGCCATGTTGGCGATGGGAGTACGTCTGGGAAGTGTGCCCTATCCGGAAGACTTGCCGCTGGCGACTCGACCTCGTCCCGCTCCGCCTCGGTCGACCCGCACGGCCGCCTGACGGCCGATGGCATCTTCCAGCTTCGGTGCGCTAGACTGGACCACAAGTCCCGCAAGTTTTCGCCCCGGTCACAGATCCTCGAGGATGCCGTGCGACTTCCACTGTCCGCTATCGTCTCTTTCTGCTGTCTCTTAGCCTCGTGCGCCGATCTGATCGAGGTGATGCCGGCGCTCCAGCCCCCCGCCTCGCTGGCGGTGGTTCCGGGAAACGGAGACGCGGAAGTAGCCTGGGAC
Source organism: Gemmatimonadota bacterium (assembly GCA_002686955.1). Lineage (GTDB taxonomy): Bacteria. Next base: position 1,609 of record NYZA01000181.1, read on the forward strand.
GCCTCACGGAGCGAAGCCGAGCGGGGCGATATCGGCGGCGACGAGACACAAGGCGGATACGTCGTTTTGAGAACGACCTCGGCCACACTCGACTCGGTGGGGCTGCGCGCATTGATCGATGCTTCGGAATTCGAGGCTTTTCTTCTCCAAGACACCACGACGTTCTGGACCTTCGATGACACTCTGCTCTTCGCCAGGCGCTTGGGCATCGAAGCTCGGCGCTTCCTGGATTCTCCCGTCCCCAACCACACTCTGGCGCGATATTCGATGCTCACCCATAGCGATGATGGAGCCCGCAGTGCGCCGACGGCGATGTTCGATGTGGTTCCCCATGTGAGCTTCGATGCGGGGTTTCAGGTTGGCACCTGGAACGGACAGGATGTAGGCATTTACCCGAATTGGGCAAGATTCCCTCTCGATCTCCGGCTGGCCCCCGAGCAGCAGAATCTCAGCGGAGGACCGCACATCGCTCTTTCGCTCAGTGCGGAGAAGGTGGTTGGCGAGTGGCGGCTCACGCTGAACGTGGAGCCGGCCCAGGGAATGGCCGACTCGCTCGACATCCGAGTCGAATCGTGCGGGATCCCCGCGTGTTCCGATCGAGGCGTGGGATGGAGCACGAACACCGACGACTGGCAGGGGCTGGCGGATTCGGTCCAGGTGTCGCGAGATGAGGCTCTATTCATCCGAGTCACTGAAGGAGACACGGTCTCACACTTCGGACGCATCGATTTCCCCATGCCCAGCGAGGCGATAGAGGCTGCTCTTTTTGGCGAAGAGTCCCCCGTCTATTCGAGCAGTGGGGTTTTGATCCTCGAGGCGCGATACGCGCTGCACGAACGTCCCGATTGGGGGGGGTTCTAGGGCGGGACAGCCATGGATTCCCCGCTTGAGGTCGCGTCGAGCGCACGCCTTTTCGAAACTCTATCCGACATACTGATAAATACTTACAAAGATCCTACATCGCTCAAGGCCGCGGGTGACTCCGCCGATATGTGGAGACGGGAGCCGGAAAGCGATCGATGGAGATCCAAGAGATGTCGGACGAGATCGAAGGAAGAGAGATCTCTCTCCTCGTGGGGCAATCGATCCTCTTTTCCGCGATCATTGTCTCCATCGTGATACTCGTATCGGGTTTTGTGACCGTGCATCGCGTAGCCGCGGCCGCCGCAGCGGATTCGGTTGCCGATGTCGCCGTCCAAAGGCCGGGCTCTCGATAGCCCAAGCAGCATTGGAACCGCGATACCCCCACGCCGTATGATTGCGTGAGTCAGCGGGGCCAGGTCATGCGGCCGCCCAGCTGGAGCTTCTCCGCCGGAGAAGCCGGCCAAAAAAGCGTTTCTCGAGGGAGAGACGCACCGATCGAAGGACGATCGCCGATGCGTGCGCGGGGCATCATCTTGTGGATACCGTTCTTGTTGGGCGTCGCGGCCTACGGAGCGGAGTCGACCGAGTCGCGACTCCTGGCCGCCCGCGGTTTCATGGCCGACGAGCTGTACGAGCTGGCAACTCGAGAGCTGGAGCTCCTGCAGTTGAACGACGCCGGTTCGGAGGAGGCGATCGAGGCAGCCTTCCTGCTGGCCGAATGCGCGCGGGCACAGGGGAACGACGCCGACGCCCTCTACCGGGACTACTTGGAGCGGGCTCCCGCGGGGTTCCATGCCGATGAGGCGCTGTTTCGTATCGGCGATTCCGCCCGCCGACGCGGTGATTCCGCGGAATCGCTACGGGCGCTCGGGCGATTGATCCTCGGCTTTCCGGCGTCATCTCTCTTGCCCGATGCCCTGCTCCGGCGATCACGCGCCGCCAGAGCCATGGGGGATGCCGAGACGGCTTCGGCGGACTTGGAGCGAACGATTGAGGAGTTCCCGGACCATAGGGCGACGGCCTACGCGCGTTTCGATCTGGCCGTGCTGAGGATGGAAGAGGGGCGACCGGAGCTGGCGGTCGCCACCTTGGAGCCTCTTCTCGATCGTGATGATATCCCCGAGCTCGAGATCCCGGTTCGTCTCGAGTCGGCACGGGCCCACCTGCGCGCCGGCGAAGGGGCCCAAGCCCTCATCTTGCTGTCGGGCCTCGATGGCATCGAGGCTCACGGGATCTCGGGCGAGGCTCTGCTCAGCCTGTCTCGGTACGGAGAGGCGATCGAGCATCTTGAATTGGTCGTGGAATCCGAGGGGGCGGAGACCGATCTGGCCTACTCCTTGGCTTGGTGTTTGGCCTCCAGCGAGCGCCTCTTGGAAGCGGAAGAGGCATGGGTTGCGCACGCCGATGCGCATGGAACGCACTCGATCGAGGCGCTGCTCGGAGCCGGCGACGCGGCCGGACGTTTGGGACGGCTGAACGCAGCGGACGAGTATTTTCGTCGTGCGGAATCGATGGCCGAGCAAGACCAGCTCGCGCGTGCTCTTCTGGGGCGGGGGCTGCTCAGGCCCGACAGCCTCGGCGCGCTCCAGTTGTTTCGCGAGGTCGCCGGCGCGCGAGGCGCGGAACCGGCGACCACACACACCGCCAACATGGCGGCGGGGCGCCTGCTGCTCACCCTCGACCGCCCCGCCGAAGCGGTGGATGCCTATTCTCAAGCCGTGGAGGCGGCGACTTCGGGATCGATCGATCCGGCCGACGCGCAGTACGGGCGGGCGGTTGCACTGCTGAGAGCGGGCGACCCGGAGACCGCGGCACAAGTGGCGGCGATGGGGCGGCGGGGGAAGCGAGACATGATTCTCCAGGCTGAGGCGGAGTTGGCCGCCGGGGCGCCGGCCGCGGCGGAGTCTCTCTATTTGGCCGTCGCGGAATCGGGGGAGACGACCAGCGACGATATGCGAATAGAGGCTTTATTCGGTGTGGGGTGGTGCCGCCTCGGACTCGGTGATCCCCGTGGCGCCCTCGAGTGGTTTGACCGGCTCACGGTCGAGTATCCGAGCTCCGCAAGGGGCAGGGAGGCGGTATTGAGGATGGGGGACGCCTTCACCGCGGAGGGCGACGATGATGCGGCGCAAAGCCTCTACGGGCTCTATCTGCTCCATGAGCCGACCGGACGATTGGCCTACGACGCCCTGATCGGGCGATCCCGCGCCCTATCGAGATTGGGCAGATTGGACGAGGCGGCCAACGCTGCTCGTGCGGCGCGGCGTTCCGCATCAGGTCGGTCCGACCTCGCCGCGCTTGCGCTCGCGCTCGAGGGACAGGTTAGATTCGACGCCTCATCGTACGCCGAGGCGGAATCGCTATTTCTGGCCGCGGCGGAAGGGGCGGAATCCGCGACCATAGCGGAGCATGCCGTCGCTCGAGTCGGGGACTGCCGCTTCAATTCGGACGATCCGCGAGGAGCCGCGGAAGCCTACGCCACGGTGATTCGGACCTGGCCCGATGGCGATCGAGCAGAGCAGGCGGTGCAAGGGCTCTATTGGGCCGAGGCCGAGGCGAATGGCGACATCGATGCTTCCGCGATCGTTCGGGAAGTCATTGATGGCGCCGGGGCGCGGGGAGCGAAGATCGCGCTCTACGAAGCGCTGGTTCTGAAGGACCGGGGCGAAGATGAAGCCGCGAGGGATCGTTTCGGCGCCCTGGCATCACGCCTTCCCGGCACGCCACAAGCCGCCGAGGCGCTATATGCGTTGGGTTCCATGCAATCGGACCGGGACAACGCCGCGTGGCGAACCTTGATCCGGGATCATCCCACCCATTCTCGCGCGCGCACAGCCCGTCGGATCCTCGCGGAGGAAGCCCTGGAGCGAGGCGAGCCGCGTCGCACGCTGGAGTGGTTGGCGCCCCTTGGAGCCGGCAAGCGAGAAGACCTGCTCTTGGCCGGGCTCGCCCATGCGGCCATCGATGATGTCGAACAGGCAAGGGTCCATCTAGAGCCACTTGCCGGGGGCGAGGACGACGAGACACGTTGGAGGGCGATCGTGGCTCTGGCCTTGATCGACTACACAGAGGGAGACACGCTCAGCGCCGGCTCCGCACTCGACACCGCCGCCAAAGATGCCCCCGCGCGGGTCGCGGCCGAGGCGCGATACCGGAGCGCGGAGCTTCTGTATCGCCAGGGGCTCTTCGAAGAAGCTCTGCGTCTCTTTCTGAAGATCCGCTATCTGAATCCGGAGATGACGGATTGGGTTCGGCAAGGTGAGTTGGCAGCGGGACAGTGCTACGAGGCGCTCGGGGAGGAGGCCGAAGCGCACGACCTGTACGATCGCCTCGTCGCCGGCGGTGATGCCGATCCGCCGGGCCGAGAGGCCGCCGCCCGCTTGCGGGAGTTGGGGCGGTGACTCCGTTCCGAATCTCTTGGGCGCGATCGGCCTGGATCGGCGCCCTGGTGTCCTGCATCCCGGCCACGGCGGGAGCGGTCGAGCCCGAGCTGGATCTGCCCGAGGTGGTGATCGAGGGGGTCGATCGACCCAGGCGACCCATGGCCGACCGAGATCCGGCCGAAGCCGAGATCCCGGAGGCTCCCGATGGGGTGGTTCGTGGCGCCAAGGCGCCGGACGGCGGAGCGCCGACCAGTTTGCCGCTTGCCCTCGATGTCTCCCCGCGGACCAGTGCCCCCCTTCGCCTATCGGGATTGGTCGCCGGAGGAAACCTCGGCCGGCGAGAACTGGGAGCGGGCGCTCGCGTGCGGAGCGGAAAGAGAGAGCTGAGGGCCGCGGCGCGGGGGTTCGATGCCGATCGACACAGCGCGATCGCGGTGGTGGCGGCGGCGACCCTCTCCCCCGACTGGTCGGTAGAGGCGAATCTGCTTCGGCGGGAGCGGGAGCTGTGGGGGATGCCACCGGGCACATCGGACTCGCGCGCCGGAGCGGAGGCCTCGCTCCGTTTCGCTCCGACGCTTCGAGGCGATTGGAAGATGCAGTCGCTCGGCGGCGTGGGCTGGGGGCGCGCCGAGTTGGAGGGCGCGCATACTGGAGAACGTTCCGGGACCTTCGTACGCGGACTGACGCAAGTCTCGGGGGGACTGACCGGTTCGCGGATCGTCGGGGGGGCGAGTCTCGGGGTCGAGAGCGATCTTTCGGTGGCCGAGGTTTGGACCCAACTGGCACGACCCACCGATCGAAAGCTGGCTTTCCGGCTCGGGATCGGGGGATTGATCGCTGGACTGGAGAATGAGACCGGCAGCGCCCTCGAGCTGCTCGGGGCGGTCGACTTGGCGGCGGCTCCAGGACTGGAGCTCTCGTTGGAGCTTTCCTCGGAGGCGGATGTTCTCGGATCGCGGTGGTGGGCCCGGATTGCTCCCCCCGTCGACCCCTCTCGGCTCTTCCCAGCAATGAGCAGAAGCTCACCCAGGCTGAAGGCGGTCATGCGCAATCGGGAGACAGAGCGGCTCGAGGTTTCGTACGCGCAACGGATCGATGGCGTCATCTGGGCCGAGTCCGCAGAGATCGATGGCTTGTGGATTCAGACGCTCGCGGACTCTAGAGCGATCGAGGCCAGGGCCGAAACATCGTTATCCGGAGGCTTGGATCTCGATATCTGGCTGGAACGAGCCTGGGCGGAGGGAGGGCGGCAGCCTTCGTATCTATCTCCCTGGATCTGGCGCGCGCGCGCCGACGCGCAACTGAAGTCGCTACGGCTTTGGAGCGCGATCCGGGGGGCGTCGGGCACGCCGACGGGTCGGGACGAAACCGAGATCCCCGCTTGGATCACTCTGGATCTGGGCGGATCGATCGACGTCGGCTGGGGAGTGACCGTGGCCATTGACACGGTCAACCTGATGAACGAGAGCTGGTCGGTGTGGCGAGGGTTCGCCGAAGCAGGCCCTGCCGCTCACCTCTCTATCCGCTATCGGTGGAGAGACGGAGACATCCGTCTGCCGAGAACGGCTTCGTGGTTCGAGGAGGATCGAAGATGACCGTGCTGGAGATTCTCGAACGAGGAGGTTGGATGATGTTGCCGATCTACGGCTGCTTCCTGGCTTCTCTCGCACTCGCTCTCGAGCGCCTATTGGTTTTTCGTCGTGCTGGTTCCGCCCGGCCGAGCGAGGCTCTCGAGGGGCTCATCGATCGACTTCGGAGAGACGGCGCGGACTCCGCCGGCCCACTCGTCGGCCAGCTCCCTCCGGCTCTGCGGGGCATCGCCCTGACCGCGGTCAAGTTGAACGGCAACCCGGGGGAACGAAGCAGAGACCGCTTGGTCGCCGCAGGCCAGGAGCAGCTCCACCTGCTCCAACAGAACATGGCGGTGCTGGCGACGCTAGCGGCGGTGGCGCCGCTGCTTGGATTCCTCGGAACCGTAACCGGCATGATTCGGGCCTTCATGAGTGTTCAGGCTCAGGGCGCGAGCGTCACGCCCGCCGTGCTCGCGGGCGGCATCTGGGAGGCGCTGGTCACTACCGGGGCCGGCCTCGCCGTCGGCATCATAGCCCTGGTGCTCCACAATCTTCTCGCGGCGCGAATCGACAACCAGGCTGTGCTTCTCGGGCGATCGGCGGAGCTTCTTCTCGACGCCGCAGAGGGTCGGTGATGGAAATCCGTCCCCCGACACGGAGCTACGTGACCGGCATTGGCTACGCATCCCTGACCGATATCGTTCTCTTGCTCTTGATCTTCTTCCTGCTCTCTTCGAGCTTCGTGCTCCGACCCGGGCTGCAGATCCGGTTGCCCTCGGGCGAGACGACCGAGCAAACGACGCCCGCACCGATCACCGTCACCCTTACGACCGGAGGCGAGATCTACGTGGACCAGGTGAGGCTCGGTGCCTTCGCCGAGATCGGTCCCGAGCTCCGGCGTCGACTGCAAGCGGGAGCGGAGGCGACCGTCGTGCTCGAAGCGGATCGAGAGATCGCGCTTCGTCACGCGGTCCATGTTCTGGACCAGGCACGCCAAGAGGGGATCGAACGGCTCGTCATTGCGACGGAAGCTCCGGATGCGGGCTAGCGACCGCGACTCCCGCTCCTGGGGCTCCGCGCTAACGTGGACCGGGATCATCCAGATCGCGCTGCTTGCCGGTGTCACGTGGTGGAGGGTCGAACTTCCGATCGTCCCGCCGGTTCGCGAAGAGGTGTTGGTGGCCCTCGATTTGCGCCAAGGCGAAAGTCTGCGAGGCGATCTGGAGGATCTTCCAGAGCCGGCCGAGAAGCCAGAGCCGATTGTGCAGACCCCGGAACCCGATCGACCGGAGCCGGAGCCCAGGCCCGAGCCTCAGCCTTTACCGGAGCGGGTACCGGAGCCGGAGTCGGCGGAGGACCCTGTACCGGTCGCCGGGCTCCCTGTTCCCAGGCCCCTGCCTCGAGTCGTGGCCCCCGTCGCCCTTCCGATTGCGAATGAAATGGCTGAGCCCGACGCCCTTCCCCTCGTGCCGGGGCGCTCCGCCGCGATTCCGGAGGCCCTGGCTGGCCTTCTTCGCCCGCCAGACCCCGGTCCGTCCGGTTCGACGCGACGCCCGACGCGGATCGGCCGAGCCCCTTCGATCCGGCTGCCCGACCTGCCTGAGGCCGAGACAGCCGTAGCGAGCCGTGATCCGCAACCAGCCTTTCTGCTGGAGGGACCAGCAGCCCACAGACGAATTGTGAGCCGCGTGATACCTCGCTTTCCTCCGGGGGTCAGGCGCTCGGGGCGAGTTCGCCTGCGGTTCGTGGTGAGACCGGACGGAATCGTGGGTGACATCGTTCCCGAAGTTCGTATCGATCCGGTCTTCGAGGAGGCGGCGATCCGCGCACTTCGCGAGTGGCGTTTCGAACCGGAAGCCGAGCGAAGAGACCGAGGCGCGGTCACCTTCGTGTTCGAGTTGATCCGGGAGGGGTAGGTACCGGCGGGGAGCGTGTGGCGCAACGCGCGCAACGACTCTTCAATCCTTGTAGAAGTACAACTTCATGCGATTGAAGAAGTTCCGCTCTCCCTTGCAGACCCCGCGCGTGCCGGCGATGAAGAAGTGGAAGTCGAGCAGATCATCCGCTCCCACCGCTTGATCGAGGTCGCCGCGGATCTGCAGCCACTGCGTGCGCTGGTGAAGGGGGCCGCTGGCCAGGGGGTCGTCATCATCGAAGAATGGCTCGTCGTCGAACTCTTCATCCGATTCGTCGTGGACCTCCTCATCCAGCTCTTCGAAAGCGAGCTCGTCCAGCAGCTCATCCTCGATCTCTCCATCGTCCCACTCTTCCCAGGCTTCGAAGTTGCTGTTGGTGCTCATTGGTCGTCTCCTCGGCCAGTGTCCAAGCTGAACTGCCGCAAGTTCCATGCCCCCGTGACCCCGCCGGGGGGACGGTCTCGGAAGGCATTGAGGGGGCGGGGCTCGGGGGCGAACGGGATATTCATCAGATACCAATCGAGGCTTGGATTGGCGGCGCAGATGGCCAAGTTCGTTGCAATGTGCGGCAAAGAAGAGCAGTCCCTCCAGAGATCGGCGCACCGTGGAATCTTCCTAGCTTGGAATCTATGCGGAGGGCATCGATCGTCTCGCGAAGGCCAAAAGGCCCCCCGGCAGCACCCAGATCACAACCCAGGCGAAGACCAGCACTGAGAGGGCCATCGCATCGTTCTCCGACACACCGACGCGTGGGAAGAGATAGAGGTAGGCGTTCTCTCGCAGACCGAGCCCCCCCCCGATCGAGATCGGGAGTGCGGTGACGGCATTCGCGGCAGGCACCACCACCATCGCCTTGCGCCACCCAAGGCCAGGGCCGAAGGCGTGGGCCATCACGGCGACCTCGAGCACCCGCAAGAGCTGAGCGACCACGGAGAGCAAGAAGCTGAGGGACAACGCCCATCGATCATGGCGAAAGGAAACGACCGACTCGTGAAACGAGGCCAGGCGGAGCGCGATCTTCTCGCCGGTGCCGAAGCGTGAGAGCGTCGTGAGAATGCGCGTTTGCCAGGGCAGTGTCGCGATGAAGGCCACGGCGACGATCGCCGCGCCGAGGGCAATCACCGCTCCGGTGAGCTCTCCCTTCAAGTCGGTTGCCAACAACCATGCAACGGTGACCACGCCCGCGAGAGAGACCAGACTCAGCACCCGATCCACGGTCACGACCGATGTAGCATCCGCCAAGCGCATTCCCGCCCGATGGGTGCGAAATGCGTTGAGCACATCTAGGCCCAATCCCGTGGGCAGAAAGAGCCCCACGAAGTTGTTGCTCCAGTAGATCAGCATGGCCTCGCTCCTCGGGCGCTTCCATCCTCTCGCTTCAAGAAGCACGAGCCACTTGGCGATCGTCACGAAACGCTCCGCGACGAGGACGAGAAACGAGACCAGCAAGGGGCCGGCGGCGGCATGGGAGATTGCGTTGGCAACGGCCGCCGGGTCGATGCGGGACCAGGCGACGACCAGGAGCACGACCGCGACGAAGATCCGGACGGGCGGGCCCTTTCCCGTTGCATTGGCTTTGCCGCCAAGAGTCGGCCGAAGCCCCGTCATGGCGTTCGGTTGGGCTTCAGCTTGAGAACTCCGGCGTCACCGATGTCGTCTCGACTGGCGAGAACTCGCTCGAAGCGTATCCGTCGCACCGGATCGACAGCGGTAATCTGCAGAATATGGCGCAGGCGGTTGCGATCGGTTGATGTGCGAGCGATCTCGGTGAGCACATCCAGGATGTCCGACGAGCCGTAGTTCTGCTTGGCCCGCTCGGTGGCTTGCTCGAGATCCTTCAGGGGAACCCTGAGAATATGCCTTAGCAGATGGACCGGCGCACCGGGGTTGAACAAGACGATGCTGTGAAGCGACCGGTGCCGGCGGAATGTCTTGCTACGAAAGAAGCTCACCGTGTCGTCCAGCAGATCGGCACCGAAGGTGGCGGGATTGGCGAGGATCGATTCGAGCATTGCCCGGATCTCGCCGCCCTCCTCATCGGTCAGCGACTCGTGATGGGCCAGGAGCATCTGCAAGAAGACATCGTTTGTTGATTGCGCGGCGAGAGCTCGAGCTCGCGTCGCCGAGATCGGTTCGTCGGCCGAGAGGAGATCCGCGATGAGACGAAGGGTCTCGGTTGCCGGTAGCTCCTTGGTGTGCCGCTCGATACGGGTCAGCGCTTCGTGGATGCGCTTGGACTTGCCTCGCCGGGCGAGATTGCGCATCTCCTCGACCTGCTCTCGATAGAAGTCGCGATTCTCCATGAGCTCTTCGACCTCCGTGCGGAGCCCGTCGCGCTCTTTCCGCAGGTCGGCGATCTCGTCGGGCGAGAGGCGGCGGGTCGGTTGCCTGGCCGAGGCAATGGCCGAGAGCTGACTCTCGATGTCCCCTCTTTTCTGCTTTAGGGCCCGCTCCTGCGCGATCCCGGCTTCCCTGTCGATCGGCTCCTTTCGCTGCGACATCGAGCGAATGAGGAAGTTGAGCAACTGCTCTCCCTCGGCCCCACGTCCTCGGAGCTCGTCCAGCTCGGTTTCGCTGAGCGAGTGCTCGCCTCTCAGGTCGACCGAGACCTTGAAAAGCTCGGCGTTCAGTCGCCGGCGCTCATCCTGCAGGTGCCGGATCTCCTCTCCGGTGAGGTGTTGGTCGAGCCGGAAGTTCAGTCGATTGAGGCGGATCAAGAGCTTCGTGAGCTCGTGTCGGGTCTGGCCGGTCTCCTGGGTAGCCACGGTCTCTCCAGCGGGCTGTGGCATGTGACGACTTCTGACGGAGGACCATACGCCGAAGCCGAGCACTCCTGGGGACAAATGCTCCCTCGCTCAAGCGAGCGAGGATGCGGTCGAAGGGATCGAGGAGGTGTTGGTCGCGACAGACCGAGCCGTCGAAGAACGACCCTAGGGTCGGCGAAGAAATGGCTTCCCGGGTTTGCGTCCAGATGTGCCGCAGATCTGGTCAATCGGTGAGTTCCGAAACCGGAGGAGTAGCAGCGCTACTTCGAGGATTTCGGGGCTCGCCGATCGGCCGGAGATGGGATGCAAACATGGGAAGTTATTTCTTCGCCGACCCTTAGGAACTCCGGAGGAAACATGCCGGCAGCGCTGGTTCCAACGCTGCATATCGAGGGCGCGATCGACGGTGAAGGGGGCTCCTTCCGCAGCCTCACTGGGTTGCTGGAGAGGATCGATCGTTCCCGCTTCGAGCCGGTCGCTCTCTTCTGCCGCGCCTGCGAAGCGGCAATGCGCCTTCGGGAGCAGGGACTCGATGTCTACGTGCTCCCGGAACCTCCACGCCGCCCTCTGGCATCCGGGCGGGTGGAGTTCTACGCCGAGCTCCTCCGCGCGACACTGAAGTGCGCGGGGATCATTCGGTCCCTGGAGCAAGGCCGCGGCTCCTCTTTTGGCGTGATTCACACTAACGATCAACTGGTCACCAACGCGGGATGGATTGCCGCGGCTCGAATGTTGAGGCGAGCGGTGGTATGCCACGAGCGGCAGCATGGTGACTTTCGAACGGTCCATCGAGCGCTGGCCTCCGGTATCGCCGCGCATGTGCGGATCTCGGCATCGGTCGACGCGCATTGCCGGGAGCATCGCATACGCGCAAGACGAAACACGCTGGTGTACAATGGTCTAGCCATTCCGTCCGCCGCGGAGAAAGCGGCGGCGAGAGAGCGCGGCGCCCGTGTCCTCGCGGAGCTTGGAGTGGGCCCCGGGGCTCCGGTGCTCCTGTACGCGGGCACCGTGGCATCGTGGAAGGGGACCGATTCAGCCGTGCGCGCCTTCGCGGCGTTGCGCCCTGGAATGGGCCGGCCGGAGCCGATTCTGGTGCTGGCGGGAGAGGCTTCGGCAGACGCACCGAGCTGGCCGAACGAAGTTGAGCGACTCTCGCGGGAGCTCGGCGTCGCGGAGAGGCTGAAATGGGTCGGTCGGCGCGACGATGTGACCGATCTGATGTGCGCTTCCGATGTCGTGCTTCATGCGGCGGTTCGGCCAGAGCCCTTCGGGCGGGTTCCTCTCGAGGCGATGGCGTGGGGTGCTCCCGTTGTGGCAACCGACACCGGAGGCGTGGCGGAGGTGCTGGGAGAGGAGCATCCGGGGTTGGTTCCGGCGGGGCGCCCCGGGGCGATGGCGCGGGCGATCGAAGAGGTCTTGGAGGGGGGCGGAGCGACCGTGGCCGCGGTGGCAATCGGCGCCGAGCGCGCGGAGGCTAGTTTCTCGATCGAGGCCCACGTGCGGGAGATGGAGAAGATCTTTGGTGCCGCGGCGGGGGTGTCCGATGAGCGGCCGGAGCAGCGAACGGACCCGGTCCGGAGCAGCGAATGATGGTCGCGTCATTGGGGGTGCTCCTCGCTACGCCGAACTACCTGCCCACGATTGGAGGGGCGGAGCTCGCGGTGCATCAACTCGCTCTGGCGTTGTCGCGAGCGGGACATCGGCCCGCGGTGCTCTGTCCTGATCTCGGTCCCTTGCCGGGCTCTCTTCCCTTTCCGGTGTGGCGCTATGCTCCGCCGAGGCGCGGAGGCTGGCGGGCGCATCTCGGCCTGCTGCTGGCGGCGATGCCTTTCGCGGCGCGCAAGTTCGGCGCCGATCTGATCCATGCGCACTATGCCGACACGATGGGATGGGCAGCAATCGCTTCTCGCTCCTTCCACCGGCGCCCCGTGATCGTGACCAGCCACGGCGCCGATCTGCAGAAGGCACCTTCGATCGGCTACGGGCTGCGGCTCGATCGGCGAGCCGACGCGCGGGTACGCCGGGTCATGAAGTGTGCGGATGCGCTCGTGGCGATCTCGGCGGAGATCGCCGAAGAGATGGGCGCCGCGGGCGCCGAGATGGGGCGCGTGATTCAGGTTCCCAATGGAGTGGATCTGGCGTGGATGACACGCTGGAGGGAGGGAGCGGTATTGGACGGCGGATCTGTGCCGCTGGTCAAGGTCGCGGGTCGCCTCCATCGATCTTCTCCGGACGGGTCGGAGGCGGAGGGCTTTGAAAGAAGCAGCGATTCGTTCCGGAGCATGGAACGGGATGATCCGGGGTGCCACATCGTGGCGGTTGGGCGGAATCATGCCAAGAAAGGGTTCGAAGTGCTCCTGCGGGCGATGGGTCGGGTGGTGGCGGAGCAGCCGGGGGCACGGCTCAGTATCGCCGGGGAGGGGACGGAGCAGCTGGAGTCTTTGGCGCTGGAGCTGGGTCTTGGGAACGAGGTGAAGTTCCTGGGGCGCATTCCGCCGGAGGGCACGCCGCTGTCGGTCGAGCATCCGATGCCGGTGGAGTTGGCGAAGCTCTTGGGCGGGGCCGATCTCTTTGTCTCTCCTTCGCTCGTGGAGGGGTTTCCGCTGGTTAATGTGGAGGCGATGGCGGCGGGGCTTCCTCTCGTGCTGACCGATATCTCGGGGAATCGGGAGGTGGTGGGCGAGGAGGATGGGGAGAACGGGCTGCTGGTGCCGGCGGGGGACGCGGGGGCACTCGCGGAGGCGATCGTGGCGCTGGCCGGCGATCGGGGGCGGCGGGAGCGGATGGGGCAGCGCTCCGCGTCGATGGCGAAGGCGTACGATTGGGACGAGATCGCGCGCAGGCACGTCGCGGTGTATCGTGGGGTTTCGCGCGAATCCTAACGACGCTCAGCTCTACACACCCGGTCGAGGACTCTTCCGATGGACGAATCCGCTCGTCTGCTGCTTTTCGATATCGATGGAACTCTGCTCCATTCGCACGGCGTGGGGACGCGCTCGATGCTCGATGCGATCGCCGAGGTGTGCGGGACGGAGATCGATCTGAACGGCTACTCGATGGGGGGGCGCACCGATCCGCAGATCTTCCGGGAGCTTCTGGAGCGGTCGGGGGGTGGTGATGTGGGGCAGGAGGATTTGGATCGATTGGCGGCGCGCTATCTGGAGCTTCTGGAGGAGAAGTTGCGGGAGCGGGTGCCCGTTCCGAAACCCGGGGTGCTGGAGCTGCTCGAACGGCTTGCGGGAGAGGGGGCGGCCCATGTCGGGTTGGTGACGGGCAACTTCGAGAAGGGGGCGGCGCTGAAGTTGGCGCGGATGGGCATCGATCACTACTTCGCGGTTGGCGCCTACGGGTCGGATCATGCGGACCGGGACCGTTTACCGGCGATCGCGATGGAGCGGGCGGCGGAGCATTTTGGCGTCCGTCATGCGCCGGAGCGGGTGACCGTGATTGGGGATACTCCGAGCGATGTGCGCTGCGCGAGGGCGGCGGGGGTGCGGGCGTTGGCGGTGGCCACCGGGGGGTACGATTCGGCGGCGTTGACCGAGCATCGACCCGATCACTTGCTGGAGGATCTGGGCGATGTGGAGCGGGTTGTGGGGATTTTGATGCGGTAGGGGCGGCGGTCGGATTGCCCTGATCGACGCCGGTGCCGGCAGGGCGAAGAGGGCGGGGTTGCTCGCCACCCGGGCGGTGACAAACGGCTCCTGCGGCTGATCGGCTGCTACCTGCGGGCAGGAGTGTGGACGGACTACGGGCTTCTCGCCACGACGAAAGGGGTACCTCAGGGTGGCCCTCTTTCGCCCTTGCTGGCCAACGTCATCCTCGACGACTTCGACAAGGAGTTGGAGAGGAGAGGTCACCGCTTCGCGCGCTATGCCGACGATGTGATCATCGTCGTCGGTAGCAAACGCAGCGGTGACCGCGTGCTGGCCGGCGTCACACGATGGCTCGAACGCGAGCTCCACTTGGAACAAATGCAACATAAGAGAAGTGTCTACTAAATCGGGGGAAGGTCCGTTTTCTTCTGTATCAATTACCGGACCAGAGGGACCATCCCATGCATACCCCTTTTTAACCAGCAGATTTCCCTTTATGTCTAAATCGATAAAATCTGTTTTTACATCAGAGTGTGGACCGAAAGGAATATTGATTTTGTAACTGTTTGCCAACTGGTATTTATAGTCAGCCCTGTAGCTTATATGTCCTTCTGTAGCCATTTCACGATCCCTCTTCTTTGGTTATACTTTTGAAACATGACGCTGGCGATCAGCTGCGGCGCGCAGCGCCGTCAGCCTGCATCGACTTGATACTCATTGAGCCCCCTCCTGGCCGTACCCTGTTGGGCAAGGCCAGGCTGGCCGTCAGCTAGCCCTCACACCAGCACGGAGGAA
>NYZA01000182.1 GCA_002686955.1 Gemmatimonadota bacterium
ACGGCCAGGGGTGCGGACATCGTTGCGGTCATGCTCTGCTTCTCTCTCGACAAGGTGCGTCACCTCTCGCCCTTCTACACTAATTGCGGAATGGGAAAATGTCTCACGCATGTTGGCAGAGAGGGACCGGTGGCGTCTCGATGACCCGGAGGGTAGTGTTGGTCAAGTAGAGAGCGCTCGTCTCGGGACGAGGGCTCCGGGAAGACTGGGGGCTTGCTCACTTGGGGCGTGGCGCCTGCAGGCGCCGATAGCCGCGGGGCTGCATCGGAGGTTCCGCGCGCGCAGCCACGGGGTCGACTTGCGTCGGCAGCGAGGACGGTTCCGAGACGATGTTCAAATCCCCCTGGGAGGAAATGGGGGAAAGGGCCTCCTTCGCCAGCGTCACCGTCCCGCATCCGGAATGCCCAATTGCCGCCTGCGCCCGGGGCGGATAGACTCCGGCGGATTCGCCCCTACGCGTGATGCCGGGCGGGGCCGCACCCGAGGGCGCGGCGCGGCGCCGGACGAGGCGAAACACCGTCCACCGACAAGCCCAGGACTTTCAATGCCTACCGCTCGCCTCGCGCAACGGCGCTTCAGTTTTCTCGGATCGATTGCAACCGCCCTGGCGTTGGCCCTCTTGTCGGGCCTGCGTCTCGACGGGACGACCGCTCGCGCGGAGGGGGGCTGGGAGGATGGCGGCAACCCCCCCTTGGTCGGCGATCCGCGCGCCAGCCGGGAGGTCAAGGATCGGGCCTTGCCGATGGTCTGGCGGGCCTTTCCACCGACGCTGCGCAAGGAGGGGCCGAACTCCAACTTGGTCACGATCTCGACGGTGCACCGCCTCTGCTACGAAGCGCTGATCTCGATCCATCCCGAGACCGAGGAGTTCGTTCCCTGGCTCGCGAAGGAGTGGAAGATCGAGACCAACGAAGGGGCGGGCACACAGACATTCTCGTTCCGCGTCAACCCGAAGGCTCGTTGGTCCGACGGGTCGCCGGTGACGGCCAAGGACGTCTACTACTCGTGGTGGCACCGCGTTCAGGAGGACCGTAACGATCCGTCGAACATGATGGTCTTCGGAGAGAGCTACGAAGAGCCGGTGATCGTCGACGATCTCACGATCAAGGTGACCACGAAGAAGCTCAACTGGCGCCTCTTCCACTACTTCGGCGGCATGCAGATCTACCCCGAGAAGTACATCCACATTCCAGGCGAAGAGTATCTGCAGCGCTACAACTGGGAGCTGATGCCCGGCTCCGGCCCTTACTCGATGAAGCCGGAGCACCTGAAGAAGGGCCAATCGCTCACCTTGACTCGACGCGACGATTGGTGGGCCGAGGACGAGCCTCTTTCGAAGAACACCTTCAACTTTCAGAGAATCAAGTTCATCGTCATTCGGGATCAGGAGCTCGAGTACGAGAAGTTCAAGGCCGGTGAGCTCGACTACTATCGCGTGACCCGGGCGCAGCGCTGGGTCGAGGATATTCCGAAGGAGCCGCTGATCGAGAAAGGGTGGATTCAGAAGCGGAAGATCTACAACCAGGCGCCGCACGGCTTCTCGGGCTTCTGCTTGAACATGCGCAAGCCCCCATTCGACGACCGCCGCGTTCGTCAGGCTTTCTCGCATCTTTTCAATCGCGAACGGTTGATGGAGAAGCTCTTTTTCAATGAGTACGAATTCATCGACTCATATTTTCCGGGGCGGGATTGGGGCAGCGCCGACACGAATCCGAAGATTCGATTCGATCCCGATCGGGCGGAAGAGCTGCTCTGGGAGGCCGGTTACAAGACCCGCAACGACGATGGTTATCTCGTGGGTCCGGATGGCAAGCAGTTCGAGATCGCGCTCAATTACGGCGCGCAGTCGTGGGAACGGATTTGGTTGGTGGTGCGAGAGGACTACGAAGACGCGGGTATCAAGTTCAACTTGAAGTTGATCGATCCATCGACGCTCATCAAGAAGATTGGCGAGCGACAGTTCAGTGTCGTTTTTCAGAGCTGGGGGGCGTTGCTCTTCCCGAACCCGGAGACTTCGTGGCGCTCCACGCTAGCCGACCAGCCCCACAACAACAATCTCACGGGCTTCAAGAACGAGCGCGTCGACGAGCTGTGTCGAAAGTACGATGTTACCATTGACCGGGCGGAGCAGAAGAAGATCATTCGCGAGGTGGACTCGATCGTTTTCAACGAGCACCCATACGCTCTCGCGTGGTATGGCGGCTTCTTCAGGCTCCTCTTCTGGGACCGTTTCGGCCACCCCGATCGCTACATGACGCGAATTGGTGATGTTCCGGAAGAGCAGGTTGCGTTGCTCTGGTGGTTCGACCCCGCGAAGGAGGCGGCGCTGCAAGAGGCCATGGCGGCCGACCGGCAGCTGCCTCAGAGTGAGATCGAGGTCAGGCCTTGGGACTGACGATCAGGCCTTTTTTCGCTCGGGCCCTTAGGATTGGAGCCATGACGTGCATGGAATGACGAGCTACTTCATCCGCCGCTTGCTCCTGGTTCCACTCACATTCGCTTGCATCACATTTCTGGTCTATTCCGTCATTCGCTTGGCTCCGGGCGGCCCGATCGAGCAGGCGCAACACCAGATTCGGCAGGCGGCGATGTCGGAGGGCGGTGGGGGCGCGGCGCTCGGCACGGGGCAGGAATTCGAGCTGCCACAAGAGGCGATGGATCAGCTCAAGCGCTACTACAAGCTCGATAAGCCGATCTATCTTGGCTATCTGATCTGGTTGGGTGTCTGGCCGGACGAAACGAAGAATGGGGCGTTCAGCGGGATCGCGCAGGGAGATTTCGGGACCTCTTACCGCTACTCCGATCCTGTTCTCGATACGATTATTTCGAAGTTTCCGATATCGATCTACTTCGGTCTGATCGGCTATATCGCGACGTGGGTCGTGTGCATTCCGCTGGGCGTGAAAAAGGCGCTGGAGCATCGCTCCGCATTCGATACGGTTTCGTCGCTGGCGGTGTTCTTGGGCTACTCGATTCCGGGGTTCGTCGCCGCTCTGGCGTTGATGCTGATCTTCGCCACCGACAACTTCGGCATGCAGATCTTGCCGCTGGGCGATTTTCGGTCGGAAGGGTGGGACGAAATGTGGGCGCAGGGCGAGATCTGGTGGTGCGTGAAGGACCAGGTCAGCCACACGATCATCCCGCTCATCGCCTACATGTTGGCGGGCTTCGCGACCATGACCATCTTGATGAAGAACAGCCTGCTCGACAATCTCGGGGCGGACTATGTGCGCACGGCCTTCGCGAAGGGGTTGAGCGAAAAGCGGGTGGTCTTCATGCACGCGCTACGCAACTCGCTCATTCCGATCTGCGTCGGCGTGGGCCATGCGATCGGGCTGCTTTTCGCGGGCTCGTTCCTGATCGAGAAGACCTGCAACATCCCGGGAATGGGGCTGCTCGGCTTCAACTCGCTGGTGGAGCGCGACTACCCAGTGCTGATGGGGATTCTGACGATCGGCGTCATCATCCGACTGACGGGCAACATCATTTCCGACATTGTGCTGGCTCTGGTCGATCCGCGGGTTCGTTTCGGTTGAGAGAGGCGGCTGTCGTGACCTTCGTTTGGAAGACGCTCTATCTCGCCCTGGTGCTGGCCGGGGGCTATCAACTCACTACCCGGGGCATACCATGGCTCTACACGTGCTTGGGCAGGCGACTCGGCTTTTCGATGAAGATGACTCCGATCACCGAGAAGCGAGTGCTTCGATTCAAGAGCATACGAAGAGGGCATTGGTCGTTTGTCGCGATCTCTTCACTTTTCGTGACGTCGCTCTTTTTGGAGTTGATCGTCAATGAGAGACCGCTGGTGATTCGCTTCGACGGGCGGACCGAGTTTCCGGCTCTAAGGGACTGGACGAACAAGGTCCTGTTTTTTGTAGATTTCCCGGTCTTTCTGCCGAAGAACGAGTTCGGTCAGAGCGGCGGGGGAGAGGTGGACTACGGCTTTTTCCGGCGCTCGTGCGATGACCCTTCGCTGCTCGATGAGCGGATCACGGACGCCCAAGAGAAGGCCGCCAAGGCGAGGGCGCGCTTCGAAAAGCTCGATCCGCCGGGGACCGATGATTCGGAGTTCGCGAAGTCGCGATACGAGCAGCGCAAGATCACGCACGAGAAGCGGACACAGCAGCTCGTCGATCTTCAGCACTCGCAAGAGGTGTTCGAGGCCGGAGAGGCCGGAATCGTCCCGACGCTCTATCCATATTCGCCGAATTCGCTTCGCCACAGCCTCGACAAGCCGCCTCCGAACAAACCCTCTCTTGGCGAGGGGATCCCGCTGGGAACCACGGTCGCCGGGCGGGACGTGCTGGTGTTGCTCGTATACGGTTTTCGAATCTCGCTCGCCTTCGCGCTCATCGTGGCGGTTTGCGGCTACGCGGTCGGGGTGATCACGGGGGGCATCCAGGGCTACTACGGCGGCTGGGTCGATATCGGAACGCAGCGTTTCCAGGAGATCTGGGGCAGCATCCCCTTTCTCTTCACTATCATGATCATCGCGTCTTTGGTGACGCCCTCGTTCGCCGTGCTGGCCTTCCTCATGATCGTGCTCAGGAGCTGGCTAGGCATCACTTTCTATGTTCGGGGCGAGTTCTATAGAGAGAAGGCGAAGGACTATGTTCAGGCGGCGATCGGTTCCGGTGTGTCGGATTGGAAGATCATCACCAAGCACATTTTGCCGAACTCGTTGGTGCCGGTCGTGACCTTCGCGCCTTTCGGAATCGTCGCCTACATCGGAGCGCTGGTGAGCCTCGATTATCTCGGTTTCGGCCTGCCGCCGGGCACGCCGAGTTGGGGGGCTCTGCTGCGGCAGGGGCTCGAAAATGTGAGGTTCTATCCTTATCTCGTGTTCATCCCAGTCGCCGCTCTGGCTTCGACCCTCTACGGTGTCGTGATGGTCGGCGAAGCGGTGCGCGAAGCCTTCGATCCCAAAGTGTTCTCCAGGCTCAGGTAGGCAAGCAGATGAGCAACGAAACGCGAAAGAAGCTGCTCGAGGTCAATGACCTCAAGACCTACTTCGATGTGGAAGGACGGACCGCGAAGGCGGTGGACGGGGTCAGCTTCCACATCTACGAAAACGAGGTATTCGGCCTCGTCGGGGAGTCGGGCAGCGGCAAGTCGGTGACATCTCTTTCAGTGATGCGGCTGATCCCGAATCCACCGGGGGACATCGTCAGCGGCGAGCTGATCTTCAAGGGGCGGAACCTGCTCGATCTCTCTTACGACGAGATGAGGAAGATCCGAGGCCACCACATTTCGATGATCTTTCAGGAGCCGATGACGGCGCTGAATCCCGTTTTCAGCATCGGCTTTCAGCTTCTCGAAGCGATCACGCACCACGCGACCATGAGCAAGGAGGAAGCGCGCGAGCGTGCCGTGGAGATGTTGTCTCTGGTGGGCATTCCGGATGCCGCCCGGCGTCTCGACAACTACCCGCACGAGTTCAGCGGGGGGATGCGGCAACGGGCCATGATCGCCATGGCGCTCGCCATGAACCCATCACTCTTGATCGCGGACGAGCCGACCACCGCCCTCGATGTAACGATTCAGGCGCAGATTCTGGAGCTGATGCTCGATGTGCGGAAGAAGACCGGCGGCTCGTCGATCATGCTGATCACGCACGACCTGGCGGTGGTGGCGGAGACTTGCGAGAGGGTGGCCGTGATGTACGGGGGCAAGATCCAAGAGGTGGCGGAAGTCTCTCCTCTCTTCCGGGAGCCGCTGCACCCCTACACGCGAGGGTTGATGAGCTCGCTTCCGCGGCCCGATCGGGAGCAGCAGAAACGGCTCGACACGATCCCCGGAATCGTGCCCAGCATTTTGAATATGCCGCCGGGCTGCAAGTTCGCGGAAAGGTGTCGCGAGCGGATCGATCGCTGCGATATCGAAGAGCCGAGTCTGATCGAGGTGCGACCGGGGCGCCTCTGTCGTTGCCATCAGGTCGAGCCCGCCGCGGTGGCGAAAGGGGCTGCATGATGGCCGCCAAGACTTCGGCGAACGGAAAGGCGCTGCTCGAGCTTCGTGGCCTCAAGGTGCACTACCCGATCCACGGGGGCATCTTCTTGCGCCGAATCGGCGAAGTGAAGGCGGTCGACGGTGTCAGCGCCGTGGTCAACGAGGGAGAGACCCTCGGTCTCGTCGGCGAATCGGGTTGCGGCAAGACGACCATCGGCAAGGCGGTTCTGCGCCTCGTTCATGCAACCGAGGGGGAGATCCGGTTCACGCGAGAGAGCGGGGAGCGGGTCGATCTCGTCGAGATGAACCGCGGCGAGATGCGACCGGTTCGCGCCGAGATCCAGATGATCTACCAGGATCCGTACTCTTCGCTCAATCCGCGCTGGTCGGTGGGCGAGATCATCGCCGAGCCGCTGATGGTGCACCAGCCGAAGCTGTCGGTGGCGGAGCGGGATGAGAAGGTGGCCTGGCTGCTGGAAAAGGTCGGTCTGACCGGGGAGCAATCGTATCGATATCCGCACGAGTTCAGCGGGGGGCAAAGGCAGCGGGTCGGAATCGCGCGGGCTCTCTCGACCGGCCCGCGCCTGGTCGTTGCCGACGAGCCGGTCTCGGCGCTCGACGTGTCGATTCAAGCGCAGGTGATCAACCTGATGCAGGATTTGCAGGAGGAATTCGGTCTCACCTACCTCTTCATCGCCCACGATCTGAGCGTCGTCGAGCACATCAGCCACAGGATCGCGGTGATGTATCTGGGCAATTTGGTAGAGGTGGGCTCATCGAACGAGCTCTACAACCACGCGATGCATCCCTACACCCGGGCGCTGCTGAGCGCTGTGCCGCTCCCCGATCCCGACGCGAACCGGCCCGACCGAATCGCGCTCACGGGGGAGGTCCCCAGCCCGCTCGCCAAGCCCTCCGGCTGCGCGTTCCGCACCCGCTGCCCACTGGCGAAGAGCTCCTGCGCCGATGAGATCCCGCCATTGAAAGAGGTCGGGCCGGGGCATCTGGTGGCCTGCCCGGTCGTTTCGTAGAGCGCCGGCTCAATCCCCGACGATCACCGACACCATTCCCCATACCACCAGGCTCCACCAGTCGTTCAACGCCTGGTTGAGTGTGCCGGTGAAGCTGACATCCTCTTCGGGCCAGTAGTACATCCAGGCATTGCCGTAGCCGTCGTGGCCCACCAGCTCACCGATACCGCCGTCGAAGCGGATCTGGTAGATGCCGAGGCCGTAGTAGACATCGACGTCGCCCGTGAACACCCATTCCCGCATCTCTTCGAGTGTCGCGGGATCGTCGAAGAGCTCTCCCTGAAAGAGCGCGCGCGAGAACGTCTCCAGGTCGCGCGTGCTGCTCACGAGGCCTCCGCCGGCCCAGTCGGCGCTTTGGCGCATCTGCCCGTACATATCGAGCTTCCATTCGTATCGGTGGGATTCCGCGTGGGGAGAAGTGGGTTGCTCGCGGTAAGGCAGATAGGTGTCGTTCATTGCGAAGGGGCTGAAGATGAGGTCGCGATAAACGTGGTGCAGCTGACGATTCGCCACGATCTCCGCGATCATGCCTAGCAACACATATCCGGTGTCGGAGTAGTGGAAGAGCGTGCCCGGGGGCGCGATCGGGGTCAGATCCTTCGCGTACCCGATCAGGTCCTCCGGCTCCCAGAACATGTCCCAGTCGCGGTAGTACTCGATGAGAAACGCATTGAGCTCCCAAAATACGTAGGGAGGGTCGTACCAGTAGTCGGGCAGTCCGCTCGTATGGTTCAAACACTGTCGCAGGGTGATCTCCGGACCGTAGTCGTGGTCGTCGATGACGAGCAGCCCCTGGGTGATATCGGTGGGGAGGTAGGTAGAGATCGGATCGTCGAGGAAAAGCAGCCCCTCTTCCTTCAAGAGCAGAATCGTCGCCGCTGTAAAGGTCTTGCTGGTGCTCGCGATCTCGAAAGTGTCGCGAGGCTCGATCGGCACACCGCCGATGCGATCGATGTCGCCGGAGACCCCTTCGAAGAGCACGCCGTCGCTGCCCGAGCTCATCCGGAAGAGCCCGCCGCCGTAACCCCGGTTCTTGGCGATTTTGGCGTCGAGTTTGGCCTGGAGATCGATGGCGCGATCGGCGGGCTGGAGCTGGACGATGGCCTGTCGTGGAGTGGGTGGGGCGGAGGCGCGGGTGGGTTGGGCGCCTGGGCCAGGGGAGGCCAGGGCGATGGCGGTGGTGAGGGTGATTGAAATGGTCATGATTCACTTACTCCTTGTCTATATGACATAACCTAATTGGACAATCCGCTCTTTCAACCGCAGGCTCCGCCCAAACCCCGCCCATGCCCTCACCACCCCCCGCAATCGAAACAGCCGGCTGGATCCCCATCGACACCGAGGCCGGCCTCTGGACAATGCCCTTTCCCGTTGGACCATGGGAAGGTCGCGCGACCGCTCTGGCGCTGCCAGATGGCGGCTTCATCGTGGTCAACCCCGGCCCGGGACAGAAGGTCGCGGCCACGAGGGTGCTGGGGGAGCACGGTGGCGTGCGGGCGTTGGTGCTGATGAACCACTTCCATCATCTGGGGCTGCGGCGATGGCGAGCGCGTCTTCCGGACGTGCCGGTCGTTGCCTCCGATCGTGCCCTTCCGCGCCTGGCGAAGCAGGGACACTACGAGCTCGATTCCGTCTCCGGCGTCGAGGAGATTCTGCCGGAGCATGCCTGTTTTCTCCATCCGGCCGGCACGCGCAGCGGCGAGATCTGGCTGCGCGTGGAGACCGAGCGGGGCGTTGCCTGGGCCGTAGGCGATGCATTCTTCAACGTCTCCTACAATCCGCCGGGCTTCTACGGATTCGTCGCTCGGCTGACCGGCACAACACCGGGACCGCGCTTCGGACTCGTCTTCAAGTATCTGCACTTGTCGGATCGGGCGGCCTATCGGGATTGGGTAATGGAACAGCTCACCCAAGACCCCCCGCGCATTCTGGTGCCCGCCCACGGCGATCTCATGGAGGGCGACGACCTGCCGGATCGTCTGAGTGCGCTCGTGCGGGGACGGCTTGGGTAGTCGCCGCGTTCTCCCGCTCTTGGCGTTTCCCGTTCTTTGCCTGACGGCCTGCCAACAACAATCCAACGCGCCTCCGCCTCCCCCGCGCTGCGCCTCGTCCCCCACCCTCGCCGGCCTCGGAGAGCACACTCCCGCCTCCGCCCTGACCTCCCAACGCATCCCCCTATGGGCCTCCCGCATCCAGTCCTTCCTCGATCGCGGCGTCATCCCCCTCGTCGACCTGCAATCCAGCTTGGCCCGATCCCACGGCGAGAAGTACCTCGGTGAAGCGCTGTGGGCGATGGATGAGCTCGGAATCGCGCTAATCGCCTTCGACGGCTACGAGGAGCCCGAGCCGGCGGCCGATGAAGAAAGCGACACTTACAACTGGGGCCGGTACCCCGAAGAGGTGGCCGAGCGTTATCCCGATCGCATCATCCCCGCAACGAACGGTGGACGCAGCCCCAACTGGAAGACCGGTGGAGACGCATTTGTATCGGCCGTAGAGCGAAACATCCGCTCGGGCGCCTACCCGATCATCGGCGAGCTCAATTTCCGGCAGTACATGCCAGGCTGGCGCTGGGAGCCCGGTGTGACGGGCGCCGACCGCTATGTTGATATCCCGCTGATGAGCGACAAAGGACGCCGGATTCTCGCGCTCTCCAGCGAAACACTGATCGCCGTCCCCGCCCATATCGAGCCCGAGGACCCCGCCCTCGAAGACCTGGAGGCCGCCCTCGCCGCCTATCCCCGCGCCAAAATCATCGCCACGCATTTCGGGCAGGTGCGCCGCCCAAAACGTTGCACCCGTTTCGGCCCCGATCTGGTCCGCCGCCTTCTATCCACGCACCCCAATCTCTACTACGATCTGGCGATCAGCACGCCCGGGCATGTGCACTACGATCCACGCGTCTTCGATGGAGCGATCTGGCGAGACGGCCCCAACGGCGGCCAGCTTGCAGAGGTGAAGCCGGAGTATTCGGCGCTCTTCGCCGAGTTCAGCGACCGCTTCATCACCGGTCTCGACTACGGCATCGGCCGGAGCCCGCTCGCCGCGCACTTGAGTGCAAAAGCGAAGAACGTCCGCTTGATCCTGCGCGACCTGCCCGAGAGCTGCCGGCATGACATCGCCTACAGAAACGCGTGGTTTCTGTTGACCGGAGGTGTGTGGCCGGAGGCTTGAGCCGGCCGGGGCGGCCGTCGCTGTGCCGGCACGACCTTTGCTCAACCGCACCCCATGTTCCACCACGTCGCCCAGGCAGTGAGCGGCCGGCGCCTCTTCGCTACTTGGGAAGAAGGGCTCCGCCTGTTCGAGATCATGGTTCGGGCGGGACCGAATCCGGTTGCCCTCTGCCTGATGCCGGACCACCTACACATGGCGCACAGCGCGGACCGGCGTGCGGCGGTGGGGCGCGCGATGCGCGGCCATGCACGGTGGAGGAATCGGTGCCGCAGCTTCGAGGGCTCTCTCTGGCGACGCCAGCTGGCGGTTCAATTCGTTCCGGCCGGGGTCAAACAACGCCGTCTCGCGCGCTATATCCACCTGAATCCTTGCCGCGCCGGGCTGATCTCCGATCCATTGGCCTGGCCGCTGTCGACCTATCGAGATGCGCTCGGTTTCAGCTTGCGGCCGGCTCGGTCGGCGGCGCAAGACCCCGAGCGCCTGCATGCCTTATGTGGCCCGTGACTCCCACGTGAGCTCGGACAGTGATCTTCCTCGCGGCGGTTTGCTGCCTCTCGAAAACACGCACGCGCTCGAGTCGATCGTGGCCGCAGTGAGCGAGTTGATGCGTGTTCCGGTCGAGTCGGTTGTGCAGCGGGGCGCCGCCCGCCCGCTCGCTCTCTGGACCGCGCGCGCCCACACACACGTTCCAACGAGTGGAATCGCTCGTCACTTCGGGGTGACGCGGCAGGCGGTCTACCGAGTCGCGAACGAAGCCGGCCCGCGGAGCGAGATGGTCTCGCGAATGGTGGGTGATCCGCGCTTCCCGGGGCTTCGGTGGCGCGATCCCCGCCTGGGCGGCTTCCGGGGCACACAGTGGGGGTCGAGCTTGACACCCCGAACACACAGTGGGGGGTGAACTTGTCAATTCGGCGCGATGGGGACGGAAAACGGGAGTTTTGGCCTCTCCTAGTACGGCAAACCACTCTCAGACAAGGAGTTCTGTCAAGTTCACTCCCATCTCTGCGTGGGAGATGTCAAGCTCACCCCCAACTGTGCGCTTCTTGCGGGGCGCGACCCGCGCTGCGCCGCCGCGGCCCCGGCGAAAGAAGCTACATATCGAAAGTGACGCCCGCCCCGATCGCGAAGAAGTTCAGGTCCATCAGGTGGTAGTCCGCGAACGCGTTGAGCGTCATCGTATCGCTCATTTCGTAATCGGCCCCGCCGCCCACGAAGAAGCCGATCTCGGTGCTGGAGGCGTCGGCCGTCTGCCCAAAGAGCTCGAACTCGGTCTTGAACAGATGAACGCCCAGGCCCCCATTGACGAAGGGCGTGACCGCGCCGCCATCGCCCATCGGGAAGTCGTAGCGCGCTCCAGGCAGAATGGCGATGTCGCGCCAACTCCAGTCCGTGCCGAGTACATCCTGGCTCCTGCCCCACCACATCAGGTCGACTCGAGCGGTCACGTTCTCCATCAAGGTCCCGATCTCGGCGCCGCCTACGATTTCAAAGGTAGCATCGACATTGTCGGGTGAAACGAAGGCCGCGCC
>NYZA01000183.1 GCA_002686955.1 Gemmatimonadota bacterium
CGCGAAACGGTGCGAAGCACCGCCAGGGCACGAATCTGCGCCGCCTCGCGACGAAAGTTGGTGAGAAATGCGGGCTAGCGACGTCGAGATTGAATCGGATCCTTCCACTCACGTAGCCTGCCCTCCTCCACCGCTCCCCAGAAACCAGGCAGATCAGGCAGACATGCTCGACATCAAAGCGATCCGCGCCAACTCCAAAGAGATAGAGGCGAGGCTCAGGCGGCGCGCACCCGACATCGATCTGAGCGAGATCGAGACCCTCGACCGCGATCGCCTCGGGCTGCTCCAGTCGGTCGAGAGGCTGAAGGCGCGCCGAAACGAGATATCGAAAGAGGTGGGGAAGAGGAAGAAGGCGGGGGAGGATGCCGACTCGCTCATCGCCGACACCCGCGCCCTGGGAGAGGAGCTCGCCGGTGGGCAGGACCGACTCGTCGAGTTGGAGAAGCGGATCGACGAAATCGTCATCGCGCTGCCGAACCTCCCCCATCCCGACGTGATCCCGGGGGGGGATCCAAGCCAGGCTCAAACGATCCGCGAAGAGGGCGATCGCCTGACGAAGAGCGCCACGGGCGAGAACCACGTCCAGATCGCGACCCGCCTTGGCCTGCTCGATTTGGCACGCGCCTCCCGCCTCGCCGGCTCCCACTTCGCGCTCCACCGGGGATGGGGCGCGCGCATCGAGTGGTCCCTCTTGCGTTTCATGATCGACCTGCACGTGGGTGAATCCGGCTACGAGCTGATCCTCCCTCCTTTCGTCGCCAACACCGAGACCCTCACCGCATCGGGCCAGCTCCCGAAGTTCGCCGATCAGGTCTACCGCTGCGCCGATGACGACCTCTACCTGATCCCCACGGCCGAGGTCCCCCTCACCGCCTTCCACCGTTCGGAGATCCTCGACGAAGCCTCGCTCCCTCTCCGTTACTGTGCCTACACTCCCTGTTTTCGCAGAGAGGCGGGCGCCCACGGTGCATCGGAGCGGGGGCTGATCCGCACCCACCAGTTCAACAAGGTCGAGATCTACCGTTTCACCACCCCGGAGAGCTCATACGAGCAGCTCGAGATCCTGGTGCGCCAGGCCGAAGAGGTCGTGCGCCGCCTCGGGCTCCATTTCCGCACCGTGCGGCTGGTCGCGGGGGATCTGGCGCAGCAGGCGGCGATGACCTACGACGTCGAGGTGTACATTCCGGGCCAGGAGCGCTACTACGAAGTCTCGTCGATCTCGAACTGCGAGGAGTACCAGGCGAGACGTTCCCGGATCCGCTATCGTCCCATCGGTGGGGGCAAGGCGCGCTATGTCCACACACTCAACGGCTCCGCCCTCGCGACCTCTCGTCTTTTGGCCGCGATCATCGAAACCTATGCTCGGGCGGATGGCGGCCTCGATATTCCGGAAGTCCTGCGCCCGCATCTGGCCGAGGCCAGCGTGATCCACCCCGACGGGAGCACGTCATGATTCGTTCCGCATCGGTGGCCGCCACACTGATCGCGGGTCTTGCCGGTGTGGCCGGAGCCGACGCCGTAGAGGGTGCCGGAACCCAGGGATACGCCTGGGTCACCAATATCGAGGGCACACGAGCCGCGGGCATGGGCGGAGCGATGACCGCCGCCGCGGACCCTCTCGATGCCCCCTTCTTCAATCCGGCCGCACTCGGAAATGCCGGCCTCCCCGAGTTCGAAATCGGCTACCGAACCACCTTCTCCGGCGCGAAGAGCGCCCATCTGAGCGCCGTTCAGCCGATGGGCGCCGGTGGGATCGGCTACTCGATCGCCGCCACCTCGTACGGCGCTCTCGACGAGGTCAACGACACCGGAGTGCCGACAAATCGAACCTTCACGCCGTACACGATCGCCGGCGGCTTCAGCTATGCGATTCCATCCGGCCCGTGGATGTTCGGCGGAACGACCCGCGTGTTGACGCAATCGATCCACGAGAATCGATCGACCGCGCTCGCCCTCGATCTGGGAGCGATCTGGACATCGGCTCCGCTGGCGGTGGGAGCCGCCATCCGCCACCTCGGCATCGAGCTGGATCCGCTCGTCGAAGAGAAAGAGGCGCTCCCCCTCACCGGCTCGATCGGGGCGATGTGGAGCGAAGACGAGCTCAGTTTGGCGGCCGATCTCGAGTACTCCGAGAGCGCGGGCTTGCTCCTGCACGCCGGCGGGGAGTACATCTACCAGGAGACCTTGGCGTTGCTCCTCGGCTACGGATCGGTGGGTCGCGACCAGGCATTCGATCCCTCGATCCTCGACGGGCTCTCGATCGGCGCCGCGGTTCTCCTCGCCCGCGGGATGACCTTCCGCTACGCCGCGACCTTCCAGGGCGATCTCGGAGTCGGACACCGTGCATCGATGGGGTATTCATTCCGCTGACGATTTCCCCTCCTCGGTCGCCAACTACCTTCGGCCTTCGTTCGAGCTCGCATACCGTCTGACCTGCGATCTCGACCACGCGGCGACCGTCGCCGAGGAAGCCTTGCTCCGGGCCGCGCGCTCCGGTCTTTCATCGGGCCGCGAGGCGCTGACCCTCTGCTTCGAAGAGGTCGTGGTCTCTTGCCGCGGAACAGGGGGTCGGGCGCTGCCGCCTGCTCGGTGGGATCTCGACGGCAATCCGGCTGAGCTTCGCAGGGCTGTAAGGAGCGCCATACCGGGGCTTCCGATGCCCGCGCGGGCCGCGCTGATTCTCAGAGAGGCGTTCGAGCTCGGTGATGCGGACGTCGCCCGGATCCTGTCGGTGGAGACGGGCGGGGTCGCCGAGCTGGTCGACGAGGCGCGGATCGCTCTGGCCAGCCCCACCACCTGGTCGAGTGGCGCGGCTCCGCCACCCTCGTGGCGGCCGGCCGCTCTGGGAGTCGCCCCGGGAAGCCCCTGCGCCCGTGTTCGCGCCTCACACAACGCGGAGGTGGACGGATCGGTGCCGGCCATCGAGGGCTCGGAGGCTCAGGAGCACAGGTCGTCCTGCGATGCCTGCCGCGAGCACCGGGAGCTGATCCAGCTGGCCCACGCACTCACGCGTCACGCAACTCCCCCCTCGCTCCAGGAGGCGTTCTGGCGGGAGCGCAGACGTGCGATCGAAGAGGCCTGGACGCGCGAAAAGGTGGCCGCCCCAGCGAAGCCCTCCATTCGAGCCGCCTGGCCGGTGGCGGCGATCCTGGCCGGGATCGTGCTTGTGACCTGGCTGCTCTCGCGCGGACCGGAGCAGACCACGGAGCCACAGGAATCCCAGGCCGCCGCGCCTCGGATCGAGCCCGAGCAGCCCGCCCCACCGGTGATCGATCGGCCCCCGCGTCCCCGCGCCCCCGAGCCCCCCATCGAGGAGCGGCGCCTGCCGCCCCCTCGGAGCACCGAGCCGGTCGAAAAGGAGCCCCAGCCGGAACTCCCCGCGGCCCCAGCCGAGCAGGAGTCGACCCGGGAGGCCCCACCCGATAGCGCAAGCGCCGACTCCGCGGCACCGGCGCTCGACGAGCTCTACCGCAGGCTCGAGGCTCTGCCCCGTATCAGTCCGGGAAGTGCCACCCTTCGGCCCTTGACCCGGACCGGGGAGAGGGTTGACTGAGCACTGACTCGCCGATCGCCGTGATTCACGGCCAGGCCCGCCCCGCGGCTCCGCTCCCCCCGAACCTCCCGCCCTCGCAGCGGCGGATCCTGGCCAAGCTGATGGGCCGGCCGCGCCCCACCTCACGCTTGTTTCGTCTCGTTCGAGCCCGTGAGGGGATGTGGATAGTCGGGCGACCTTTTCTGAAAGCTCAGAATCTTGGGATTGGCGATCACCCCTTCGCGGATCTCGATGCTGCGTCGAATGGTCTCATCATTGTCCCAGCCATCCGGTCCCCGCAGCACGACCGGCAAGAAAGGGAGGAGGGCGGTGGAGACTTCCCACGACGCGGCCCGCCAGAGATGCGAAGGAGAGTGGTCGACCGCGTAATAGTGTATCGAACCCACATCGAACATCGGTTCTTCGAAAGAAGTCGGCCTGGCGAATGGGAAGCCCATCGCGTCGTCGGCGCTGATGTCGATGATCAAGGTGTCGGTCTTGAGTAGGGGGATCTCGTCCTCGGTGACGAAATCGAGCACCCGATCGGTGTCCTGGAGAATCCCGTTGACGATGATATCGGACTCCGCCAGAACCTCGATGAAGGGACAACGCGCACCGTCCGGCGCCACGGCCATGAGATGCGCCTCGCCGGGTTTGCCGCGGGACATCTGCCCGTAGCGGCAACCGAGGACTTGATCCTTGACCAGGTGGCTCGGTCGCTGAGTGAAGACCGTGATATCGGTGAAGCCCCTGCCTTGCAGGGCGTAGACAGCCCCCCGACTGACCGAGCCCAAGCTGATGATCGTGGCCCTCCGTCGTGGACCGTATGATCCGTCCATGCCGGCCAGGCCGAGCGCGTGGATCACGCCGCAATAACCAGCCATCTCGTTGTTCTTGTAGAAGCTATGAAGGTCTTTGACTCCCTCTCTCGTCCAGCGAAACATCGCCTCGAAAGCGATCAGAGTGAGCCGCTTGTCGATGGCCGTCTGGGTGAACGCCCTTTGTTGTACGCAGTGAGGCCAACCCCAAAGCACCCGGCCCGCCCGCAACTCTTCGAAATCTTCCATCACAGGTTTTGGTAGCAGCACAATGTCATGGTCGGTGAGGAGCTCCGACCGGGTGGCGCTGGCGAAACCGATCTCGGTCAATTCGCGGTCGTGGACTCCAAAGGGCTCGGCGTAGCCCTTCTCGAAGGCGATGGCGCCGCGCAACTCCGCCGGGATCAGCCTGATATGCTCCGGGTGAATGGGAACACGCTGCTCGTTCTCTTTTCTCGACGTGCCGACGACTCCGAGGCTGAGCATTCTTGCTCCTGGTTTTCGATTGGACTGGACGAGGGCGGAATGCCCGCGCCACTCCCGAGGTAGCGATTATGCTTCAGTTCGCTATGAGGTAGAAGCGTGCTCTTCCAAAGAACCCTGCCCGGAGGCAGAGAGGGACCGGGGGAACGGGATTCCCGAGCGACTGGAGCTATGGTGAAACGTCAGGCGTGGAAAGAGCCCCTTGCCACCCCCCGCGATTCCGTGTCACGCTGACAACATCAAGTAGAAGAGGCGTTGTCTTCCCAGAGGAGGGAAGTATGATCGGTCGTCGCTTTGCTCCTTGCGATTGCGAAGAGAGCGCTTCTTCGGGGGAGGAGAATCTCTTCGAGATCGTCATCCCCTACGAGGCGCTGCAAGCGGTTGGCGACCGCAACGCCCTTCGTCTGCGCATACCGCGGAGCTCGACCTGAGATGGGCGCCCATTGGATCGGGATCGGGGCGTTGCTCATCACCATGGCGGGGGTTCCGGGCGCCGCCGCCCAACCCCCTTCCGGCTGCTCCGACGACTCCCTGACTCTGGTCCAGTGGTTGCCGCTCTTTGGGTGGGGGCCGCCGACGGCCGAGGGTGATATCGCGGTCATCGGTGGCCAGGGCGCCAACCCGGTCCTCGACCTGAGCCGCGGGCCGGTCGGCGACCGGGAGCGGATGATCGGCCGGCTCGGAGATCTCGCAATTCCATTGCTGCACCGAGGGTTCCTATACGGCATTCCGGTGCATAAGAGCGCCCCTGCCCGGCTCGAGGCGTACGATCTGACGAACCCGGCGTCACCGGTGCTGATCCAACGCATCGACGAACTGAGGTATCTGCATCCGACTGCCGACGAAGACCTGCTCGTGGTCGGCGGGACAATTTCCGGTGGCGGCGGACCGCTGATCGCCTTCCGCATTCTGCCCGACGGGCGTCTGGAGCGCGCCGGCGACTTCGGCGAGCAGGGCACGTACGGTGCGAATCTGATCGAGGTCTGGAGGAACTTCGTCTATGCCGGCTACGATCGGCGGAGCGCCCAAGAGCCGGGCCATCTGAACATCCACGATCTGAGGGACCCGGAGAACCCGCTCGACGTTGGCCGGATCGACGGGCCGGGCGATGCGAAATCTTCGACCCTGGTCGACTCGATCCTCGTCGTATCGTGGCATCTGGACTACCCGCTCTCTTTCACTGGGATCGAGGCCTACGATCTGAGCGTCGATCCGACAGAGCCCCCGAAGGTTTTTTCGTGGGAGTTCGAGGATCACTTCGATTTTCCTTGGTCTCTGGCCTCCGACGATCGCTTTCTCTACACCGTCGCTGAGTGGCCGCAGTCGAATCTGAGGGTCTACGATTTCGCTGCTCCCCAACCCTGGCGCCCGATCCAAGAGCTGCCTCTGTGGTGGGGCTCTGTCCATGGCGAGATGGCGGTTGCCGATCACGCGTTGGTCCGCAATGACAACGGGTGGCCCTATGGCACCACGATCTTCCCGCGGCGGGCCGACGGCACCCTCGGTCCCCGCACTCGTGTCGGGTTTTACGGCTCGACCAGCAGCGTCGCGATCGTCGGCGACCATCTCTACTCGGACGCCGATGAGTCAGGGGTACTGGCGTTCAAGATAGGTCCGACCGGGTCGCTCCGGCCGGTGCAGAGGATCCAGGGTTGGTTCTCCGCCGACATCGGCGGCTTTTCGCCGAACGGTCCGCTTCTGGTGCGAGGCCTTTCAAGAATGGCGCTCGTCCCACTATCGCCTACGGGCGAGATGGGTGAGTTCAAGGAGCTAGATGAGTGGTCGCCTCACCTCTATCCACAGACCGTGGGTTCACATGCATTCATGGCCGGAGACGGTGCCTTGGTGGCCGCCGACCTCGTCGATGGCGACACCTTGATCGTGAACAGTACCTGGCCCTTCGGGGGCTTCTCCAGCGATCTGGACAGTCAGGCATTCGGTCCCGACACCCTGCTGGCCCTCACCACGGGCAGCCGCCTGCGCGTCTTCCGATTTACCACGAGCGCCGGCCTAGATCTGATCGCGGAAGAGCGCACCGGCTACGACACCGCCTTTCCCGGTCTCTTCTACGATACGACCGCCGGTCCCAGCGTCATCGTGCATGGCGACGATGGTGGGCTCGAGACGTACTCGATCGATCTCGCCAACCGCGAGCTCCTCCTGCTGGATTCGCTCCGCTTCCGCCCGCGTTTTCAAGCCTGGAGCTGCTCGGTCGTCGGGGATCAGGCCTGGTTGGGCGCCAGCGACAGTCTATTCGTGGCGCAGCTCTTGCCTGGCGGCCGGATCGGCGAAATCCTGCGCCAAGAGTCGCTCAACACGGTCTGGGGGCATGCCACGGGAATCGGAAGCACGAACCGTGTCGCGCTCCCCTCCGGCAACGCCGGGGTCGTGATCTATGAGCAGCCGGATCTCGGCGATCGGAAAGCAGGTCTGCTCCAGTGAGAAGCCTCCAACACATCGCATCCGCGGCGCTTCTCTGCGCACCGGCGCTCTGCGCCACCATCGATGTTCCCGGCGATTTCGCTCTGATCCAAGACGCCATCACGGCGGCGCAGGACGGCGACACGGTGCTCGTGAATCCCGGCACCTACCATGAGCATGAGATCGACTACCTGCGCAAGGCGATCGTCGTGACCGGGGTCGACCCCGACGATCCAGAGATCGTCGCGACAACGGTTGTCGACGGCGATTCGGCCGGTAGTGTGTTCGTCTTCTCCCTTTCGGTGGATACGACGAGCGTGCTGGCGGGATTGACCGTGACCGGGGGGATTGCGGAGTATGGTGGCGGGATTCGTTGCGAAGGGGCGTTCGGCGCTCCCTTGATCGACCGATGTGTTGTTAGGGGGAACGCAATACCGCATCACCTCGACCTGCGGGGCGGTGGTGGCATCTACTGTGGCGGGCAGAGGCTGGCGATCATCCGTGGTTGTGTGATATCAGACAACTACGCTGCAAGAACCGGTGGTGGAATCGAGATCGCCGAGGGGGCAAGGGCCCGGATCGAAGATACCCGCATCGAGCGGAACTCGGCCGGCAGAGGCGGCGGCATTCACATCGAGGGCGCGGAGTCCTCGCTTGAGATCTATCGCTGCACGATTGTGGAGAACGAGGCCTTTGATGGGGGCGGGATCAACGGCAGCGTGACGCGGGCGGATTCGTGCGAGATCCAACGAAACACCGCCCATAACTTTGGCGGTGGCTTTCTAGGCTGTGAGATCTGGGCGACGCACTGTCTATTCGAAGGCAACTACAGTGGCATCGACGGCGGCGGCATCAGCGTTTGTGACGGGTTCGCCCCAACGATCTTCGAGGATTGCTCCATCGTCGGGAACGGAGCGGAATCCGGTGGTGGGGGAGTCTGGGCCTTCTGGGCGGATCCGATTCTGGCACGTTGCGATGTGCGGGCGAATACAGCCGCCTACGGCGCCGCGATCGGCTGCGGCCAGGCGAGTCTGGAGCTCGCCAACTGCACAGTGACCGAGAACCGAGCCAGCGAGGACGGGGCCGCGCTCTGGTTTGAGAGTCACCTCTTCGGCGGTGTGATCGCCTCGATCTCAGGAACGACGATCTCGGCAAATCGGGCTGGAGGCGCCGGTGGTGCGATCTACGCGGAAGAACATGACCGCGACATCGATATCGACATCGAAGCCGTTGATCTGCGCGACAACTTCGCCGATGGGGACGGCGGCGCGGTCTTCTGCCTCGATGCTGCGATCGACTTGGTGGGCTGCATTCTCACAGGCAACAGCTCCGGCGGAAAGGGCGGCGCGATCCACGTCGCCGGCGAGGCGAGTCCCTCCGTACAGCTCGCGAGCTGCACGGTCACGGAAAACGAAGCGGCGGTCGCCGGCGGCGCCCTGTTTGTCGATGCGGGCTCCTGGCGCACCGAGAGCGACTCCGCTCCGATCGCGGCGATCGGTTCGATTTTCTGGGCCAATCAACCCGACGAGTTTCTCGGGGACGGAATCGTGACGCGCTATTGCGATGTCCTCGGGGGCCGGCCTGGCCTTGGCAACATCGACGCCGATCCCCGATTCACCTCTTTTCACGGTGTGGACCTCTTGCTGGCTCCAGCTTCTCCCTGCATCGACACCGGCCCGCCTTTTCTCGCCGACGATGTGCCATGGCCGCCCTGGTATCGCAACGATCCGGCGCTGGCGGACATGGGGGCGTTCGGCGGGCCGGGGGCGGCGCTACGGTGGCCGGAGTGAGCACCTATCGGTCGCTCAACCCCAAGCGATCACCCGCCAGGCTCCCCCACGCGGCGAGGGCCGAATAGGCGCTCCGCTCGCGCCACTCTTCAGGGAGCTCGGGGGGAGGGGCGGAGCGATCCAGTGTGACCGATCGGGCCCGGCAGAAGGTCGCGAGGCCGGCCGGAAGGCGTGAGTCGGGTGGGAGCCCGATCCGGTCGGCGCCGAGCTCGGCCGCGATCCGGCCCAAGGTCTCGCCGGCGGGGAGAGAGCCGAGCCCGTCGCTTTTTGCGTGGCGATCGAGCCGCTCTGAGACCAACTCAATGCGTCCCCCAATCCCCAATCCCCGGCAGAGCAGAGCGAGAAGATCGCGATTCAGGTGGGCCGGGCGGGTCGCGTCTTCGATCAGCGCGGCCACGTCGTCCCGCAGGCACTCGTGGTAGGGGAGGCCCGCGTGGGCATGGTCGAGCGCGGCGATCAGCTTGCGTCTCCAGCGGCGTTCGGGCGGAAGGCGAAGCTCGGCGATCGTTAGGTGTGAGCCTCCGAGCACGGGGACGGAGAAGAAGGTGCCGGCGATCGGCACGCGGGTGACCGGGGTTCTGCGGCGGTGGCCGATGTGGTCGGCGAGCAGGATCACGCCGGCCTTCTCGAGCCCGAAGAAGAAGGGGAGGAGCGGGAGGCAATCGGGGCGGCGGGCGGCGAGGAACAGGGCGAGACTCGTTTCGAAAGGCTATAGTTCAGGCTGGGAGTGTGGTTCGCGCCATCGAGAGATTCCATGCAAATCGCACGCACCGGCACGCACCTCTCCATTCTCTTAGTCGCGGCCCTAATCGTATCGACCGCCGCTAGGGCCGGCACGGCCAAGATCGCTTTCGTGCACCACGCGAACCAGCACCTAGCCGGCAACGGCCTGCTCGCAGGCGCCCACGACACACGTCCCGGCTACTGGGCGACACTCGACAGCCACAACTACAACGGTGTTCCGGTCGATCTGCACGTTTCGGGCACCCTCGCGCAATCGTACGCCTGGAACCAGGACGGCGGGGGGCTGCTCCATTCGATCGGGGCGTCGTCGCGCGTCGAGGTGGTCGGCGGCTCCTATTCGGAGCACATCCTGCCCTACACCGATGAAGACATCAATTTTTTCAGTCTCGGCTACTTCGACGAGATCATGGAGAATGTCGTCAACCCCGTGGGGAGTGTAGGCGGCTGGGCCACCAATCGCCCGAAGACGGTCTGGATTCCC
>NYZA01000184.1 GCA_002686955.1 Gemmatimonadota bacterium
AACGCCTCGGCCAGGGTGGGGTCGAAGCCCTCCAGGCGGGAGAGAAGGACGATGGCGTGACTGCGGGCGCCCGCAATGGCGACGGTGTCGAGCTGCAGGTAGCCGAAGTGGTCGATGATGCGAAGTGCTGCCTTGCGGGCGCGTACACCGCCGCCGGCTGCGCGTTTTGGCAGATCAGCCCACTCCGGCTTCAGCAAGCCGGCTTTGGCCAGTGCCAGGCGGCGAGCGGCGCGCTGAGAAAGGTCGGCGAGGGGAAGGGTGGGTGTCTTTTTCATCTGAGTTCCCGGCCTTCGCAGCGGTTCACGGCGGCTCAGCCGAACACTCTTCGGCGATCCCAAAGCCGTCCATCGGCACCGGCGCTACGGCGCGCTCGTCGCCCAGATCACAGCATCTCCCGCGGCGAGGTTCGCAGGATCGCTCCTGCGGGTAACAGATCGATCCGTAGCCCCATGAGCCGAGCAGGGGGAGGGGCTTGCGCCCTCGGACGCCGGCCCTCGCCCCCCGGCAAGGTCGGATTCAAAAACGTGCCGGGCGCCTCGCGACTGACAGGGGGCGGCCCAATGGAGACGAACAGATGTCATATCTATTGATTACAACAGTTTTGGCGGTTTCCGCGGCCCAGGCATCCTCGTCGGCCTCTGATTCTCAAACCCTCGTCGGCGATGAGCTCGCCGCGCCTTCGCGGTACTTCCTGATCGATCTCGGAATCACCGACGCCGCTCCGCATCGCGAGACGACGGCCGACAGTGAGGCCGAGGCGATCAACGACTTGGGTGAGGTGGTCGGCTTCGTGCGCCACGGCGCACCGGGCGGCGCGTTCATCTGGCGGAACGGCCTGATGGAGGATCTGGGAACATTCGACCTCGATGAAGCAAGCGCCGCCGACATCAACAATCAGTCCCAGATCGTGGGGCGGATCGGAAATCGAGCCGTGCGGTGGGAGTCCGACCAGAGCATCACCGATATCCATTCGTTGATCCCACCCGATTGCGGGGGTCCATCGGGAATGGCCAGCACTTGGGCCCAGGGCATCAGCAGCTCCGGGGCCGTGGTCGGTCTGGGAGAGATCGAAGGCAGCGGCGTCTGGGACGGCTTCCATTGGGATGGCGTCTCCCAGGGCTTTCATCAGATCGGCGACACGGGCAGCGACCACTTCTTCCTGCGTGGCGTCAGCGACAACGGGTCTTACGGGGCCGGAAACAACACACCGATCTTCGACCCCGGCCATGGACTGCTTCCATCGCTGCCTCCTCCGGTAGCCTGCTCGGCTCCGGGTCCCTCGTGCGAGGGTGTCGTCTTCTACGCGGTGAACGATCATGGGGATGGCGTCGGCATGGCAGGCCAGCAAGCAATGGCGGGCTGCGCCGATCTGAATGTTGCGAGCGGATCGACCGCCATGGCGGCGCGCGGCATCAACAACGCCGGCTGGATCGTCGGCGGCGACTACATTCGCGCCTTTCCGGAGGACGATGGCGATAGGGCCGAGAGCGCGACTGGAGGAGCGTATCTCTGGACTCCCGGCGAGTACGGAGGCTGGGACGCCTTCCAGCTCGACTCTCTGATCGTTAACGGTCCGGACTGGTCTCTCGGAACTGCATCCGGAATCAACGAGCAAGGTTGGATCTCCGGCACGGGGAGCGATGGGCATCGAGAAATCTCCGCGTTCGTGCTCGTCCCGGAAGAGGATATCGACGACAGACTGGTCCTGGCCGGCGCAGGAATGGGCGATTTCTACCATCAGAATCCGCACCGGGCGATGATCTCCAACGCCACCCCAGGGGATTCCGTCACCGTGGTGTACGGATACGGCCCCGGGGAGACACTCTTATCGAGGGACGGATGCCAGAGCCTGCGCATCGACATCGAAAACCCTGTCGTGAGAGGCGGGAGTGAGGCGGATGACATGGGCTTCGCTCTCTTCGAGACCACGGTCGGCAGAGGTGTTGCTGGTGAGACCGTCTGGGTGCAGGCCGTCGAGCTCTCGACCTGCCGCGTGAGCAATCGGGTCGCCATCAAGTTCCGCGAAATCCCGGCCCACTGATCGCAGGACCGACGGAGGGTCCACGGCGCGAATCGCGACGCGGTGACCCGTGATCGTATCCGCTCCATGCGCTCGCGCCGGACGGCTCTGCGCGGAGGCGGAGGAAGGAGTGTTGCGCTTCCATCCCCCGCCCCCGCCGAACGAAACCGAGCTGGTCCGCGCGCGCGCCTCTCGCCGTTGGGCTACCGGAACGATCGCGACTCTCCTGCTCGTGGCGACGGTACTCCTGCTCCGGAGATCGGCGGGACAGGTGCCCCACTCGCTGAGCATCGACCACGAGAGAGGCCAGGTGGTGTTCTTCGATCAGCGACGTCGACCGACTGGGCAATGGTCCTTCGGATACGTGCCCGATCACGACTCCGAGGGACGGCTGGCTGACCTGAACGGCGATGGCGCCATCGAGGCGGTCACAGCCGGCAGTGGCGTTGCCACCAACTCCCCGTCGAGATCGGCCGAGCTGGCTCTACATCGCCGGCAGGGGCACAACTGCCTTCAAGCAAGACGAACAAGACCCAGCGACACTTCGGAATGCGTACCTTGTTGATGACGGTTGGGACAACGGCGATCGCCACGATCATTCACGTGCCGGCGGACCACTCCACGATCCAGGCCGGCATCGGTGCGGCGAGCGAGGGAGATACGGTGCTCGTGCAGTACGGCGGCTACCCGGAGCTTCTCGATTTCGGGGGCAAGGCGATCCGCGTGAGCGGAACCGCGCCGGATGATCCCCTCGTGGTGGCCCGCCTGGTACCCCGACGCTCCGCGTTCCGATATGGGCGCCCATGGCGGTCCTCTGAATCGGAGCTGGCGGTGAGGGGCCACGATCCCGAGCCCAGCCCCCACCCCACCCACGCCCTCCCGATCACGCCCCAACCAACCCCGATCGCTGGTTCGGTCAAGCGGAGCCACGGGGCCGGCCTGGCTTCGAAAGGCGGAGACCAGCCCCGAAGTGCGCGGTCTCCCAATCCCCTCCCCTCCGTAATGGCGGACAGCTTGGGTTTGCATAGGCAAGGATCCTGGGGGACCGTGCTTCGGCGGGTCGTCGTCCCGGCAGCCGCGCCGAAGATTCGAGCTAGCCTCTCGGACGGCCGATCCCTCTATGAGTATGTGGAGAAGAACTGTGCCTACCTCCCCCCCCACGCGGATCGAACGCATCGCGTTCCGCGCGGGCTACGTAGTGCCCGCGCTTCTCGCGCTGGCCCTCGGCTCGCCCGACGCCTTTGCGCGGATCGGGTTCAACTGCGGTTCACAGATCTCCATCACCTGCCTCGACAGCCTCGACTATCTGCCCGATGCCGAGTGGTGGGATGGCGAGGCGGGCGGCTACGTCGGGGGCACTGTGCTCCAGTGGAACAGCGTCGGGCTGCACCACGACGGGCCGAAATGGGAGCGCGATCTGTACCGCGAGGTCCGGGTCGGGGACCACAGCTACCGCTTCGCCACCGAGCCGGGGAGCTATGAGCTCACCCTGAAGCTGATCGAGACGGTGGCGAACGGTCCCGAGAATTGGCTTCTGAACGTTTCGGTCGACGGGCAGCCGCTGGTCACCGGTTTCGATCCGCACGCCGAGGTCGGCAAGCTGCGCTCACTCGATCTGCGCCGCGGCGTCACCGCCGGCGATTCGATCCTCGAGGTGAGCCTCTCGGGCACCGCCGGAAACGTCGGTCTGGCGGGGATCCACCTCGCCCCTCTCGATACCCTTGCCCCGCTCCGTCCGGCCGTGGTCGATCTGAGTGTCGAGCCGACCTACGGCGGCGCGCTGGTGCGGTGGAAGCAGCCGGCGCCGGAGCATCTCGACGGCTATGTCGTCACGGTCGAGGATGGATGGGGGACCGACCTCAGCAGCGTGCGGACCTACGAGGCCCGTGCGGTGGTGAGCGCCGATCCGACCTACATCTACAGGGTCGAGCCGGTCGATTCGAGGGGGAGGATCGGAGCGGAGGCGACCGGGGCGGGCGTGGCGGAAAAGCCGAGCGGCGATTCTGTGCTGCAGCTGATGGAGCTGATCGTGGCCGAAGAGGATCTGCGCACCATGGAGCAGGCTCTGAGGGAGCGAGTGCGGGTTCCGGCGGATCTGCGCGTCGATGGGCTTCTGAGCCGGGGAACGGTCAATTTCCGGGGGAACGCGACGCTCGAGGCTCCGAAAAAGTCGTACAAGGTCAGGATCGAGCTCGGCCCCGATGTGGACGGATCGGACGTGGTTTCGCTGGCCGCCAACTTCGGGGACCGGAGCTTGATCCGCGAGATCGTCGGGCACGAGCTGATGGTCGCGGCGGGACACGACGCTTATCGAGCCCGGCCGACGCGGCTCACGCTGAATGGGGATTACGCCGGTGTGTTCACCACGGTCGAAGAGCCGGACGAGCGATATCTGGAGCGGATCGGGCTCGATCCGGTGGGGCGCTCCTACAAGGTGAACGGGGGCCTGCACCCGCGTGCCGATCTCGACGAGTACATCGAGGACTTCGAGAATACGAACGAAGACGACTGGCGCCGCGGAGATATCGCGGGACTTCTACAGGAGCTCGACACGGTGCCAGACAACGAGTTCGAGGAATGGTTTCGAGCGATGTTCGAAGTCGAGCAGGTGCTCGATTGGTACGCGACCCAGGTCTACCTCGCCAACAGCGACTTCACGCTGCAGAACTTCCTGATGACGCGGGACAGGATCGGCGGGAGGTGGCGTATTCTGGCGTGGGATGCCGATCTGCTTCTGAAGGCGCCCGAAGCGCCGGCCAACTACTGCACGTCTGCATATCCCGACGGCAAGGGCCGGGTCCACAAGCTGATCGATCGGGCGCTCGCGGTGCCGGCGATCATGCGGCAGTACCTCGAGCGCCTGAGCGCGCTAATGGTACGGACCGCTCGCGGCCGACAGCGCGCTGGTCGCCTTCGACCGGGTCGGAGCCGACGCCATGGCCGACGCGCTTCTCGATATCGAGAAGAGGCAGCGCGAAGACGCGGAGCTCTACACGGCGGAGCTCTACGTGGTGCGCGACATCATGGGCGGGCGGGAAGCGGTTCTGCGGGCGTCGATAGCCGAGCTGGCGCCCCCCGCTTGGGTCGATCTCTCGATCAACGAGCTGATCTTCCCGCCCAACACGACGGCAGCGGCTCGGCTGGAGCTGCACTACCGCGGCCGAGACTCTCTCGACACGGCCGGTTTGCGGGCGACCGACGATCCCGGCGATCTCGACAAGTGGCCGCTGCCCTCGCGCCCGCTCCTCCCGCAAGGCTATCTCACGCTCAATATTTCGCAGGCGGTGGGACTGCCGAGCTGGATCGCAATCACGGTCCCGAGCGACAGCGGCACGGTGATCGTCGACTCCCTGTCGATCCCGGCCGATGCGGCCGAGCCGGCCTACGGGCGGGTGCCGGACGGCTACGGGCTGCGGCGCCTCCTTCCCGCCGCGACGCCGAGTCGGGCGAACGCCTGGCAGGACGAGGTCACGGTGGCCGTCCTTGTTGGCGAAGAGGCGCCCGAGCTCAGCGAGGTCTTCTTCGCGGATATTTCGGTCACTTCCGAGTGGCGCGATGAGATCGAGGCGGAGATTCAGCTCTTTGTTTTCAAGCGTGGGGGCGTCCGGCTCCAACCCGATCCGGTCATGGTCGTGCCGATGCCGCCGCTCGGGACGGGTGAGGTTTGGTCCGCTCGCATCAGATTGCGCATCCCATGGTCGATCGACCGCGGGCGCCACGATCTTGTTTTCGCGGTCGTCGAGACGGCCACCGGACGGCGAGTGGGGGAGACGAGCGCGACGATATTCGTGGACGACGGGGAGTTCATGCCACTCTCGATCAACGAGATCTGCGCGATCAACGAAACGGTTATCGCGGACGGTTTCGGTGAGTTCGACGACTGGGCCGAAATCCACAACGGGTCGGATACGACGATCGCCCTGGCGGACCACTTCCTGACCGATGATCCGGACGACGAGCCCTGGAAATGGGCGTTTCCGCCGGGGGCGACCCTGGCGCCGGGTGGGCATCGGATCGTCTGGCTAGACAACGACATCGGACAAGGGCCTTACCACGTTTCCTTCAAGCTGGACCGCAATGGAGAGGAGCTCTCGATCGTGCGTGCGGAGGGCGATTCGAGCGTGGTGATCGACCGGATCGTCTTTGGGTATCAGGAGGAGGACTGGAGCTTCGGCCGGTATCCCGACGCAAAGAGCTCGCTGGTTCCTTTCGACCTGCCCTCGCCCGGCGAAGTGAACAGCGAACCGGTGCTGGAGTGGTGAGACGACGATGAGATGGGACCAGATTAGAGCTCGAATCCCGGGGATCGGCGCGATGATCCTCGCCACCGCGGAGATCGGCGTCGCGGGAGCGCGAACGATCGATGTGCCGGCGGAGCACGCTTCGATACAGGATGCGATCGGGGCGGCGGTGGCGGGCGATACCGTTCTCGTGCAGCCCGGGAGCTACGCCGAGACGATCGACCTGATCGGCAAGGCGATCGTGTTGACCGGAACCGATCCGGGCGATTGGGCCGTGGTCGCGGCGACGGTGGTCGACGCATCGGCGGTGGGGGGAAGTGTGCTCACTCTGGCCACGGGCGAGGGGAGCGCGACGGCGGTTCGCGGCTTTCTTCTCAGGGGGGGGACCGGAACCGAGTGGGAGCTTCCCGCGCTCGGGCGTGCGGGAGGAGGGATCTACTGCGAGGGCACGCAGGCACGGATCGAGCGCTGCATCGTGCGGGGCAATTCGGCGGAAGGGGGACGGGAGCACGGGCGTGGCGCGGGAATGTACTGCACGGGCGGCGCGGCGCCGGCGATCCAGGAATGCGTGGTCGACTCGAATCTGTCGACGGGTGATTCGGGCGGCATCTTCTGCACGGCCTCGGCTCCCACGATCAGCGACTGCACGATCAGCGACAATCTTTGCGTCGATTCCGGCTGCGGTCTCTACTGCCGTCAGGGCGCCGCCCCCACGATCGAGGGCTGCGTCATCTCGGGGAACTACGCGCACGATTCCGGTGCCGGCATCTATTGCAAGGAGCTTTCGACGCCCACGATCCGCGATTGCACGATCTCGAACAACGAGGCGGTGGAATCGGGAGGCGGGATCAAGTGCAAAACAGGCGCCGCTCCCTGGATTCTCGAGTGCGTCATCTCGGGCAACCGGAGCACCGGCGCGGGAGCCGAATCGGGCGGCGGGGGCCTCTACTGCATCGAGGCGGCGCCGGTGGTGAGTGGGTGCACGATCTCGGGCAACGAGGCGGTCGACTACGGGGGTGGCGTCGCCTGCATCGAAGCCTCGGCGCCCGCTTTCGACGATTGCGCCCTGTCGGGCAACACGGTTTCGCGCCTGCACGGCGGGGGACTCTTCGCCCACCGCTCCAGCGCGACGCTCAGGCGCTGCGTCATCGAAGGGAACAACGCGGGCGGTTCGGGGGGCGGATTCGCCTTTCACAACGGCGCCGTCGCTCGACTCACCAACTGTGTGGTGGCCGGGAACAGCGCGGCGGACGGGGGTGGCCTGGACGTCGACGACGCTGATTTCGACGCACTCAACTGCACCATCGCAGGCAACGACGCATCGGGCTCGGGGGGCGGTGTTCGCTTCGATTCGCGTTGGCGGCGGGGGGTTCAAACGCTTCGGTCGAGTGTCGTGTGGGGCAATCTGCCCGACGAGATCGAGGCAGGCAATGGGTCGCCGGTGGTCGAGTATTGCGATATCGGGGGCGGGTGGATCGGTGCCGGCAACATCGATGCCGATCCGCTCTTCCGGGACGCGGCCGCGGGGGACTACCGGCTCGCGGCGATCGCTTGCGGTGGAGCATCCGACTCGCCTTCGATCGACGCGAGCGATCCGCGTCATGGCGACACGGTTCGCGATTGCTCCACCGGGCTCGGCGCGGCGCGGGCCGACCAGGGAGCCTACGGCGGACCGGGCGTGCGGGGCGGCTGTGGGCTCGACGCTTTTCTGAGCGGCGCGCCGGCGACCATCCTGCTCGGCGACACGCTCACGCTCGACAA
The DNA here is from genome assembly GCA_002686955.1 of Gemmatimonadota bacterium. Classification (GTDB taxonomy): domain Bacteria. Next base: position 8,023 of record NYZA01000184.1, read on the forward strand.
TCGCCTGGGCAACCTCTGCACCGCCGCCCGATCCTTCGACCGGGTTCAGCTCAGGGCCGATGGCCCCGCCTCCCTCGAGCGAACCCTCTACGCCGGACCCGGCCAAAGCGTCGCACCCGGCTCCGAGCTTTCCGGTCTCTTCACGTTGCCGATTCCGTTGGGCGCCCCTCTCGGCACCTACACTCTGACCCTCTATGCCGAGCTCGAGAGCATCCGGCTCTGCGCCGACGTCGCCCGCATGACGATCGCCCGCCCGCTCCGGGTGCCGGCGGAGCACGCCTCGATCGCCGCCGCGATCTCGGCCGCCTCCTCCGGAGATGTGATCATTGTCGCCCCCGGGACCTACGCGGAATCGGGGCTCGATTTCGGCGGCAAGTCGCTCACGCTCAGAAGCGTGGCTCCGAACGACTCGGCCGCCGTGGCCACGACCGTGATCGACGGCGGGGGCGCCGGGCCGGTGATCCGCTTCGCGGGCTCCGAAGGCCGCGACGCGCTCGTCTCGGGGCTCACCATCCGGAACGGTGCGGCGAACCGGGGCGGCGCGGTCCAGTGCAGCAACGCCTCACCGACCCTCGCCCACTGCGTCATGACGGGCAACAGCGCCACCGGCGCGGGAGGCGCGATCCACGCCGGCGGCGGCGCCCCGCGAATCGAGCAGTGCACCCTCTCCGGCAACGGCGCGCTCACCGGAGCCGCGATCGCGGGCGAAGGCGCATCGTTCGAAATCGTGACCAGCCGGCTCAGCGCCAACGCGGCGACCGGCGACGGTGGTGCCCTGTCGATCGAACAAGGGGGCGAGACGGCACTTCTCGGCTGCCTGCTCGACGCCAGCACCGCGGCCGGTCTCGGCGGGGCG
>NYZA01000185.1 GCA_002686955.1 Gemmatimonadota bacterium
CCGGGGGGGTGAAGGCGGCGGCTGCGCGCCGGATCGCGATCGTCGGTGGGGGGCCGGCGGGGCTTTCGGCGGCCTATGCCGTCGCCCGGCTCGGCCACGACGCCACGATCTTCGAGCGGGAGCCGAGTCTAGGCGGGATTCTGCGCACCGGCATTCCGAGCTATCGCCTGCCGAGAGACGTACTCGATGCCGAGGTCGCGGCGATCGTGGGTCTTGGGGTAGAGGCGCGCTGCGGCGTGACCCTCGATCGGGCGGGGATGGTCGATCTGGCCGAGGGGTACGACGCGCTCGTGATCGCCACTGGGCTTCAGAAGCTGCGCGCTTTGGCCACGCCCGGGGCCGAGCTCGCCGGGGTGGAGCAGGGGATCGCCTTTTTGCACCGGCAGAGCGCCGGTGGCGATGTCGGGCTGCGCGGACATGTCCTGGTTCTGGGGGGTGGGAACACCGCCCTCGATTGCGCCCGGAGCGCGTTGCGGGCGGGGGCGGAGCGGGTGACGATCGCCTATCGCCGAACCCGAAAAGAGATGCCGGCGATTGCTCTCGAGGTCGAAGAGGCGGTCGATGAGGGGGTCGAGCTGCTCTTTCAGCGGCAGCCGGTCGCGGTGCACGGCGGGGGGCGGGTGGAGGCGATCGAGCTCGCCGAGGTCGAGATGGGCGAGCCGGATGAGAGCGGGCGCAGGCGCCCTGTGGTGAGCGATCGCAGCGCACGCTTCGAATGCGACGCGGTGCTGCTCGCGTTGGGGCAGTCGGCCGACCATGCTCTGCTCCCGGATGGGTGGACGATCGAGGGGGGGCGGGTCCACCGCGAGGGTTCGCCGATATCGGTCTTCGCCGCGGGCGATCTCGCCACCGGGGACGGGACGGTGAGCCATGCGATCGGCGATGGCCGGCGGGCCGCGCTCCGCGCGCTCGAGGGACTGGGCGAGGATGCGCTGCGAAACCGGTCCGCCGCGACCGAAACCACCGTCGCCGTCGATCAGCTAAGGCTCGACTACTTCGTGCATCTGCCGGCGGCGATCGAAACACACGCCGATCCGGTCGAGCGGACGAGGCACTATGGCGAAGTGAACCAGGGGATCGACGCTCCGGCCGAGGCGGCGCGCTGCATCTCTTGCGGTCGATGCACCCATTGCGACACCTGTCTGGTGTTTTGCCCCGATGGCGTGATCTACCGCGACGGGAGCGGATACGAGATCGATCAGGAGTACTGCAAAGGGTGCGGCATCTGCGTGCTCGAATGTCCGAGGGGCTGCATGGAGATGAAGACACTGTGAAAGAGCTGCTCGTTACCGCGAACCACGGCGCCGCGATCGCTGTTGCGATGGCCGGGCGGGCCAATCGGGTTGCGCGGGGATTCGGCGGTGGCGTCTATCCGATCACACCGCAGAGCGAATGCATCGAAGTGCTCTGCGCGCAAGAGATCGAACGAAGCCATCTGGTGCACGTCGAGAGCGAGCACAGCGCGATGGGTGTCTGCATCGGATTTTCGTCGGCCGGCGCCCGCAGCTTCACCGCCACCTCGTCGAACGGTCTTGCCTATATGGCGGAAAATGCTGTCGCTGCTTCGTACTCCAGGCTCCCGATCGTCATGATGGTGGTCAACCGCACCATCGGTCCTCCCTGGAATATCTGGGCGGATCACGGCGACTCGTTGATGTTGCGAGATGCCGGTTGGATTCAGCTCTACTGCGAAGACAATCAAGAGGTGGCCGATACTCTGTTGTTGGCGTTTCGGCTTGCCGAAGACCGCCGCGTGCTCCTGCCGGTCATGGTCTGCCAGGATGCATTCGTGCTCTCCCATACGGTCATGAAGATCGAGATGCCGGAGCAGGAGGAGGTCGACCGCTTCCTGCCGGGGCTCGATCTTCCTCATCGAATCGGCGATCGACCCCGCACGATCGGGGGGCTCGATGGACCGCACGAGACCGAAGTTCATCGCAAGCAGCATGCCGAAGCGATCGCGCGTGCGCTGGCGATCTATCCCGAGATTCAGGATGAGATGGAGCGGGCGTTCGGCCGCCGCCCCGCCGATCCGGTGGAGCCATACAGGATGGACGATGCCGAGATCGCCATCGTCTCGATGGGAACGACGGCGGCGACGGTTCGCCATGCGGTCGATGAGGCGCGGTCGCGCGGTGTGCGGGTGGGGGCGCTCAGAATCCGCATGTTCCGTCCGTTGCCCGAAAGCGACATTCGGTCGAGGCTGAAGGACTGTGAGCGGGTGGCCGTGCTCGATCGCGATATCAGCCTCGGTTTCGGCGGCGTACTCTGGGGGGAGCTGAGGGCTTTGGCGGCGCGGGGGGCCATCGTTCAGGGCTACATGTTGGGACTCGGCGGTGGCGACATTCGGCCCGAGAGCATCGCGGGTGTCTTGGAAGATCTGCTCGCGAGGGCGGAATCGGGCGCTCCAGAGATAGTGGAGGTGGGCTGATGCAAGAGCCGATTCTGGGTGGCATGGCTCAAAGCGAAGCCGACCGGTCGGAGCCGCTTCTGCGATGCGGCAACACCAATTGCGGTGGATGCGGCATGTCGATAGGGCTGCAGTTTCTGAGCCGTGCGATCGCCGACACTCCCGTGCGGATGGCGATCCCGGCATGCTGCGCCTTCGTCGCGCCGGGCCCCTTCCCTTTTTCCGGCTACGGCGCCCCGGTCGTCGGCTCGACTTTCGCCGCCACCGCCGCGGTGGGGACCGGTCTCGCCCAGGTCGCCCGACTGAACGATGAGAAGACCCGCACGATTTGTGTCGCCGGCGATGGAGGCACTTACGATATCGGGATGGCGGCGGTATCCGCGGCGGCGGAGCGGAACGAGGATCTGCTCTATTTCTGTTACGACAACGAGATCTACGGGAACACCGGGGGGCAGAGATCGTCGGCCACGCCGATGGGAGCGTCGACCACGACGACTCCGGGCGGCAAAGATGTCGAGAAGAAGGACATGATGGCGATCATGATCGCCCACCACGTGCCTTATGCCGCGACCCTCTCACTCGCCGATCCGGGCGACGCTCTGCGGAAGATGCGATCGGCCCTCTCGATGACCGGCTTTCGCTTTCTCCATATGTTGGCACCCTGTCCGACGGGGTGGCGATCGGAGCCCGCCGAGGGGATCGAGCTGGTGCGTTTGGCGGTGCGATCCGGTCTCTACGCCGTCTACGAGGCTTTCGATGGTGAGCGGATCGATATCAACATCGAGCCGGAGATGTCGGCGGAAGCGCTGGAGCGCTACTTCTCGATGCAGGGGCGCTTTCGGCGGGCGCCGGTTCCGCTGGATCGCATCCGGGCCGGGATCGAGAAAAGCTGGAGGAGATTGCGGGCGCGGGCCTCCGAGGAGTAACGAGAACCGCGCTCGATCCGGATCATCTCGCTGCGCTGTCGACCTCGCGCGGCCTCGAGTACTCGTCAGCGCCGATGTCGACTCCACCACCTTGAGGCCGCGGATCGCCTTCGTAGTCGGAGGGCGGCGCCGAGCTCGAGGTGCCCGCGTCGATGCAGGGCGACGATGCTGAGAGCCGGAAGTCGCCCCGCCACGGATTGCGCATACCCGGTTCGGCGTCGATATTCCCCGATCCTGGCCAGCCTCCCTGAACATTGCTGAACGCGACGAGGGGTTCGTCGAAATAGGTTTGAATCTGTTGCGAGCCTCCGCCGCCCCAGGCTCGGTTCCCCCACACGATGCTGTTCAGTACTACGAGCTTATCTCCGTGCGACGCATAAATGCCGCCGGCGCCCTGCCAGGTATCGGTCTCGTTGCCTACGACGGTGGTGTTGATGAGATGGAGATCTCCATCGAAGCTCTTGTACATTGCGCCGCCGTCGCGCACGCCACTATTGCCGGCGAAGATACAGTTGACGAAATCCGCTCCGGACGAGAGCCAGGCTCCTCCTCCCGAGGTCTCGGTTGCTTGATTCGATTCGAAGAGGCAGCTTTCCACATAGATGCTATCGCACCAGAGACGAAGCGCACCGCCTTTTTCCGCGCGGTTGGAGCGGAAAACAGATCTTGCGATTCGGAGGTTCCCGCCGTCGACTCGCATGCCGCCACCTCCGTGGCCGCCGAAATTCGAGGTGAATTCGCAATCGATCAGGGCAAGATCGCAGTCTTCGCCGAAGAGTCCCCCTCCGCCGCCGGTAAACGATTCATCGATCGAGTTTCGTTCGAAGCGACAATGTACCAATGTCGGCGAACCAGCGCGCAGCCATGCGCCCCCGCCGCGGTAGCCGGCCCGGTTGTCGGCGATGGCGCAGTATTCGATCGTCGGTGACGAGTTCTCGCAGAAGATCCCCGCGCCGTAGTCCGTTCCGTATCCACCTCGAATGGTCAGCCCCGAAAGCTCCGATGTCGCCTGCTCCTGCTGATTGAAGGTCATGATCGGTCCGATGCCGTCGCCGTCGATGACCGTGGAGTCGACAATCAGCGGGTTTTGCGGGTCCGTGCCGGTAACGCGGATCGCCTTGCCGTAGAACGAGAGAAGACTCTCGAAATAGGTGCCGGGCGCTACGATCACCTCGTCACCATCGAGAGCGAGGGTAATCGCTCCGGCGATCGAGGGAAGATCGGCCGGCACGCGAATGGCTCCCGGCACGGCCAACGCGTGGAGGTCGAAATAGGCGATCGATGCCGGTTCCGGCCCGGAGAAAGCCTCGGCAAGAATTCGATGAACCCCGACCTCGTTCGGCACCGGGTCCAGATCCCATTCGAGAGTGTCGCCGGCATCGATCCAGAGCGTCGGGCCGCCATGAACCCTTTCGCGGATCCCGCCGGACCAGGCGTAGTGCACGATCAGGCTGTCGAGGGGCAGCGTTTCGCCGGCCAGATTCACCACGCTCAGCGTGTGCTCGAACGCCTCCCAAACGATGCCGCGTTGCGACCCCTGCGGAAGCAGGGCGACGATGCCCGCGGGGCTCTCGTCGGCACCGATATCGACGCCGGCCCCCATCGGCCTCGGGTCGCCATCCAGATCCTCGATCGGTACTTCAACGGGATCGCCCCTATCGACGCAGGGAGAGAGAGGTGAAATATGATGGTCTCCCGCGGCGAGAAAAAGTGGATCTTCGTTGATGTTGCCGATTCCATCCCAGCCGCCCCCGATGTTGGAGTACTCGACGACGATATCGGCGTAGGGCGCGTACAGGTTCTCGGGCCAATTGTCTCTTACAATCGTGCTGCGGATGTCGACGATCGAGCGCGAATCGGCGTCTACCCCCCCTCCATCGGAGTAGTGGGCCCGATTGTCGATCAGGGTACACGCCAGCAGGTTCGTCTCGGAGCCGTCGCTACCACCGTTGAGGTCGATCGCGCCGCCGCTTCTTGCGTCGTTGCCGATCATCACGCAGTTGGCCAGGCCTGTTGATCCACCCGACAACGACATGGCGCCACCGCTCACCGATGCCGAGTTGTAGGCGAAAAGCGTTCGCTCGATCTCCACCGTGCTGTCGCCCGCATAGAGCGCTGCTCCGTACTCCCCCGAATTGTCGCGCAGCTCGCAGCGCCGGATCGATGGGCTCGAGTCGCGGCAGCAGATGCCGCCGCCGGGCTCCTCGGAGCTGTTCGCCTCGATCACGCAGAGCTCGATCGTGGGCGATGAGCTTTCGCACAAGATCCCCCCTCCACCGCGCCAGTCATCGATCACGCTTCCGCCGCGGACCGTGAGCCCCGTCAGCAGCGCCGAAGAAGTGCCGCCGGCGCTGAAGTGGAAGACTCGCCCCAGGCCTGTCGCGTCGACGATGGTCGCGGCTACGGTCGCTTCGTCTTCGGGATCCTCGCCGCGAACCGTGATCCCCTTGCCGAGGAAGTCGATGTCGTGTTCGTCGTGGGTGCCTGGAGCGATCACGATCTCTTCGCCATCGACGGCGAATTCGATCGCGCTCTGAATCGTCTCGTAGTCGGCGGGCACGCGGATCGTTCCATCGCTCGGCCGCACTGTCAACGGCCTGTCGTCGGCTCCTATCAGCTCTCCTTACACGATATGCGCGCGTGGCGACCTCGTACTCACCGATCACGATAGGGACCGTGACGACACTCCATCTGGCGGTGTCGGCGGGAGCGAGCGAGATCGGAGCACCGGAATAGACGACGTCTTCGCTCCCTGGAGACCAGGCGTATGTCACGACCAACGAATCGAGCTCCTGTGCAAGTTTGGAGGGGTTGGTCACGACAATATCGTAGCTGAGCGAATCGCCTGCCCGAACCTCAGCGGGCAGTCCATCCGGATCGAGGTAGAAGGAGGGGATGGCCTCGTATGCGCCGATATCGATCCCCCGGCCGTAGGGCCGCGGCACTCCATCCTGGTCGAAGGCCGTCGTCTTCACATCGGTTCCCGCATCGATGCAGGGAGAGTCGAGCAACAATCGGTAGTTGTCCGCCTCGGCATCCACGAAGCGTGGGTCGCCGTCGATGTTGCCAATCCCCCCTTCGAAGCCTCCTTCCACGTCGCAATGGTAGACCTCGACATCCTGCGCGCTTCCGTTGATCTGTTCCTGTGTGTTGCCCCACAAGATACAGTTTACCAACGTGGCGTGATCGGAGTAGTTGACGACGATTCCGTCCCCATCGTTGAAGGCGATCGTGGAGTGCAGCAGGAGCGATGTTCCCTGATATCGCTGATCGATCGCACCGCCGATCGCCGCGCTGTTTTCGGTGATGGTAGAGTTGAGGATCGAGCTGTACGATTTCAAGTGGAGCCCCAGTGCACCTCCCCCCGGCGCGGAGGTTCCGGTGGAAGCGTTGCGACGAATCGTGCAGCTTTCGATTCGGATTCCCCCGCCTTCTCCCTCGGCGAACACGCCTCCGCCGCTCTCGGCGGTATTGCCGGCGATATCGCAGTACACGAGGGTCGGCCGTCCCGGCGCCTCGGTCGACACGCCACCGCCATCGTCCGCCCGATTGGGGCCGATGATGCAATGCTCGATGATCGGCGCCGAAGCAACGCAGCGAATTCCTCCGCCCCGCTGCGCCTGACCGTCGCGCAGAGCGAGCCCCCGAAGCACCGAGAGGGAGTCCTCGCCCGACTCGAAAACCACCACGCTGCCGCGGCTCCCGGCATCGATTACCGTCGCCGCCACGACCGCTGGGTCGAGTGGATCGGTGCCTCGCACGACGATCCGCTTCCCCGTGAAGTCGACCGAATCCTCATCGTAGGTTCCGGGTGCGACTACGATCTCATCGCCATCGCTCGCCGCTCCGATCGCCTCCTGAATCGTGGCGTGATCCTGCGGGACCAGGATCGTGGCGCTTGGGGCGAGCGGCGCGAGCGAGAGGCAGCAAAGGAGGGGCGCGATGGCGCGGAACGGTGTAGCATCGGGAAGGGGAGGACTCGTCTCGAGTGGCCTAAAGAGCTCCCTCATTGTGTTTGCTCCGGAGGGTTCGGTGTTCCTTGGTGCGACGACAACAGGATAACCGCGAGTCTACCACCGTCGAGCCTTGTCGAACATCCTCGCGCATCCGCGCTATCTCGAGTGCTCGGAATACCCAGGGAGGGTCACGTTGATCTTGCGCGAGCTCTCAGGCCAGAAGCTCAGCGACAGACTCCGACAGGTAGAGCGGGACGCACAGCACTCTCATCCGACCGTCGAGGCGATGCTCCTCGAGGGGCGCGAAGCTGAAGACCACAGCCTTGGGCAAGTCAAACTGTTCCAAATAGGAGCGGAGCCCGCTGAGATGGGTCTTCTTGATCGAGAGGGAGGCTTTGCACTCGCAAGGGATCTGCGTTCGCCCCAGCCGAAAGATGAAATCGACCTCGAGTCCAGAGGATGATCGCCGCCAACCCTGAAGCTTGCCAGTGTGGCTGTGAAGCTCGATCGCGACCTGATTCTCGATGATTCCGCCCAGGGGTTTGCGGGGCGGAGTCTAGTCTGTCGAGAACACCGATGCTGGGCAGCGCTTGTTCCCTGAAGTCGCGCAGCACACCCGTGTCGAAGAGATAACGTTTCGGATGGAAATTCTGGCTCGATTCCGGTGATGGTCCTCGCTGCGTTGAGCCGTGTATGAGCTGCCACTCCTCTAAACGCGCCAGTGTCGACTTGATTCGCGCGATCTCCCGGTGGCTCGGTCTGCCGCAAACCTCCTTCCGCGCTGGAAGCGTTGTCACGCATCCGCGGTCACCATCGGGTCGCACGCGAGCTCCGCATTTGGCTCGGAAAAGTGGTTCTTGGCTCGCCGCCGCAGGGCGCTCGCGAAGGGATCAGGGTCATGTCGAGACCTCAATCCGACCGAACTCCGATTTATGCTCGGAGTTCGATCCGCTACATTCCCTCCCTCACTCAGTGGCTGATCGCCACGTGCGGGAGTTGTCCTTTGCCCATGTTCCGATTCCCCGACCTCGCCCTGGGCGAGCTCGAGCGCGACGTCCTGGACGCGTTGTGGAGCGCCGGCCCCCTCAACCC
>NYZA01000186.1 GCA_002686955.1 Gemmatimonadota bacterium
CGCACCTTGTCGAGAGAGAAGCAGAGCATGACCGCAACGATGTCCGCACCCCTGGCCGTCATGGCGCCCGCTCCGGCCGCTTCGGGTTGACCATCCATCCGACGAAGAGCCAACTGATCGAATTCAGGCGGCCATCTGGCAGAGACGGAAAGGGCACCGGAACATTCGACTTCCTCGGCTTCACCCACTACTGGGCGAAGACGCGGCGAGGCGGATGGACCATCAAGCGAAAGACGCGACGCGCCCGGCAACTGCGGGCTCACAAAGCGATCTGGACCTCGTGCCGAGACCATCGACATTGGAGCGTTCCTGAGCAGCATCGCCTGCTCAGCGCAAAGCTCCGAAGTCACTACGCCTACTACGGCATCCGAGGCAATTACGAAGCCTTGGAGGTGGTGTTCGAATACGTGGAGAAGGCCTGGAAGCACTGGCTTAGACGCCGGACCCGAAACGGGTACATTCTGTGGGAGGTGTTCGACACGAAGTACCGGCGGGACTTCCCGCTACCAAAGCCGAGGATCGTCCACTCATGCTGACTCGGGCAGCAACGGTCATGCGCTCGCGGAGGGCGACCGCCGCGGGTCTCCCCGTCCCAGGCGGGGAACTAGGGGAATTCTTCACGTCCGGATCTGTGGGGGGGGCCGGGGGCAACCCCGGTCCCTACCCGGAAGACGGATGTCGCTACGCGACGCCGCTTACGCGGGACGATTAACGTTCCTCTTGGAGCTCACTGAAGGCAGGCAAAAGACCCGGTGCCTCCCGACGAAGATAACGCGCGATATCGTCAACACTGGCGCCTGCTTTCAGTAGCGCTACAACATCAGCCCGATCCTGTGATCGTCCAGCTTCAAGCTTCATGAGGACCAGCGCTTCGACTGGAAGAACGGGAATGGTCGACTCAACAGGCAGGACAAGAAGGTCAGCGATGTGCGGATGGCCAGGGGGAACAGCGATAAGGTCAACGTCACTACGCTCGACCAAGTCTTTCAGGTCGTCTCGATACACCAACAGTTGTGACGTGCTGTGAAACGCCGCCTCCCCCACTATATAGTCAGCATCCTTGGTGGCACGCGGATGGCCGTGAAGACCGACTGCCAGTCCGCCGACGAGGGCATGTGGAACTCCGAGGTTGGTGAGCTTCTTCGATGCCTCGATGGCATCGGTGAGGACCTCTGGTGCGACGACACCAATCAGAGCTGCTATTCCCGCTGGCTTGGGTCTCATAGGGGCGTTCCGACAAGAGCCACTGCACCGCTTGCATACGTGACTTCAGTCGCCACGCGCTTTGAATGGCGTCCCGACAATTCCGCTTGCCGCTTCAACTGGTCAAGTTGGGCTGCGTCGATGCTCACCAGATCAGGCTTGAGTAGCGACGTGTCTGACTGTGAAAGCCTGCGCGCTCCTGTGGGCGTCACCAAGACCTGGTTTATCCCCTCATACGGCGCGACCGCATCATGAATGGTGGTCGTGCGCATACAATTGGCGATGTCGTATTCCGCCTGCATGTCGAGCCACCACCGCGGCGGGACCTCAAAGAAGAGACCCAAGCGAACCGCAGTGTCGGCGGAAATCCCCCTCCGCCCCTTGATGACCTCAGCCACGCGGCTGACGTGGACTCCGATGCTCTTGGCAAGCCGATATGGCGTAATGCCAAGTGGGTCAAGGAATTGGTCTTTCAGGATCGTTCCAGGATGACGTGCGTTGTCCGACATGAGGAATTCCAGGGCTTTGGACATGGTACCGTTGAGCGCTACTATCCTCAATTGGTAACATGATCACCGCGCTGGAAGTTCAGGTTTCTCAAGCTGCGATGGGTCATCACCGCTGCCCAGGTCGGCGCTTCCACTCACTCAAGCGAGGCAGCTACCATGACGCGTCAGGCGCGGTAGCGATCTCATCGTCCCCCAGCCGTGCACCCCAACTGCGAGGACAACCCGCATATAATGCCTCGTAGCATCGCTTTTTGCGCATCCAGTCAACTGCCTTGGCAAGCGGAGCCTTCTCAAAGTCCACGAAAACCCTTGCACTTTTCCCTCCGTCATTCCGACTCACAACCGGCAAACGAGGACCGTCACCACCGTACCGGATGATGGCACTTTGTCGCAGACACTCAATGTCCTCGCATATGTCGAGCGAAAATGGCAAGAGTGAGCATGGCCCGTTAACAACCGGCTGATCGTGCCGAGCGAAGCTCGGGACGATGGAATAGGGCTTCAATCCCCTGAAATTCGTCAATGTCTCCCAGCGGGTGAGATCGTCGGTGACGGCGATCAAGTCCCGCCCGGCCAAAGGCTAGCCACCACGCCGGAAGCCGAACCGAAGTGCAATCTCCGAGAGTAGGTGTTCCATGACGAACGCAACCTGGTGCACTTCTAACTTGAACCTAAGCCCCGAAATATGTATAGTTGCGGGCATCTTGATAGGCGCTCTTCGGAGCGTTGAAAGCCGACGTGTTGCATACCACGGAAGGCAGCAGACCGGCCAACGATATGGCGAGCTGGGCGGTCCCCGCCGGGGTCTGAGAACGGGGCATGCGCATACGGGGGTGACCCGGGAGCTCGGGAGAGCCTCCTGTCTCCTACACATTATCGCCGGAAGATCAGGGGTACCGGCTGATCAAGAGCCCTGGCGTTGGGGTGGCGTCCGTGACCGCTTCCTTCGACGAGCCCGACACCATGGTGTTGGGGACACGAACCGAAATAGCACGGGTGTAGGTACCGGAAGGGAGCGAGGAGCGAAGCGAGGGCGCCCTCGCGTTCTGGGAGGAGTACCCGGGGATCGACGCGGTGAAGGCCAAGACGGCGCAGATCCGGGCGGCCGGTTACGAGGAAGTGCGGCACCACATCCTGCCGCGCTCGGCATGGATGGATGCGTACTATGCACCCATGAAGCACCGTTGCGACTCGCTCGAAGCGCTGTGGTCCGACGATCCCGAGGGCCAAGCCGCGCTGGCGTCCGCGCGGGCCGAGATCGCGGGCTTCGAGCGCGAGGGCCACACCTTCAGCTACGCCTTCTTCGTCATGCGACGCCCACCCGCGGGCGCTTGAACCGCCTCCTTTTGTCCCTCATTCCGTCGATCGATGCCCTCTGCTGAGCGGCGAAATCCCTCCTTCCGGGATCTCCCCGGGGCCACTACGCTCGGTTAGAGTGGAGTCTGCGAATTCAGGGGGAACAGATGATCAAGAATCGATCGAGCAGCGACCGGAAGCCCTTGCCCGGACCATCCCACCTCATACTCTCGATCGCCGACCGGTGCAATCTGCGTTGCTCGATGTGCCCCACCGCCTTCGATTTCGGGCGCCCGAGCGGACTTGTCTTCACCGAGCACGGCCGCCGCGTCCTGGAGGAGATCCTACCGCACGTGACCCTCGCCACTCTGACGGGGGCCGAGGTCTTCTACACTCCGCCCGACACCTACGCCTGGCTCATGGGGGCGTTGCTCCGCAACGAGCAGGTCGAGCTGATGGCGGTCACCAACGCGACTCTGCTCGATCATGAGCGCACTCAGGAGATCGTCGATCGCTACCGCGGCCTGACCCTTTCGCTCGAGAGCCTCGATCCTGAGCTCTACCGGTCGATTCGGGTCGGCGCGGAGCTCGAATCCGTGCTGGAGAACCTGGACCGGCTCCACGAGCTCAAGAGGGCGGCGGGGAAGGGGATGCACGATCCCCCACTGCTGCACCTCAACTGCGTGATCTTCCGCGACGCCCTGGACGGTCTGCCGGAGCTGGTGCGCCTGGCGGCGAGGCTCGAGATCAGGATCGTTGCCTTCACCCGCTTCCTCCTCTTCGACCGGCGACAGCGAGGCACCCATGCCGATCAGTCCTTTCCCGTCACCACGGCGGACCGGGCGCGTTGGCGGGAGCTATTCGAGTCGATGGTCGACCTGGGCCGGTGCCACGGCGTGACGGTCGTCGATCGCACCGCGACGCTCGTGCCGAGGAGCGAGGATCATTTGCCTTGGCACACCTCGCGCGTCGGCGGCACCGAGACATGTCCCGATCCTTGGTCCACCCTCTTCGTCCGGACCGACGGCTCGACCGCCTTCTGCACCGCTTCGGAGCTGAACCTGGGCAACGTCAACACCGACAGTTTCGACGAGTCTGGTTCGGGAAGCGGGCTCGCGACGCGCGCGCGGAGTTCCAGCGGGGGCGACTGCCGAGCTGTGTCGAGATCTGCGCCAGGGGGCTGGTCCCGGAGCCGCGTCATCCTCGCGCGGAGCTTATGCAACGCCGGTTGCGGTTTCGGTGGCGAAAGGCGTTCGGGAATGGTCTCCTCAGCCCCGGCGAAGCGACCCGACGCTTTGGCGCGGCGGATGCCGCGGGGGTTTGAGTAGCGACTACTCCGCCGAGAAGAACGCCCGAACCGATTCGACCTCGCAGCGCTCGGCCTCTTCCACCCTTCCCTGGAAAAGTACCCCGCCCCCTTCGAGGAAGAGCAGCCGATCCGCGATCCTTCGAATGCTCTCGACCTCGTGCGTCACGATCACGATGGTCGTACCGAGATCGTCGCGCAGGCGCAGCAAGACCTGATCGAGGTGGCGGGCCATGACCGGATCGAGGCCCGCGCCGGGTTCATCGCAAACCAGCAGAGGTGGGTCGAGGATGAGGGCGCGGGCGAGGGACGCGCGCTTTCGCATCCCTCCCGAAAGCTCGGATGGCAGGCGTGTCGAGGCCTTCCCCAATCCGAGTTGACTCAGCCTCAGATCAACCAGGCGGTCGATGACGGGGCGGGGCAGAGTCGTGCGCATCTCCAAGGGCATGGCAACATTTTCTTCGACTGTGAGTGAACCCAGCAAGGCCCCGTTCTGGAAGAGGAATCCGATCCCGAGTCGTGCCTCTTCCAGCCCTTCCTCTTCGAGAGCCGTCAGCTCGATCCCCTCGAAAACGACGCGCCCCGCCAGCGGCTCCTCCAGGCGCAACATATGCTTCAGCAGAGTCGATTTTCCGGAGCCGCTTCCGCCGACGATCGCGAGGATTTCACCCCGCGCCACTTCGAAGGACACCGATTTGAGCACGCGGAGCTCGCCGTACGCCGCGTGCAGATCTTCCACCGACAGAACGACCGCGTTCTTCTTGTCGATCATGTCGTTTCCTATTCGAAGTAGAGGAGCATGCCCGCCAGTGCGTCCACGACGATCACGGCGAAGATCGACGATACAACGGCGGCCGTCGTCGCCCGCCCCACGCCTTCGGCTCCACCCCTGACCCTGAACCCCTGGTAGCTGCCCAGAATCGCGATCACCCACGCGAAAACCACACTTTTCCCCATGCTGGTTCCGATATCGATCGGTTCGATGGCGGCGACGAGCTCGAGGAAAAAAGCCTGGGGCGCCAGATCGAGATAGCCGATCGCCGCGACGAAGCCGCCGAGGATCCCAACGGCCGTCGCCAGGAATGCGAGCAGCGGGGTCACGAGGGTGAGCGCCAGAAAGCGGGGCACTACGACGAATCGGATTGGATCGAGGCCCAGAGACTTCAATGCGTCGGTTTCTTCCGTCACCACCATCGTGGCCACCTCGGCCGCGATCGCTGATCCGCTACGACCGGCGAGAACGATGGCGGTCATCAGCGCCCCCATCTCACGTGCCATCGATATTCCGATCAGATCGGCGACATAGATATTGGCTCCGAAGCGACGAAGCTGCGCGGATGCCTGAAGCGCCATCACCAGCCCGACGAGGAATGCGATGAGCGACACCACGGGCAGCGCGTCGACTCCCATCGATATCGATACCGAAGTGAAGGTCCCCTTTCTTGCGCGCCCGCGCCGAAATAGCGCGCACACACTGAAGTAGAAGACATTCGATGTCAGAATCAGCCCTTCGAGAAGCGCCGCGAAGGAGGCAACGCCTTTCGCGCCGATATTTTCGAGTCGGCGGCTCCAGATCGATTCCTTGGATCCCACCGAAACGATCGGTTCTTCCGCGGGTTTGCCCGCCGGCGATAGCGCCAAAAAGGTCTTGCGGCATGCTTCGCCGAGCCCGAAGAGATGATCGGAGTCGATGCGCGTGCCGGTTCTTTCGACCAGCTCGAGAATCAGTGCGACGCCCGCCGAATCGAGCTCGGTGACATCGCGCAGATCGATCGAGACCGGCGTGCGTGGAAGATCATTCGCAACTTCGCGATAGACATCATGAATAGTGTCTCTGGTGATCCGCCCGCCGATCGAGACACCGGCCCCATCGATCCTTCCCCAGGCGTCAGAAGACATACGAGAAACGCAGTCGCGCCGATCCATCGACGAGAGGCTCGTCGGCGATCGCGCTGTCATCGAGGTATCGAAGGGAGTAGTAGAGCGAAAGCCCCTTGGAGAGGCGCAGATTCACGGTCCCCTCGGCGTCGATGATGTTTCTTCCACCCCCTTGCGGGATTAGAAGATCGGCTTCCGCGCCCAGTATGATCCTGCGCCCGAGTCTGCCCTCGAAGATCAACGATTCCTCGAAACCGTAAAGGCCGACCGACTCGAGCTCGGTGTAGAGATTCGCGTTCGATGGAGTGGTCAAAAGGGTGTCGGCACCCACCGCGTCGCGCAGCGCCTGGGTATTCTCCGCGGCACCGAAGACGGAGCGATTGATGGTCTGGCGAAAACCGTAGCCGGTTCTCAAGAAGAGGCTCGATCGCTCGCTTTTCAGCGCGATCAGATTCACGCCGACCCCTTCCTGCAGCGTCAACGGGAGACCCCCGGGAGAGATCTCTATCTCGTCCGAGAGACCATGATCGACCGGCCGCAGATTCCGGTCGATCTTGATGAACTCGGTCGGGTCGTCGAGATAGACGCGCCCGGGGAAGAGCTTGTTTTCCAGAAGGAGGCGGGCGTAGAGGCCGACTCGAGAACGGAGCTTGCGCACAGCTACCGCGCGGGCCAGGAAACGGTCGGTGATGATCCGCCAGCCGAGCTCGGGCACGCGGCTGAGACCTTCCTCTCCGAGGCCGCGAATGCTGAGCGTGTACTGCTCTCCCTCGTAGGAGTGCCGGAGCTCGGCGGTGCCGCTGAAGGAGAGATCTTGGCGCGAGACCCCTTCGGCGCCGCCGTGCTGGTGATCGAAGAGCAGATTCGCATGACCGGCGGCGTAGGTGCGCGAGGTCCGGCCGCGCTGGCTCCGGGAGAGCGCCAGAGTCCCCGCGCCGAGGAAGTTCCCGGAAACGTCGTCGATCACGACGCTCAGCCGCGTAAGCTCGCCCGGCAGCAGTCGAACGGTCGCGAAATTGACGATCGAGCTGTAGTCCTCACCCACCGGCAAGATCTTGTAGAGACCGGCGGGGAGCACCCAGGTGAGCTGGCGCTCGCCCAGGGCTTCTTCGGCCGACCGACCGACTCCAAACGATGCGTAGGCCGGCAGTTGGACCACCTCGTAGCTGTAGCCGACCGTGGTGCGCGTTTCGTCGATCACCTCGACCACCAGGGACGACCAATCCGGCTCGAGCACCGTCACGTGCCCCTTTCCCACCCGGAGTGATCTGCGCATCCGCTGCGTAAGGTCCCCGGAGCCCCACCTGAGCTCGTACTCGCCCGGCTCGAGCACCGCGCTGTGCCCCGTGCGCTGCACCTGCACCATCGCCCCGTCGCGATAAATCGAGTAGGGAGGCTCGTAATCGGGGTCGGTCATCGCCGGCACGAATGCCGTTCCTGTGCCCCACGGGATCACTAGCGCCTCCCTCTCGATCTGCATCATCGGATCGAGCGCGTCCCATGTGTCGATTCCGGCGTCGATGGCGGGTCGAATCGGTGGCGAGTCGTCTCCCAGGGCCGCGGAGGACAGACCGGCGGCGAGGAGCACGATGCGAACCGAGCGCGTCATGATGCGTCATCCCCCCGATGGGTCCGCCGTTCCAGAGGAAGAGGAACCAATCGATACCCTTCGTCATCCACCTCCGATTCCTCCGGCGAGAGTGCCTCCTCGCCGGACGGCACCGGCTCGATATCGAAGGCCCGCCAAACTTGCGTCAAGAAGACAGCCGTCTCTTCCTCGAGCATCCGCGAGATGGTCTGGGCGAAGAAGGTCATCGATTCGGTGTGTAGGCGGGTTTCCCGGTCGAACTCGTGGTGCGCCAATACCCGCCCGTCGGTGCGCCGCGAGAGCTTCAGCTCCATCGCCAGATGAGCGGCGCCGAACGCTCCGCTGTCGAGCCGCTCGAGGGCGAAGAGTCTGCCTCGAATCTCGAGATCCGGCTGCTCGTCGATGAACTGTCGGCGCACCTCTTCGAAGATGCCGGCGGCCGCGATATGACGCGCCAAGACGTCGCTCACCATCGTTCGAGGCGGCACGGCCCATTGATGGTAGCGGTAGTAGTTGAGTCGGTTTGCCGAATGGCGGTAGACGATCCGGTTTCGATCGAGCACCCGCGGAAACTCGACGTCGCGCACGCGAACACCGTAGGCGAGCGGCTCCACGCCCTCGGGCACTTCCGGCAGGAGTGTCATCGGATGATCGATCAGATAGAGCGAGGGGGTGCTTTGCGACGGCGTCAGGCTCAGACATCCCAGCAAGAAAAAGGGGGCCGCGAGAAAAACGAGGCTTCTCATTGTGGCTCCTCTCGCCAGGGAGCATCGATCTCGCCATCGCTCGTCCCACGCAGGATTCGGGATGGGTCCTCGGCGATCAGCCGCGCGAACTCGTTCATGTGGTCCGCCCCCTCTCGCAGGCTCTCGGTCGATCGAAGGATGTCTTCGCGGCTCTGCACCAAAACCAGGTCGAGATGCGTGAATGCCCGCTCCGCCTCCGCGAGGGTTTTCGTCGTTCCGGCGGCCAGGGAATCGAGAGCAGCGGCCTCCAGATCGCGGCTCACCGCGGCCAAATTGTGGAGGATCTCGCGCATCTGCCCCCCCTGCAGGAGCGAATCGGCCCGCAAGACGGCACCCTCGGTGGTTCGCGTCAACCTCTCCGCATGGCGGGCGAGCTGCTGAAACTCACCGGTGGCGCCCGCGAGGCTGTCGGCGGCCTCGTGCAGCGTCAACATAAGCGACTCGAACGTGCCCCGATTGTTGGGATCGACCACCCCCGCCAGGCCGTCCAATACCAGCTCGAGCCGCTCGGCGATCCTCTCGGCGCGTTCCCCCATTCGCGAGACCAGGGTGGTGCTGGCGGGGATCGTGCCGCCCGGCTCGAGGGCGTCACTTGAGGGATCGCCCGCCTTCAGCTCGATCATCTTGAGGCCGGTGATCCCCTGGAACTCAAGGATAGCTTCCGTGTCGACGCGGATCGGTGTTCCTTGCCGGAGCGATAGGAGCACGACGACCGTCGTCAGATCGCTCGCATCGATGCCGATGTCGTCCACTCGGCCCACCCGAACGCCTTGGTAGCGAACGTCCGCGCCGATCTCGAGCCCGGCCACCGACGCGCCGGTGAAGCGCACCTGGTATTCGTCGCGCTCCTCCAGCAGCCGCGCCCCCGACAAGACCGCGATGACGGCGATCGCCAGAAGGGTTGCGATCACCAGGAAGGCCCCTAGTCGAATCCGCTCTGAACGACTGATCAACAGCGCACCTCTCGTGAGAGTGGATTCGCGCCGGGAGAATAGGCTCGCGGCCGATCGAACACCAGATCGATCGGGGATTGCGCCGGATTTGGAGCCGCGTGGCGGGTGTTCGCGCTATCCTGATCCATGGTGATCAAATCGGCCAAGCGCCGGGATTCCCCCCCCGGCATCGTGGAGAAACAATGAACGACGTCCTTGCGGTGATCCTCGGCGGCGGACGGGGTACGCGCCTCTACCCCTTGACCCGGGATCGCTGCAAGCCTGCCGTTCCACTTGGGGGCAAGTACCGTCTTATCGACATTCCGATCGCCAACTGCATCAATTCCGGCTTGCGCCAGATTTTCGTTCTGACGCAATTCAACTCCGCGTCGCTCATGACACACATCCATCGGGCGTACCGATTCGATGGATTCATGCCGGGATTCGTGGAGATTCTCGCCGCCGAGCAAACGCCTGAATCCGATTCCTGGTACCAGGGTACGGCTGATGCCGTTCGCCAGAATCTGCGCCGCATCGATCGTTCAAACTACAATCAGGTCTTGATTCTGTCGGGAGATCAGCTCTACCGCATGCGCGCGGAGCACCTGATCGGTTACCACCGGGAGGTGAAGGCCGACGTCACCTTGTCGGTGATTCCCGTTCGCCGGAAAGACACCTCGCGCTTCGGCTTGGTGCGGGTGGGCCACGGCGGCATGGTGAGAGAGTTCGTAGAGAAACCGACCGACGCCGCGATCCTCGATCGATTCCGCGTGCCGCCGGAGTCTTTATCGGTTCTTGGCATATCCGACAAAGGTGAAGAGGTGTACCTCGCATCGATGGGTATTTATGTGTTCGATCGCGAGGTGCTGGTCAAGATCCTGCGCGACGAGAGCAAGCTCGATTTCGGAAAGGACATTTTCGAAGGCTTGCTCTCGCAGCTCGAGATCGCCGCGTACCCCTTCGATGGCTATTGGGAAGACATCGGGACGATCGGCGCTTTCCATCATGCCAATATATCGCTGGCGTCGCCCGGTACTCCCTTCGATTTTTATGATCTGGGTCGACCCGTCTACACTAGCCGACGATACCTACCGGCGTCGAAAGTTGTCGCCTCGAAACTCGACAATACCTTATTGGGAGAAGGGTGTCGCGTTCTCGAATCCGACATCCGAAGCTCGGTCGTCGGGATTCGATCGATCGTCCGGGAGGGCTCGACAATCTCGGAATCGGTGTTGCTGGGCATGGATTTTCTCTCACCGGAACACCGTCCCAAAGATGTTTCTTATGGAATCGGGCACGATTGTGTGATCCACAGGGCGATCATCGACAAGAACGCCCGCATTGGCGACGGTTGCATCATACGCGGTGGAGACGACAGACCCGATTCAGAATCGCAAATCCACGCGGTTCGCGACGGCGTGGTCGTCATTCCTAAGAACGCGGTGGTACCGCCGGGCACCGAGATTTGATGTCAACGCACCGGCCACCAAGTCGCCCTGGCCGGAACCGATATAAAAGTGTCTCTTTCGATCCAGTAGCCGGTCAAGCGACATCCATAGACACATCCGGTATCGAGCCCGATAGCGCGGGGTTTGCCGGAGACGTCGCGCCATTCCACCAGGCCGCCGATCGCGTCGTGACCGAAGATCACGAGCTCGTCCCCTCGATAGAAATCGTGCCAATGGGTGCTGAGGTTCCCTGAGGGGGGCCAGAGACGTATTTGGGTCAGAGTTTCCACCGGGGCGTCCGGTGAGAAGCCGGTATGGGGATCGACACCGGCATGTACCACCACCCAAGGGTGGGAACGATCGCCGGGAGCGGATCGAATCCAAAGTGGCAGCGCAGCGAGGGTCTCGATCAGATGAGCCAACTCGCCTTCGGCTGCCGTCGCGGCCGCGAATCGCTTCAGTTCCCTCTCGTTTCCGACCGCCTCGCCCGTCGCCAGGCGGGGCAGAAGATCGAGAAGGAAGGTTTCATGATTCCCCCGCAAGCACTCGATCCCGTAGCCGCGAACGAGCTCCCATACGCCGGCGGGGTTCGGTCCCCTGGTGAAGAGATCGCCGACTTGAATGCAGCGGTGGAGGGCCGGATCGAGCTCCGCGCGACCCAGCAGCTCTTCGAGCTCATCGGCGCAACCATGCACATCCCCGACTACGAAGGTCTCGCGGGGCTGCTGTCGCGCTGTGAGACGAGAGCTCATGATGCAAAGCTATCACCGCGCCCGAGGCGAGGAGGGAGCCGTGGAGACGAAGATCAAGAAAAAGCGGAATGGGACGATCTCCCCGATGGTCTCCGCATCCCAACGCGGAGGATCGAGACGCCGATGAGGAGATCTAGATGGAAATGCGCGTACCCGAAGTCATCGCCGGCAAAGACGCGGATTGCCAGGTGCGGGGATTCAACAAGGAGCCGGGAGATCTGATCGAGGTGGGTGAATACCTGGGAGAGCTGCGGGTCGAATACGACGACGGCGACTTCACGGATTGCCCGGTCCTCTACTACGGCGATCTGGTCGCGAGAGAGCGGGGCGTGCTCGTGGAATCCCGCGCCGAGAAGATCAGCAAGCAGGGAGACGTGCTGGCGATCGTCGGCGAGGAACCAGGCGGATTCTCCATCGAATTCGTCACCTTCTAGATCTCAGGAGACCACCATGGAGCACTGCAAACTAGTCATCGTCGATCTCGATGGAACCCTTTGGGATGGGATCCTGCTCGAGGACGGGATTGGCGGACTGTCGCCGCGAGCCGACATGGTCGCGACTCTCCGCGCCCTCGACCAGCGCGGGATTCTGCTCTCCATCGTGAGCAAAAACCACCCCGAGGACGCTCTGGCCGCCCTGGAAGAGTTCGGTCTTGCCGATCTATTCGTGTTCCCCCAAATCACATGGGATCCAAAATCCGATGCCGTCAAGCGGATTCTGAAATCGGTACGTTTCTCTCCGGCCCATGCCGTTTTCGTGGACGACACGGCATATGAGCGAGAGCTCGTGCGCGCGATGCTTCCCGATATCGGCGTGACCACGCCGGAGGAGCTCCCGAGTCTCGCGACCGCTCCTGCTCTCACCGGCCATCGCACCGAAGAATCGGGCGCCCGCAAGCGATTCTACCGAGACGAAGAGCTTCGCCAACAGGCCGAAGCCGAGCACGAGGGGGCATATCGGAGCTTTTTGCAGGAGATCGGTCTGGAGATTCGTGTGGGTCCCGCGAATGAGAGATGCGCCGAACGTGTGGCCGAGCTGGTGCAGCGAACCAACCAGATCAACTTCTCGAACAACCGCTACGATCAGGAGCAAGTGCGCGCGCTCCTGGAATCAGCTCGACACCGTTGCTTCGTCGTCTCCGCGCAAGATCGTTTCGGTCCATATGGGATCATCGGCTTCGCCAGCATTCGCGACGATGGCGACGGCTCCGCCTTCATACAAGATCTGATGCTCTCGTGCCGGATTCAGGGGCGCGGTGTCGAATCAGCGCTGATCGCGACTCTGGCGAAGCTGATGTCCGACGCCGGCCACGGAGAGATAGTGGGGCTCTACCGCGGCACTGCTCGCAACACACATATCGCGAATGTCTACTCGCGCCTGGGATTCACTCCCGTAGAGCTCGGGCGGGAGGGACACCATTTCTCCTTGGATCTGACTAGCCCTCTGCCGCAGGCGCCCTCCCACGTACGTGTCGTGCACTGTGACGACGTTTCCGCTGAGCGGAACGAGGGTATCCCCTTCGTCCGTCGTATTGTCGAAGATCTCGTCAAGCACGATGTCGTTAGCGGGAAGATCATCGATGTTGGTGCGGGATGGGACGGGGTCCTGGGGGAAGACTGCGATCAGTGGCTCACGCGTGGAGAGAACAGCCATATCCGCCTCGATCAAGAGACCTATCCCCGCACCGATATCGTCGCGAACGCGCAGCACATGCCCGATGTGGATACCGACGCTTTCGATTCCCTGCTCTGCCTCGAAGTGCTGGAGCATTGCACCAATCCTTTCGAGTTGAGCCGCGAAATTCTTCGTGTGCTACGCCCGGGCGGCGCGGCCGTTATCTCGGCGCCTATGAATTATGTCATTCACGAGCACCCCGGCGACTACTGGCGCTTCACTCCCGACGGATTGAAGATGCTCTTGAACGACGGGGCGGACGTCATTCGGGAGGACGTCGAGGGTGATCCGGAGCACCCCGTTCGGACTGTGCTCACGATTCGAAAGCGCTGATACCGGCCTTTGGCCTTCTTGTCTGAATCAGCGGCGTAGCGAGTTCAAGCAGTTCCTGGGCGATGGCCTGATTGAAGCGGTCGTTCGGGTGATGATCTTGGTGCAACCACTCGCTCGGGTCCGGGTCGCCCGATCCCTTCAAACACTCGTACCCCACGAAGAGACCGCCGCGCGCCTCGGCTACACGGCGCAGTGCCCGATCGAATTGCGTATGTCGCTCGGTCTGCCGGCGGCTGAGCGCGGGCATCGGCAACATGCCCATGTAGGCTTGCGTGGCGCCCGGACAATAGTGCGACAGTAATTGCGCGAGCTGAGCGAGGGTCGCTTCGAAGGTCTCCGCGCTCACTTGCGGTGGGTACTCGTAGATCAGGTTGGGACGAACCCGGGGGACTGAGCCGAGCTCGAGGAAATCGATTCCGGCCATGAGCCCTTTCTGTTCCACGAGATCGGTCCGCCCGAGGCAAATGGCGATCAAATCGGGCGAATAGGCAGCCAGTCCCTCGCCGTGGGCTCTAGCGAGGTTGCAGGCGAGCGCAACGCTGGCGCGTGGGCTGGCGAGATTCCATAGCTCGCTCCTGCGCCATGCATAGACCCGCCCGCGAGCGAAGAGGTAGTCCTGGCTCCACGCGCGATCGGCGAGCCGCCGCGTGTTCGCGCCTTCATCCGAAAGCGCCTGTTCGAGGCTCCACATGAATCGCAGCGGCCACATGCCCTGCGCTGTATAGCGCTCCCGGAGAGTGACGGCCCATTCGTCGTGCACGGCCTGTGAGCAGATGACGGAACGCCGCCGGGTCGATTCACTGGCCCCGATGACCAGCACCCGGAAAGGCTCGCTTCCCTCGGCTCTGCTCTCCAGGCGGGTGATAGAGAACGATCGGCGCTTCGACACGCCCGGCCGCGAGACGCCATCCAGAATCGACTCTCTGAAGCCGCGGGCCGCTGATAGGTCTTCGGCGTTCGACTCGGGTCGGATTGCCCGCAAGATGGCCGCCGCCGTGGCGGAGTTGTGGCGATCGTTGGGGAACCCGTCGGGCAGGAACCACTCGTCGCGTTCTTCGGCACCATGCTCCGAAATCGAAGGGGGCGCCACGTACAGGAATCCCCGTTGTGTCGCGATCTCCTTGATGGCCACCTGAAAGCGTGTCAGTCGGGTCTTCTCGTTATCGTCTCTTGTGGACTTCAGATCGAAGCCGAGAACGATCCCTCGTGCCTTCGGACAGAATTGCCGCAGTACCGTGGCGAAACGGTCCAGTTCCGACCGAAAACGATCGGCGTCCGGCTCCGCAACGAAATTGTAGCGCAGCGTTGATTTGAACAGGCCGGAATTGCCCGCTTCGAGCAGGTCGCCACCATCCAACGCCACGGCCTCTCCGCGGAAATCACGCCTCCCCACACAGGCTACGACAAGCTCCGGATCGAAGCTCCGAATCTGCGCTCCCAGGGTAGCGAGTTGGGCCCGGAGGCAGGCGACTGTGGCCCCAGGGATCGCTACGTTCCACAACTCGCCATGCTCCCACTTCCAGATACTCCCTGATCGCTGCGGTGCCACTTGGTTGTGCGATAGAGCGCGCGGATCCGGATTCTCCAGTCCACGGGCCTCGGCATCGAGGCGGGCCATCAGCCAGGCCGGCCACCCCCCCTGGATCCGGTGGCGGCAGCGCAGCTCTTCCGACCAAATTCGGTGCGCCTCGACACTCCAGGACAGAGGAAGCGCGGCAGCGGTCTCGCTGCCACCCATCACTAGGACTCTCGTTGTCCGCGACATCTGAACTCCGCTGGGCGCCCTCGGGAAGGTCCCGCCATCCTCCTAATCGACGTCCCACATCGATTCTTGACTCCCGTCGCAATCGAAATCGACGCGACTCTTCGCCCTCCTGGACATCGGCCGATGAATCCAGGCTAGAATCATCTACCGAGCTGGCGGATGAGAAAGGCCGAGCCATGCGCGTGTCGATCAAGTACTGCGTCCAGTGAAATTACCTGCCCCGTGCCTCCAGTTTGGGGGCCGCCATTGCCCGCGAGATCGGGATCGAGGCGGAGCTCATCAAAGGAGATCGAGGGATCTTCGATGTGGCTGCCGACGGCAAGATCATCTACTCGAAGTATGAGAGCGGCGATTTCCCGCCGGACAATCTGATCATCGACCTCCTGCGCGAGCTACGCGAAGGGGGGCGGTAGCGCTGCACCCTAGAGACCTATGAGATTCACCAAGAGCTTCCAGATTGCCGCGCTCCTCTCGGCATCGGCGACCCGTGGCGCGTGGGCCGAGACCGGCGCCGACTCGGTCGGAGCCATCCCCCCTCCCGACTCATCCGCCATCGCGATCGCGCCACTCGGTACAGCCCTCACCGACACCGCGGCCACCGAAACCGTTCCGCGCGATGAGCGGCGGGCGGCGGCGTTGGCGGAGCTGGAAGATGCAGCCGAGGCAGATGCGCGTCCGATGGCGCTCTCGCTGCTCGACCACCCCGACGCGGCCCGGCGCGAGGCCGCCCTCACCTTTCTGCGCCGTTTCGAAGACCCCGCCGGTGCCGCCGACTCCTTGCTTCATGACCCCGACGCCAGCGTGCGCTTGGCGGCTCTCCGCGCGGCCGACGAGTGGAAGCGCGACGATCTGATTAGGCGAGCCCTGAGCGACACATCTCGGAGCGTGGTGAATGAGGCGATCGAAATCGTTCGTGAGAAGTCGATCGGGAGTGCCGCGATCGAGCTTCAGGCACTCGCTTTCGATCCCGAACGACCGGGCGCGCTGCGCACGAAGGCGATCGAGCTCCTGACCGAGCTCTCACAGATCCATATCATCCGCTTCTTGGCCGGCGCATCTGTCGAGGATCAGATACTTGAGATTGCACGCCTGCGTTGGGGCATCGCCCTGGCGGACGAGGTAAAGGTGTACCGATCGGTTCGATCGTTCCTCACGAATCTGATCGATGGGAAGGGGAACAGCGCCTACCTGCTTCTAACACCCGAGGCTCGCGAAGGCCTCACCCCCGACAAACTGACGCGATCGAGCTCCATTCGTTCCTTCCGCATCAGCTCGGTGAACCGCCTCGGGCCCGACGATTTCGAGGTTGATGTAAGAGTGATCGTCGAGAGCACGGGGGGGGAGCAGCTCTTCCTGCGCACCGACTATCTCGTTCTGGAGCGACGGGAAGGCCGTTTCCTGCTCAGGAGGAGGGTGCTCGGGGGCGCAGTCCCTCTGGGCTGAGCGCGACCCTTCTCCTCCGTCTTTCCGGCACCCCACCCAATCGGTCACCGAGCCCTGCGATTGCCCGCTCGAGCTCCGCCTCGGTCGACGGTCGTCCCGGGAGCCGGTGGAAGATCAGCCGCGGATGCCTCCCCATCCAGTCGCGGCACCGTGCGCAGGCCAAGCGCCGGCGTGTCCGATAGGGGGTGACGGAGGCACAACGCGGGCAGATGGCCAACCATGCCCAGGCAGCGACGCGCTCGTCCGGATCGGCGGGGCGAGCGTGCAAGAGCGCTCCGACCCGACGAGCTTCGTCCCTGAATCGTCGATCGTGGCGCGGGTGGATCAGGTGGATCATCTCGTGCAAGAGGATCGGCACCAGATCGTTCGGATGTCGTTCGATATAGTAGGTGGAGAGGCGGATCAAACGGCGATCCGGATAGCAGAGCCCGGCGGAACGTCGCATTCGGGTCGACCACTCAATGGTGGCGGAGGGCAGACCCCCGGAAAAGTGAGCGCTGCGCAACGACTCGAAGAGATCGGCCAAGTCGATGGCGGACGGTAGTGCCGGGGCCGGCGAAATCAGCGCTCAGTTCTCCTTGTCGAGCTCGGCGTCGATCGTCGCGAATCCCTTTTCCTCCCATTCCCCCACATTCAGGGCGCGTCGCGCCGCCCGCCCGGCTTCGACCAGCGCCTTCTCGAGCTCTTCCGACATGTGGACCGCCTCGAGCAATGCCGCCGCAGATTCGATCGGCCGCGCCGCCAGCTCCAAGAGCGCCTCCACCGCCCGCTCACGAATCTCCAACGCGAAGCTCGCGCCGTCCCATATCACTCGTTCGAGAAAGAGCACCATCGCTTCGTTGCCGACGTGACCGATCACCGCAACGGCGGCGGCGGCTTCGTCGAGATCGAGTCGATGGGTTTCGACGAAAGTGGTGAGCGGTCCGAGCGCCCCTGAATGCTCCAGCTTTCCAAGCCCTTCCAGCGCAAGGCCCCGCATCGCCTGGGAAGGCGAATCCAGCAGCCCAACCAGGGCATCGAGCACTTCGTCGTCGCCTCGAAACCACGGGATTGCCTGCACCGCATCGAACACGGTGCGCGGCTGGTCGGCGCCGAGGCCCTCGATGCACTGCGCCCGCAGCTTCGATTCGTCCTCTGTCGAGATTCGGCGGAATTCGATCTGGTCCATAGGGGGATTCTACACCCGGGCGCTCAAACCAGATAGATGATCGCTCCGGCGGAGAGGATCCAGAGAAGCACGCAGGTCAGGATTCCTCGATCTGTCAGGAAGATTGTCTCGGGGTTGCCGCCCATCTGCCTGCGATGAACCAAGTACATATAGCGAAAGATCCCGTACATCACGAATGGCGTCGTTGCCGCGAGCGCCGCCGATCCGAACGATTGCACGGTTCGCTCATCGAAGGTATAGAGAGCGTACGCCACGATCGTCGCTGAGCTGACGGCTGCGGTCATCTGGTCGAGAAGGGGAAGAGTGTACTCGTCGAGCACGGCGCGGTGAGCCGCCGCGACCTTCCCTTCCTTTTCGAAGCTCGAGATCTCGTTGCGCCGTTTCGCCAAAGCAAGGAATGTCGCTAGCAGAAAAGTGCAGATCAAGAGCCAGGGCGAGAGCTCGATCGAGCTTCCCTCGAGCGCCAGCGCCTCGACACCAGCGACGGCACGCAACACGAAACCGAGCGCGATGGCGAAGACATCGACCACCACCACGTTCTTCAATCCGAAGGAGTAGGCTGAAACCAGTGCCACATACCCCGCGGCGAGTGCGCCGAACTTCGGATTCAGTGCGAAGGCCGCCGCCAAAGACCCGGCGGCGAGCACGATCGCGGCACCCCATGCTTGGGCGACCGAAAGCGCCCCCGAGGGCAGCGGACGTTTGCACTTGGTGGGATGGCGGCGGTCCTTGTCGATGTCCTTGATGTCATTGATGAGATAGACGGAACCGGAAAGCAAGCAGAAAATCGCCACCGCCGCTACCGCACGCAACACCATTTGCGGCTGGCCGAGGCTTCGCGAGAAGATCAACCCCGCGAAAACAACACCGTTCTTCGTCCACTGTTTGGGACGCATGCTCCGGACGATGGCATCGATCATTTCGCGTCGCTCCCTAGTACGACTGAAAGAGCCGACCCCAATCGGTCTTCATGATCTCCGCGACACGCCGCTTGCCGATCAGCGGATACCACAGGCCGTCGTGGTAGAACCGCGACGCCAGATAGGACCACGGCACGAGCGGCGTGCGAAGCAACAAGTGTTCTAGGGGCTTTAGCCCCCCATGGTAGATCATCTTTTGGCCGCGTGAAGCAAAGGTGTCTTTCTTCCCCTCGAAGTGCCAATTCACGTTCTTGATCTCTTCGCCAACGATCTCAATCTCACCCGGATCGCCACAGCCCAGCCCGTCTTCATGCGCCATCCGAATGAACTTCAGGCTCATCGGATCGAATCCCATGAGTTTCGCGCTGATCGAGTCGATCGCCACCTGATCCTTCGATGCCAACAGCACATTCTTTATATGTGGTTTCATACACCTGGGCCCGGGGCCGTCGCCCGCGATCGTGCCGTCCATCACCGCGAACACGCCCGAGTGAATTTCTTTCTGAATCGCGAGAAGATCGACCAGGGTCTCGTGGATCACCGAGTGGGTCCAGTGCCGCCGATTGTTTAGAAGTCCCCCAAATGCGTTCTTCATCGCGCCGGTCATCGTCGTAAAAACGTGTGTCTTGACGGTCGGCAGATGGATGATCGATTCGCCAAAGAACTTCTTCGGAACATGAACTCCATCTGGATACA
This sequence comes from Gemmatimonadota bacterium, assembly GCA_002686955.1. Taxonomy (GTDB): domain Bacteria. The sequence goes on from NYZA01000186.1 coordinate 19,658, forward strand.
CATCGTTCAGCGCATGCAGCTTGGCCTTCGGCTCGATGCGCACCCACTCCACCTGCGGCTCGTTCAGATACGAATAGTCGAGACCATGTTTGGCCACCACCGGATCGATCTTGTTTCGCTCGGCGCCAACATATGGATCGACCACCACCGTTCCGTTCTGGCAGGCCACGAGAGTCTCGCGCGGATAGCCGTCGGCGAGCAGCTTGCCGATCACACCGTCGAGCTGCCACGGCGTCGTGGAGCAAGCGGGGTAGTAGTGGTGCCAAGAGATATTGATCTTCAGATTGACATTCGGACCGACCGGAATCGCTTCGCTGTAGCCGGCCATCTCCATGACCCTGCCGATGTCTTCGACGACGCTCTCCGGGCTCGTGAAGAGAACGGCTACCTTCGCAGGGGTGGAAGGTTGCGATTGGGTAGTGCTCGGGGCGGGGATTGGCTTGGGCATGGGGGCTCCGGAAGAGGCTGGCTCGGCGGACGACAAGAAACGAGCGACCACCGGCGAGGGGGTGATGATAGGGGTTGGCCGGTCTTGCGCTCAACCGGGAACGCGTCGCCCTCTAACCGTCCAGCCCCAACCCCGCCAGCAACTCCAACCGAAATGGCTCCTCATCCAGCAGCTCCGGCCGATCGTCGAAGAGCTTTCGCAGATCGCTCATCAGCACGCCGGTCTCGGGAGGCATGCCGGTGTCGATCAGGCAGCGTGCAATCTTCACGAACTCTTCTCGCAGCATGGTGCGGAAGGTCTCCTGGCTGCGGTCCCCTTCCGCCACTTCCTTGAGCTCGAAGTACTCGCGGATGTTCTGGGCCGACTTCAGGATCAGCATCGGATTTCCGTCCGGGTCCGGTTCGAGGCGCCCGCGCACCGTGGCGTCGAAGAACATCGGTGAGAGATCTTCGTGGGCGATGTTCCAGAAGCGTTCGTAGGGGCGATGCGTGAAGAGCTCGATCTCGTTCTCGCCGGTGATGGCGATCGCGAAGATGCAGCCTCTGGGGTCGGCGTCAGATCGGCGATAGTCGCTCAGGATCAAGTCGCCGTATCTCGGCTCGTCCGGCGGCCTCCCATCGGCGTCCGATCGCGGCTCACCTGCGCCCTCCTTTTTCCCTCGAGGGTCGTCCACCGGCTCCAAAGCCGGCAGCATCCGCTTCTCGACCGCGAACTTCTCGCACTTCGATCGCTGGCGAGGGGGGGCCTCGGCGCCGGGGAGGTATGGAAGACGGACCGTAATCGTCGTTCCCTTTCCCCCTTCGCTCTCGATGCTCAGCTCACCGCCGAACTGGGCGATCGTCTGCCTCACGAACACGAAGCCGAGCGAGTGCAGCTCTCCGTCCAACGATTCCTTGTCGGTCAAAAGCTGCTCGTTCTTGCTCGGGGAGATGCCCGTACCGTCATCGCTCACTCGGAGCACGACCCGGTCCCCTTCGATGACCTCACTGATCGTGATTACGCCGACCCGTTTGCCGCCCATCGCATCGACCGCGTTCATCACGAGATTGAAATACATCCGCCTGAATCGATGACGGTTCCCTTCGACGACGGCCGGGTCGAGGCGGTCGATCTGCAGCTCGATGCGGGCCCCCCCTTTTTCCGACACGTAGCCGTAGATGACGTTTCGGGTGAAGTCTGCGATGTCATGGGCGATGTCGAAGCGTTCGCTGACGTATTTCCTGATCTGCTCTTCGAGGAAATGCTCGATCCGGTAGTAGACGCCACAGACCCAGTGAAGGCAGTTCCGGTAGTGCCGCTGCGATTGAACCGAGCGCGATTCATCCGGCAGAAACGACATGACCTTGTCGAAACGACCCCAGAGCGGGTTCAGGATCAGCTCGCAGATCTCGTAGGTCCCCTCGATGTGCTTCTTGCCGGCCAAGAGGATCGTACGGTCCGGGGAGAAGCTGGTGACCGCATTGCAGTACTCCTGATGGGCGCGCCGCACGTCCGCGGCCTTCTGCTTCAGCTCCTGCAGGTCTTCGCCGTGGATGGCCTGCACCTGGTCGATGCTGTAGAGCTCGAGGTCGGTGTTGAGCGTGACGTGGAAGTGGATCACCTCGTTGATGAAGCGTTCCACGCGCAGGTCGTGGATCAGGAACTTGAGCTCGGCGACCTCTCTCTTGAGGCCTTTCTCGAAGTCGGTCATGGCGCTTTTGGACTCGTTTCGCGCGGGGGCGGGTTGCGACGGCGTGTCGCGCAGTCAGGATAGTCCCATTGGACGCCCCGGATGCGACGAACCCGCTTTTCGTACGAGGATTCCATGCCGCATTGCGCTATTCTTGTCTCCATATAGATTTCGACCAATTGGCCTAGGAGCCCCTTCATGTCGACGCTGAAAGAAACCCTCTTCAACAAGATCGAAGAGCACAGATCGCGGACCACGCGACTCCTAAAGAAACACGCGGACACGAAGGTGGGTGAAGTAACGATCGGCCAGGCGATCGGCGGCGCGCGCGGCGTCCGCTGCCTGGTGACCGACATCTCCTACCTCGACCCGATGGAAGGCATCCGCTTCCGCGGCAAGACGATCCCCGAGACCTTCGCGGCCCTACCGAAAGTGCCCGGTAGCGACTACCCCTATGTGGAGGGCTTCTGGCACTTTGTCCTGACCGGCGAGGTGCCCACTCTCGAGCAGGCGCAGGCAGTCGCCGCCGACTTCAAGACCCGTTCTCAGGTGCCGCAGTACGTGTTCGACGTGCTCCGCGCCATGCCCCGTGACACCCACCCGATGACCATGTTCTCAGCCGCGATCCTCGCGATGCAGCGCGAATCGGTCTTCGCCGAGCGGTATCGCCAAGGCATGAACAAGATGGAGTTCTGGGATCCGACCTACGAGGACTGCACCAATCTTTTGGCGAAGCTCCCGCAGATCGGCGCCTATATCTACCGCATGAAGTTCAAGGGCGACACACCGATCGCTCCCGATCCAGAGCTCGATTTCGGCGGCAACTTCGCCCATATGATGGGGATCGACACCCCATACGACGACGTGGCGCGGATGTACTTCATCCTCCACTCCGATCACGAATCGGGGAACGTCTCCGCTCACACGGTGCACCTCGTAGCGTCGGCCCTCTCCGACTGCTACTACGCCCTCTCCGCTGGCCTGAACGGGCTAGCCGGGCCGCTGCACGGTCTGGCCAATGAGAACGTGCTGCGTTGGACGCAGAACTTCATCGCCGAGCTGGGCGACAAAGAGCCGACGGAAGAGGTGATCAGACAGGCCCTCTGGGACACGTTGAACAGTGGCCAGGTCATTCCGGGCTATGGCCACGCGGTTCTGCGGAAGACCGATCCGCGCTACGTCTCGCAGATGGAGTTCTGCCAGAAGAACCTGCCGGACTACCCACTCTTCAAGGTGATCAACACGATCTACAAGGTAGCGCCCCCGGTGCTGATGGAGCACGGCAAGGCGAAGAACCCGTGGCCGAACGTCGACGCCCAGTCGGGCGTGATCCAGTGGTACTACGGCGTGACAGAATACTCCTTCTATACGGTGCTCTTCGGCATCGGTCGAGCGATCGGCACCTTGGCCAACATCACCTGGGACCGCGCTCTGGGCTACCCGATCGAGCGGCCGAAGTCGGTCACGACGGCGATGTTGGAAGAGGTCGTGGGCATCAAGGACTAGATCTGGACTCCGCGGCGAGGGGTGATCGCTTCCCCTCGCCGTGGCGGTCCAGGTTGGGGACTACCGCCGCGTAATCGACAGGGCGCGCGGCTTGGATTTTTCCGACTTCGGGATCCTTACTTCGAGCAGTCCGTTGTAGAACTCGGCGGTCGCGCCTTCGGCGTCGATGCCGTCGGGCAGGCGAAAGGTGCGGGTAAAGGCGCCCTGTTGGCGTTCGAGCCTGTGGTAGGTCGAGCCCTCGTCTTCGGCGCGCGCCTCCATCTCGCCCCTGATGGTGAGCAGGCCGTCTTCCACCGTCACCTCGACGCTCTTCTCGTCGAAGCCGGGAACCTCGACCACAACCCGGTGGGCCTCGGCGTCCTCGATGACATCGGTGCGGGGCAGCGAGGTGCGGTGGGTGGCGAGCGAGTGGAACGGCGCGTCCCACAGGTCGGCGAAGAAGCGGTCGAAGTCGTTGCGTAGGGCGGGGGTTCTGGGGGTGCGGGTTGCCAGCGTCATGGCGGGTCTCCTCGGTCCGTTGAAACGAAGTGGTGGCGGGTATCGCCACGGGTGGAAGGGCAGACTGCAACCCGTGTGCCAGAAGGCGAGGCGCAGGGACCGAATCGCTGCTAAGCTGTTGATACGGAAGGACGGACAATCGACGGTGGGAACCAATCCTCGACCCCCGGAGCCCAGACACGCGCCCCGAGAGCGGGTCGGGCATGACAGAACGGCAGATTTTATGCCATTATGGCACCATCGATGGCAGGGCTACTCGCGATGACCACTCTGATCGCTCATCTTGAAAGGGTCTTGGCGGCCCATCCGCCCCTAGACCTGGGCGCGGAGCACCCCGATCTGCGCCCAGCGGCGGTGTTGGTGCCGATCGTGGATCGTGTGGGAGATCCCCATCTCGTCTTCACGCGCAGAACAGCGACCGTCGAGCACCACAAGGGGCAGGTCTCATTCCCCGGAGGCGGGTTTGAGAAAGGTGACGGTGATCTGCTGGCCTGCGCGCTTCGGGAGGCGGAAGAAGAGGTGGGAATCCGGGACGTTCGTATCTTGGGCGCTCTCGATCAGATGGTGACGACTTCCGGTTTCCGGGTTGCCCCCTACGTGGGCGTCGTGCCTTCCGATCTGTCCTACTCGCCTCAACTCACCGAAGTCGAGCGTGTGATCGAGATCCCCTTCAGCGCGATCGCGGAACGGTTCGGCGTGAGAGAAGTCGAGTGGCGGGGAGCGAGTGTCAAGTCGTACGCGGTTGAATGGAAGGGGGTGCTCGTGTGGGGGGTGACGGGGTGGATTCTGAGGAGTTTCTTGCGGCATGCCGTCGGGGTTGGGGGATGAGAGCCGCGTTTTGCTCCGATCAACGCCGCTCTCCGATCCGATAGACGCATCGCG
>NYZA01000187.1 GCA_002686955.1 Gemmatimonadota bacterium
GGTGGTGGACCTCGAGACGGCGCGCAACGAGGCCCAGTACGCACCCACCGAGGTCGCAGCGACGATCGCCCTGGGAATCGCCCGGGCCTCCGACTACAGCTCCTACAGCGCGGTCGTGCACCAGAGCTACTCCGAGGGGCTGCCCATCACGCAGGACGGCTGCATCGGCATCGAGATGGTCTCGCGCGATCGCCTCGTTCGCCCGACTCAGCAGCTGCTCCAGCTCGCCCCGCTCCGGCGACACCTCCGGCAGCCCCTCCAGCGCCTCGTTGCAGGCGATCCGCGCATCCATCCAATCTCCTCGTTCGGCGAAGGCGAGGGCTTTGGCCTTGAGCTTGTCGGGTGTGCGACCGAGCAGCCGCTTCATGAACGACATCGGAACCGAGTCTCCCTCGCCGACACCGTGCGCGGTATGGCGGCTTCGGATTGTGATGATGGACGATGGGGCCGTGTAGCTTAGCCCGCATTCCTCACAAAGTCCCGTCGCGAGGCATCAGCGCGCCCCCAGGATCTCCACCTCGTAGCCGTCGGGATCGCGCACGCGAAGCTATGGTGTGGGCGAGCTTCATGGGGCTCCCGCGAATGGGGGGAAGCTATCGGTGAGATTGGCTCACCCAGCGCCAAGCCGATCGTTATTAGGTTCTGATCGCGGGTTGGCCTCGACTTCGACTCGCTTCGCGGATTACAAGTAGTCAATCCCCAAGAACTTCCTCCCCCAGAACCTCACCAGCCCGGCGAGACCAAGCGCCCGCCAAGGAGAAGCGCGAAGTGAGCAAGTCGCAGTCGATCATCGAGCAGGCCGAGCGTTTCGGCGCCCACAACTACCACCCATTGCCCGTGGTCATCGCCGAGGCCGAGGGGGTCGTCGTGCGCGATCCCGAGGGGAAGGAGTATATGGACTTTCTCTCGGCCTACTCCGCCGTGAATCAGGGGCATCGGCACCCTCGGATCATCGGCGCGCTCAAGGCGCAGGCCGATCGTTGCACACTGACGAGCCGCGCTTTCCACAACGACCGCATGGGGGAGTTTCTCGAGAAGCTCTGCGCCTACACCGGCTTCGAGATGGCGCTGCCGATGAACACCGGCGCCGAGGCGGTCGAGACGGCGATCAAACTGGCGCGGCGCTGGGGCTCGCTCGTGAAGGGGGTCGAGAACGGCCGACAGCGGATCATCGTCTGCGAGGATAATTTTCACGGGCGAACGTCGACGATCATCTCGTTCAGCACCGACGCCGAGGCGCACGATCATTACGGTCCCTATACTCCCGGTTTCGAGATCATTCCTTACGACGATACCGGCGCCCTCGAGGGGGCGATCGACGGCGACACCGTCGCCTTTCTTTTCGAGCCGATCCAGGGCGAGGCGGGGGTGGCCCTGCCGCGCGAGGGGTTCTTGGCGGAAGTTCGTCGGATCTGCACCGATCGGAAGATCCTGATGATCGCCGACGAGGTACAGACCGGCTTCTGTCGCACCGGACGCCGCTTCGCCTGCGAGCACGAGGGGGTGCGTCCCGACGTCATGACCCTCGGCAAGGCGCTGGGGGGTGGGGTTTTTCCGGTGAGCGCGGTCGTCGCCGATCGGGAGCTGATGGGGGTGTTCGAGCCGAATACGCACGGCTCGACCTTCGGCGGGAATCCGCTCGGCGCGGCGGTTGCGATCGCGGCCCTCGAGGTACTCGAAGATGAGGAGCTCGATGCGCGCGCGGAACGGTTGGGCAAGCGCTTCCGGGAGCGGATCGCGGACATGAAGTGCGATCGCATCCGCCAGGTTCGCGGCAAGGGCTTGCTCAACGCGGTGGTCTTCGATGACGATTTCGAGGCCTGGGATGTCTGCCTGGCCCTGCGCGACGCCGGAATTCTCGCGAAGCAGACCCATGGGAACATCATCCGATTTGCGCCACCGCTGGTAATCGGCGAGGACGAGCTCGACGTGGCGATCGAGCGGATTCGCGCAGTTTTCGAACAGATCGAAGAACTCGTGCGCTCGTAGGTTCCCCTAAGAGCTGGAATTGCTTACAGTGTGCTGAAAGGTCGTGTCCCGGGGGGGCTCGCGGCCTGCCTTCAGGGCGGAGCGTGGCTTCGCCCGCTGACGGGTATATACGAAGATGTTCGGATTCTCTCGCGCGGTGGAATACGCGCTTATCGCCCTGATCAACGTGGCCAAGAAGGGACGGGGCGCCCCCGTCAGCGTAGCCAGCATCGCTGACGCGGAGGGGCTGCCTCGCGACTATCTGTCGAAGATCATGCCGACCCTGCTCCATCAGGGCATCGTGCGCTCGGTGCGCGGCATCGGCGGCGGTTTCATTCTGGCCCAGGACCCCTCCGAGATCTCGGTGCTGGAAGTGGTTCGCTCGGTCGACGGTGCGGTCGAGGTGGCGAAATGCCTCGGAACGGAGGAGTGCTGCGCGCTTCACCACCGCTGCGGGCTGGTCCCGCTGGTCTCGATCGTGCAGATCGAGCTCTCGAAGGTGCTGGAGCGGATCACGCTGGCCGACGCTATGAAGTGGGGAGAGCAGAGGGTGGGCGTGTCCTCCGGTGGGTGGCGCGGCTGACGTCATGAGCTTCTGAGGGCTCAGGGCTTTCATTTGGAATTGGGACCCGGGGGGACCGCGCACTCGCCGCTGGTCGCCGTGACAGCCCGCCAGGCCCGCCCCGCGGCTCCGCGACCTTCGAACCTGGCCACCAGTCCTGGTCTTTTCGTACATCCCGAAGCGAATTCGGAGCGTGGGCCAAGAACTCCGGCCCCGAGCGCGACGGTTAAGCTTAGATCGAGCAAGTCCGCTCGATGGAGATCCCGATGACGCGCAACGCCCCGATTCGAAAGCTGCTTCCGCTGGCCCTCGCCGTGGCCGGCGTCGCCGCCGCCGCGCAGCCGCGGACGCCGGTGCAAGTTCGTGCCCCGTCGGTCGATGGCGGCGACGAAGATCCCTGGTATCTCTGCTGGTTTCGGGATCTGAACAACAACCGGATCGACGACGAGATCGAGGATTTCGAGATCGGTGCCCCGATGAGGGTCGACTTCATGGTGACCTTCGAGCGGGCCGCCTACGCCGCCGACCGCGATTCGCTGGTGGCGGAGCTCGACGCGATCGCTGCTCCCTTCGGCGGACATGTGGAGCAGGCATTCGAGATCCTGCCGAGCGTTCTGGTCGTGGGCACCGAGCTCAACTACCCGCTCTGGGACAACTTCTTCAATACCTACCTCGACCCCTTCTTCATCAATCTCTTCATGGTGCCGATGCCCTTGCCGGTGGTCATGGTCGAGTCGATTCACCAGTCCGGTCCCGGTGCCGCCGTTGCACCGTGCTCTACTACCCTGAGCGATCCCCTTTTCGACAGCGACTTCCTCGCCGACAGCAATGTGCTTCCAGCTGTTTGGGATACGACCGGCGGTGAGTGGCCCTGCGGCACGAGCGGCCTGAGCACGACGGTGGCGATCGTCGACGCGGGTGTGGACGGCTACGGATCGATCGACCCGCTCAAGCTCGCTGGTGGCTACGATGCGGTGGCCGGCATGGAGCTCGATCCGGCCGATCAAACCGGACCGACGGGGGCCGATAATCTGTGGCACGGCACGCGGGTGGGGCATGTGGCGATGGGGCTCGATCGGGCCTACGGCGTGGCCCCCTTCGCCGCCCTGATCGATGTCAATATCGCCTATGCCCATACCGACACATTGCCCGAGGGGCACACCACTTCCGATCGCATCTTGGCCGCCTTCGATTGGCTCTTGGCGCACAAGGACGACACATGGTCGCCGATCGGAGCGCCGAGCATCGATATCGGCCGGATCGACGCGGTCAATGTCTCCTACACCGACCACGGGCCGATCGCGGTGCGCTTCCTGCCGATTCCGACGAGCCCGGGTGCGCCGATGGGGCTCTCCGACGGAAGCGATCTGCTCTCGCGCGCCGTCGACAGTCTGGTGGTGAACGGCGGAATGCCGGTGGTGGTGGGGGCGGGGAACGATGGGGAGGCGGGTGCGGGATTCGGCGGGCTCGCGGCGGCCGCGAACGCGATTACGGTCGGTGCCTACGATTCCGCGGAGCCCGATAGCTCGGTGGCGTGGAGCAATCACGGCGTCGGCATCTATGGTGTCGTCAAGCCCGATCTCGTGGGATCGGGTGTCGATATCTACACCGGCGGCGCAAAAGGTAGCGGCACTTCCTTCGCGGCTCCCCAGGTGGCCGGGGCGGTTGCGTTGATGCGATCGGCTCACCCGACGGCCACCCCGGCCGAGTTGGCCCGGGCACTACGCGACTCGGCCGTGCCGCCCGAAGGCAGTTCGGGCTATCACTCTTACTTCGGCTACGGTCGACTCGATGTCGAGGGCGCTCTGGCGGTCATCGACACTCTCGTCGGGGGAGGTGCGCCGTGATCGCCGCCGCCGCTTCTTTCCCGGGTGGTGCCGACACTTCTGGCGCCCGAGAGGCCGACCGGAGACTCGCGCGGGTCTGCGCCGCCTCGCCGCCCGATCGTTCCGCCTGGGAGCAGCTATACGCGTCGCATTCCGCTGGGGTGAGACAGTGGATTCGGCGGGGGCGTCGCCTCGGTTCCGACGAGGGTGTCGAAGACATGCTGCAACAGGTTTTTCTGCTCTGTGCGCAAGGAGCTCTGGCCCGATACCGTGGCGAAACCTCGCTGCGTGCCTATCTGTTGCGGATCGCCGAGCGGGTTCGGATCAGCGAGAATCGTCGCTTGACCCGGCAGTGCCGGGACGTTCGCGGCGAAGTGTCGCTCGATGCTCCGGTCGGTGATGGTGATGACGGCGGCGGATCGTGGATGAACATGATGGGGCGGGACCATTCCGTCCCCCACAGTCTCGGCTTCTGGTGCTCCGAATTCGGGCAAAGACCCGATGAAGCGTTGGAAGCACGGGAACGACTCCTCCAGATCAACCACCTGGTCGACGCGCTCGAGGATTCCCTCGATCGCAAGATCCTGAGGGAGTACTTCTGGGAGAGTCGAAAAGACCGCGAGATCGCCGAAAGTCTGAAGATCTCGATCAATACAGTGACGTGGCGCCGCCACCGAGCCCAGGCCCGGGTAGAAGAAACCTGGTGCCAACAGTTCGAGGGGGAGCCGCGATCCCACAAAAACAAGAAAATGCGTTCGAAATCGCGAGAGGGGAAGAAGTCGTGAAAGCCCTACACGCCCTCTGCCCGGCACCCGAGCGGCTCGTCGAGTATGTTCTGGACGGTCCGACCGACGAGATCACTACCCATATCGAGGACTGCGCCGAATGCTCGCGAGAAGTGATCGACATTTTCAAACGCTTCGACCAATTCAACGCGCTCGAGCGCAAAGGCGAAGGCGATACTCTGCCAACCGGGTTGTGGGAATCGCTCCACGCCGAGCACAAGACGCCACGGCCACCGGTGGTGCTGAGCCTGCGGCTGCACCCGAAGCCCTCCTTCGTCGGTGGTGAGGGTGAGGGCGAGGGGGCGGAGCTGCGGGCGGCCGCGGGCGGTGGGTTGCGGGGTGGTGGAAAGGAATCCGCGGTGGCCGAGCTGACGACCAACGGCGGTTTGCGGCTGGTATTCGTGATCGTCGACGGCATGCTCTCGGTGCGGGCTCTGCGGGACGGTGCGCCTGAGGAGGGAGTGCGGCTCTCGCTGGGGGAAGTGTCGGGGGAGGGCGCCGAAGGCGAGGGCGAGAGCGGGAGCGGCCGAACGATCGCGCTGACGATCAGCACCGATGAAGCGGGGCAGGCGCGGGTGGAGCTGGCACCCTTCGCGGAGTGCGAGGGTTTGGGGATTCGATTGGAGCCGACGACGTAAGGGTCCGCGCAAGAATTGCTTGTCATTTTGCATCCCATCTGCACCACAATCGGCCGATCGGCGAGCCCCGAAAGCCTCGAAATAGCCCGACTATTCCTCCGGTTTCGAGGCTCGCCGATCAACCGGATCTGCGGCACATCTGGGCGCCAAGATGACAAGTAATCTTGCGCGGACCCTTAGGATCCTTGGCGGGATGCCGCGAAGAAAGCGATTCCTTCCCCTGGCCTCGAGCCCCACGTCCGCCCAGTACTCCAGCGGGCGAGGCGTACTCCACGACCCCAGCCAGGAGCGACACTGCCGTCCATGCGCCACAGCGCGCTCGGAGTCGATACCGGGTCGAATTCGGGTGTCGCCGGAATCGACGCCGGTGGGTGCGCACCGAGTGCGAGAGCGGCTGTCGCCGAGAAGGCGGTGATCCTCATTGCCTATCTCCATGCTCAGGTCATCGGTACACTCGGATCGATCGCCAGTCGCCGATCCGCTCTTCGCGTGACGGAGTGCGAGCCTTTTCGGTCGAAGTCGAGTCTCGCGGAGCCAAACCCAACCCAACGGAATGCCCGACCCAGAAGATCCCGCCGAGCGACCGCCGAAGGCACCGCGGCGCGCCTCCCCGCAGTCGGAGCTGCGCACGGCCCGCGCGAAGCTGCGCGCCCTCGGCCGCCGCGCGCCCCCCTCGGAACGCGCCAAGGCTCACCTCGAGCTCGCCATGGCCCTTCGAACCCTCGGGCGTTACCGCGACGCCGACGCCACTCTCGGCGACGCGCGATCGCAGCTCACGCCCGCGCCCACCGAACCCCCCGACTCCCGCATCGCCGCCGAGATCGCTCTGGAGCGGGCGCGCGTTCTCTGGCAGACCGGCGACCACGAGGGCGCGCGGGCCGAGGGAGTTCTAGCGCGCGAACGGTTTCAGGCGCTGAACGACGAGCTGGGCGAGGCCGAGGTCGATCTGGTGCTAGCCGAGATACTGCACCACGATCTCGATGCCCGAGACGTCGACAGTGCCCTCGAACGTGCGCACGCGATCTTCGAGAGGCAGGGCGAGGAATGGCTCGCGGCCAGAGCCGACACGGTGCTGGCCAATCGGCAGGCGCAGGCCGGCGAAATGCCGGAAGCCGCCATCCGCTATGAGCGTGCGAGCGAGATCTTCGAGCACCTCGACGACATCGGAGCGGTGGCCACCTGTCAGGCGAATCTCGCCACGATCCATCTTCTGCGGGGCGAGCTCCAGCGGGCGGTGCGACGCGCCACCCGTGCCCGCGACGAGTATCGGCGCCTCGGTATGTTGACCTACGCGGCGCTCACCGAGCTGAATCTCTGCCAGCTCCTGCTCGATCTCAACCGGAACGACGAGGCCCTCCAGCTGGCCCGATCCGCCCGCGAACAGCTCGCGGCGGAGGGGCTGGCCTACGACAACGCGATCCTCGCCATCAACCTGGGCCGAGCATTGGCCCGCACCGGAGATGCAGCCGAGGCCCGCCGGGTGTTGGGCGACGCGGCTTCCGTCTTTCGCGAATCCGGCGCCTCGCTCTGGGAGGCTCAGGTCGATGTGGACGTCGCCGCGATCGACCTCGCCGGCGGCCACTGGAAACAGGCGCAAGAACGCGCGGCCCAGGCCCGCGCGGTCCTGGACGAAGCCGGGACTCCCCTCTACGCGGCGTATGCGCTGCTGGTCGAAGCACGGGCCGCCGAAGAGATCGATCCCGCCGAATCGCTGACCCTGCACCGCCGTGCCCTCGCCCTGGGAGAAGCGACCCACATCACCTGGCTCAGCTACCGGGCCCACCACCGGATCGCCCTCCTGCTCGATGCCGCCGGCCACCCCACCGCGGCCCGCCGGCACGCCGATCAAGCCCTGCGCCTCATTGAGGACTCCCGCCTCGCCCTCGCCGGCGACCTCGCCAAAACCGCCTTCCTCGAGGACAAGGGGGAGGCGTTCGAGACAGCGGTCCGCCTGCACCTCTCCGCCGACGATCCGTCCGCCGCCCTGCGCGCCGCCGAGTCGGCGAAATCGAGCGCCCTCGCCGATCTCGTCGCCGCGAGCGGAGAGAGCGTCGCGCCCGCCGCTGCCCTCCCCGAAGACGTCGCCGCCGACTGGAGAGCGCTCGAAACCACCCGCAAGGAGTATTTCGCCCTCGCCTCCGGTCTCGCGGCCTCCGACGAATCGGGCGTCCCCTCCGCTCCCGGACCCGAAGGAGCACTCATGCGGGCCGCGGTTCGCACCCAGACCCTGGCCGAGCAGTACGAACGCCTGCGCGACCGCCTCCAAGCAAAGGGACGCGGCGATCTGATCGATCTGCACAGCGCCTCGCCGATGACCGCCTCCGAGATCGCCGCGCTCCTCGGCCCGAACGACCTCTTCCTCGACCTCTTCGCGCACGACCAGGAGCTCTCCGCCTTCCTCATCGACCCATCCGGAGGCGTCAAGGTCGAGAGCATCGGCGACTGGAACAAGATTCGCCACCTGCTCCATGACGATTGGAACCGAGAGATCGGGGAGATGGCGAGCCTCGGCCCCGATCTGCGCCGGACCCTCGCCCCGAGCCTGCTCGCCTCCGCCGAGCGCTGCCTCGCCTCCCTAGGCGACCTGCTCCTCGCCCCCTTCGCCAACGAAATCGGAGCCGCCCGCACCCTCTTCATCGCCCCCCACGGCCCCCTCCACGCCGCGCCCTTCCCGGCCCTCCTCCTCGACGGCGCCCCCCTAGCCACCCACATCGAGACCGCCATCGTCCCCAGCGCCTCGGTTCTCCGCTCCCTTGCCGCCCGCGGACGCGGCGCCTCCCCCGGCGCGCCCCCCCTGATCTGCGCCGTCGCCGACGAGGACGCCCCGGCCTTCGAGCACGAGGCCCGCGAAGTGAAACTGCTCCTCGGCGAAGACGCCCAACTCCTCGAAGGCGCGTCCGCCACCCCAGCCCGCCTGCTCGCCGGCGCCCGCGACGCCTCCCATCTGCACATCGCCTGCCACGGCGAATTCGACGGCGCATCCCCCATGGCCTCCGCCCTCTCCTTGGCGGGGGGCAAGCTCACCGCCGCCGACCTCTACCGCGCCCGGATCGCCGGCCCCCTCGTCGTCCTCTCCGGATGCGAAACCGGCAGATCCCGCGTCCGCCCGGGCGACGAGCTGCTCGGACTGCTCCGCGGCATCCTCTTCGCCGGCGCCGGCGCAGTCGTGGCCAGCCTTTGGCGCGTCGACGACCGCGCCGCGGCCGATCTCATGGGCGCCCTCTATCGCCACCTGAAATCGGGAGCGCCGGCCGCCGCCGCGCTCCGCCACGCCCAGCTGGAGATCCGCGAACGCCGCCCCCACCCCTACGACTGGGCATCGTTCGAGGTCTTCGGACGCGGCGATATCACGCTTGCGGTCTCGCCCCCCGACGAAGACGAAGAGGGGGAGGGATGAGACGGAGTACTGGCAACGAATGGTGGCTGCCCTCGGTCATAGTTGGCGAATCTGCCAGACGCCCGAGCGGCCTCGCCTTCCCGGTCAATTCCGTGCAGTATCGCCAGTTGGGCGTCCGGCCAATCCGTCACTGTGAAGCCGGGTGATGAATCACATCGTTCAGTTAGGTCGGTCCGCGTTTGCATTTCCGATGGTCCGTCCAAGTTCGGTCAATGGGGCACCGAGGGAGAGCAATGTTCGGACCAGTAGGTCAATGGAAACCGTGGGATCCGCAGCCTCCATCTTGGCTACTCGTGACTGGCTGGACTGGACCAGCCGAGCCACATCGATTTGGGTCATACTCCGGGACGAGCGCCAGGCCCTGATGGCGCCCGCGAGGGCGATCTTCGCGTTGAGGAATGCCTGCTCTTCTGGAGTGAGATCCAGGAACTCCTCCGCGGTGCCGACCATCCAACCTGCGGCTTCGAGGCGCCGCTTTTTTTCTTTCTTCATGTTGCTTTCCAGTCAAGAGATCGCATCGTAGCTACGCAAGCGCTTCCGGCAGCGGCCCATGATGGCGTTCGGGGTCTTGCCGGTCTTCTTGCTGAATACGTCCACGATCACGATGGCATCCAAGTCAATCCTGTAGATGAGCCGCCAGCTCTTCTCTCCGTCCTGGATTCGCAATTCGTGGCATCTCGACGCTACCGATGGCATTGGTCGGGAGTGGGGTAAACCCAGGCTCTGTCCTGCCTGAAGAGCACGGAGCAAGAACCCAGAACGAAGTCGAGCACTTCTGGAAAACGGCGGGCTCCTTACTTCGCCGTGGAGCCACACCAGGGGCTTGTCGTCCGTGCTAATAGGACCATGATATGTCCGATCCGGCATTCCGTCAAAGGAATGCGGCCATCGACTTCGACGAAGAGCGGCTCCACGCCAGCACGCCTTGTGTCCGCGGCGCTGCTGCCTGATCCCTGAAGATGCCCTATCCCGTCTGCCCAGAGACGTGGGGAGAAGCTTGGAAGGCCATCTCGATCAGCTGCCTCGGCACAAGCACCCGCGCATTCAGCTCATTCCCATTCCTCTCTGAAGCCCTCATCGTGCGTAGACCAGGGTTCGTTCTTCAGACGCTCGTACACGTTGAAGACAATTGGGCAGATCGAGCAGTTATGAACCGCTCGACCCAATCGGAAACCAAACTCACCTTTGTCCAGGTGCGGGAATGAGCGGCAAGCCTTCGGCCGGTGCCCATACGCGCGACAGAGATTCTCTGTCAGGAGTGGACACGGCTTTTTGTTGAAACTCAGGTCGCCGTCTTCATCTGGGGCCAGAAGACGTTTCGTCAGGTCCTCTGTGGAGAATCCAAGGCCAGACGCAAGTCTCCCTACGTCATCCTGGTCGAGGGACGGAATTACCTCGCAGCAACAATTGTAGCATGAAGTGCAGTCAATCTGTTTCGATACGGCTTCATAGTGCCGATAGACTATGGCATCCAGTTCCTCGAGCTCTAGATCTACTCGCTTGAGAAACGAGCGGAATCGCCAATTCGTGCCCTCGCGTTCCGCGGCAAGCATCGCAATCACCTTCGGGTGTGTTTGAACTTTCATCCTCTTCTTCTGCAGAACTCAACAATACCCCGCAACCAGCTTTCACCGGCCCGCCCCCCTCGCGGCACCATCTCTAGCCGCCGTAAATGGGCGCAGGGATCCAAGTCTCGATCGGCACGAGCCTCGCGCCTCATCCAAGAGCTGTCAATGCCCCTTGATTGGCTACCGCCCGCAGCGGAACCCCTCGATTTCGCGCTTACCCGCCCCGCCGGATAACCAGGGGTAGCGATACCCTTCATCGCATCGCGCCGTCTTACCTCCCGCGATATCTGGATATGCGGCGTGGCGGCCAACAGCGGACCGGGGAAAACCCCCGATCGGGGACCACATCGAACCCCGCCGAGCAAACAGACCGTCGCGTTCGGCCACGCGGAGCCACTGGGCGTGCCTGGCTGCGAATGGCGGCGACCCGCCGGTCAATGCTCAGTCGTCCCAAGATTCCCCCTTCTTTCGAACCCGAACTTGAGCCCCGCAGAGAGCCGCCTGTAGACTGCGCGTTTCGTCGACCTCACCTTCCGGAGACCCCTGAAATGACGCATCGAGAACTGGCCCTTGCCCTCTCCGAAGAGAACTTCTCGCGCCTGGTCGAGCTGGCCACACGCAAATTCCGGGCGGAGGTTTTTCGCGTTACGGGCATTCAGAAGGCGACGAAGCGGCTGATCGATCCCCGCCGACGTCGCGAGGCGTGCACTTCGAGGCTGCGGGCCTGGCTCGGCGAAGATGACCAGCAGCGGAACGAGGTGGCCTTTCGGCTGGAGTACGATGTGCTGGCCGGCAAGCTGCGGCCCCTGATCGTCGATTTTCTCGATCTGCACGATATGCCCCACGAGGAGGGGCTCACCGACGACCTGGCGAAGCTGAACGAGCTCTCGGTGGAAGAGCTGAGATCGGCCGTGAAGAAGCTCTCGGCCACCCATCCGCCCGCCGACGTCGCTCTCTATCTCTTCTTCACCGCGGGCGATGCCGATTTCAAGCCTCTGGCCGGGCGCCTGGCCGAGATGCCGGAGCTCAGGGAGGCGTTGGCGCAATGAGATTGCTCATTCCCTTGGTCGTTCTGGAGTTGACTCTCAGCGCCTGCGACAAGAACACCCGCGAATTCGGGACGCCCGCGGCGCAGGAATCTCACGAGTATCACGAGTCGCACGGGACCGGGACCGCGGCCGATCCCCACGCCGGCATCGGCTCCTTCGCGTCGCCTTCGGAGGCGGCCGAAGCGGTGGCGAACGACGGCCACGACGTCCCCCTGCGTGCGGAGGGGCAGAGCAGTGTTGTCGAAATGCGGCGCGACCTCGCGCGTCTGCCGGAAGGGGAGTTGCGCGAGCGATTCGATCACGGCTTCCGAGCCTGCTTCACATCCGATTCGTCGAAGCGGGACTATCCCGCGGCGGCCCGCGAGTTCGAGGCGATCCTCGATGCTGAGCCGGAGTTCGGGCCGGCGTGGCGCGGGCTCGGATATGCGCGATTCAACATCGGTTTCGACGTCGATGGCGCCATGCAGGCCTATCTGAAGGCGGTTGAGGTCGATCCGGAGTACGGCGAGGCGCACTACGCCCTCTCGTTCATGTACGTCATGAGCGACATAGAGAAGGGGCGCCCGCATTTCGAGAGGGCGCTGGCCCTGGGCGTCGCGGACGAGCGGCGGCTGGGTGAGCAGTTCTATCACTGAGCGACACCGGATTCGGCGCGGTCTCCGAATCGCCGACCCTCCCCCGAAGCTCAATCTCCGCGTCACCGATCGGTGTGATCTCGACTGTGCCATGTGCGGCCAGGCCGAGCGCAGGCGAGGCGGGGGACGATCTTCGCGGAGTGAGCTCGCCGCCGACGACTTGGATCGCTATCTGCGCACGCGAACCGGATCGAGCGAGGGACGGGCCTATGTTTGGGGCGGCGAGCCCCTGCTCCATCCCGATCTCGAGGGGCTGCTCGAGGTGCTCGAGAGCCGAGGCTTCTCGATCGTTTTGGGGACCTCCGGATCTCGATTGACGGATAGCTTCGCCGCTCTTTCCGTGGTGGACGAATGGATCGTTTCGATCGACGGCCCGCGACCTATCCATGACCGGATCCGTCGTTGCGAGGGGCTATTCGACCGCGTGATGGCGGGCGTCGAGCTGCTTCGGAGACGGACTCGATCGACCCTGGTGGCCAACCTGACCATCAGCGAGCTCAATCAGGGCCATCTCGAAGAGGGCGCGCGTGCTCTCGACGCGGCCGGATTCCACCGGATCACGCTGCAGCTTCCGACGTTTACGACCGCCGCGACCGGCGCCCTCTACGAGGCCGCCCTCGCGGGAGCTCTCGGTCCCGGCGTGGCGGGCGTCCATTGGAAGCACTTCCAGCGCAGCTACTCCGGCATCGAGCCCGATCTCCTGTCGGAGCAGGTCGCGGCCACCTTCGCGCTTCTGCCGGGACGGGTCCAGATCTTCCCTTACCATCCGGAGAGCGCTGAAGGGTTCGGGCGCTACTTTGCCGATCCTCAGGCTCTGGTCAGCCGCAAGCGCGGTCGCTGTCTCGCCTTGGGCGAAGAGATCTCGATCGAGCCCGACGGCACGATCGTCGTTTGCCCCGATTTTCCGGATGCGGATCTCGGCCACATCACCGAAGCGCCCTGGCCGCATCCCTGGAAGACCGATAAGATGGCGCGACTGCGCGCGGCATATCGATCCGAGGATTTTGGGATCTGCGCGCGCTGCTGCAGGTTCTTTTGACAGGTTCCGCGCGGCTGATCGAAGCGGCGCGAGCCGATCACACGCACCGGATCACAGCAGGAAGTTGGTGAAGGATGCGGTCCAAGCGCCCGCCTGGCTCTCGGCTTTTCGATTTCAATGACGAACGCGCCGCCATCATCGCGGAGGTCGAGCGACGTGTCATGGGCTCGGTGTCGGAGACCGGCGACCGCGGCAGCCTCGAGTTCCTACTGAACGACGCCGTGTTCAACGAGGTCGCCCGTTACGAGCGGGTCAAGACGCGACACGGAAAGCGGCAGCTCGCCCGGTGGCTCGCCCTTCGCCGACAGCTGCCCCGGCGAGACCGCCACTGGATCGAGAGCCAGGCATGGAAGCTGGTCCGCTACCACACGCGCGATATCGCGGGCAATTTCAACCCTCGAGTCTACGGCTTCGCCGGGCGCGTCCTGCCGTTCATCTTGGCGGCGCTCCTCAACGCCGGCAGTCTCGACCGCAAGCTGCGGATGTTTCGCGGGCTGCGCACGCGCGCGAGCGTGGGGGGCGATATCGAGAATCTGCGGGGCCTCGCGGAAAAATCGACACTCATCTTCGTCCCCACCCACTCCTCGAATCTCGATTCATTGGTGCTGGGTTGGGCGCTGTACGATCTCGGTCTGCCCCCGGTCACCTATGGAGCGGGAAAGAACCTCTTCAGCAACCGTGCATTCACCTTTTTCATGCACAATCTCGGCGCTTACCGCGTCGATCGCCGACTGCGCTTCCGGCTCTATAAGGAGACACTAAAGGACTACTCGCAGGTTCTGCTGGAGCGTGGCTATCACTCGCTCTTCTTCCCGGGGGGCACACGCTCGAGAAGCAATATCATTGAGCGACACTTGAAGCTGGGATTGCTCGGCACGGCGTTTCCCGCGCAGGTCGCGAGATTGAAACAGAATATCCCGTCCGCACTGATTGTCATCGTGCCGGTGACGCTGAGCTATGCGCTCGTGCTGGAGGCGGAGACGTTGATCGATGAGCACTTGAAGCGGGAGGGACAGCAGCGATTTATCATCACCGACGACGAATCGAACCGTCTGGGCAAGATCGCATCGTTCCTTTTTCATCTTTTGCGCATGGACTCCAGCTTGCATCTGCACTTCGGCGCTCCGATCGATCTGCTCGGAAACGAAGTCGATTCCGCCGGTCTCTCGCACGACCCACGGGGACGACCGGTCGATCTGGCGAGCTACTTCACGATCGATGGTGAGCTGCGCGAAGATGCGAAGCGGGACCAGGAATACACACGCCTGTTGGGTGAGCGTCTCGTCGAGATCTTCCACAGGGACAACACTGTTTTGCCGACCCACCTTCTGGCCCGCGCGATATACCAGCGCGTGCGCTCCCGTTTTCACGATGAGGACCTCTATCGATTCCTGCGCAGAGATGGAACACTCTCGATTGCGCGGTCGCAGGTAGAAAACGATGTCGACTCCTTGCGAGAGCTTCTGCGCGGTCTTCGCGACCGTGGCGATGTGCGACTCTTCTCGAACAGTGACCGGGGGTCGGCCTCCGATGTCGTCGATACCGCACTGAGCATCTTCGGTAAACATCACACTCGTCCGGCTGTTCGGGTCGAGGGCGAGCGACTGGTCGCCGCCGATCTGAAGCTGCTGCTCTTCTATCAGAATCGTCTGGAGGGGTATCGCCTCGAGGAGAGGTTGACCGGGGTTGCCGGCACCGGAGCGGGCGTTCTGATCGGAACTCCCGACGATCTCGATACCCAGATCGCCATGCGCGAGATTCCCAGGCGCCTCCGCCGGATCGCCCAGTCGGAGGATGCCGAGGTGCCGACCGGCCAAAAGCGCAGGCGGAAAGAGCGCGGCGGAGAGGATGAGGATGATCCCGAGGAGCCCGACGATGTGGCGGTGAGCTCGCGCCCCGAAGCGAAGGAGGTCGGGCCATGACGAGCGCCCGGGTCGGAGTCATTGGAGGCGGGTCGTGGGGAACCACGCTGGCGCATCTCGCGGCGGTTGCCGGCAGCGACGTGACCCTCTGGGTTCGGAGCGACGCGGTACGAGACCGGATCAACGCGGAGCATCGTTCCCCTGCCTACACGGGGGAAACCGAGCTCCATGCGGGTGCGGTCGCCACCACCGAGATGGGCGAGATTCGGGGCTGCCCCCTGATTCTCGTCGTCGTTCCCTCGCAGGCCTTCAGAGGCGTCGCCGCTGCGCTGGGCGACCACATCGACGGAAGCCATCTCGTCGTGCATGCGACCAAGGGTCTCGAGCGCGAGACCGATCTGCGGATGAGCGAGGTGCTGATGCAGGAGACCTGTTGCCGCAAGATCGGAGCACTCGCGGGGCCGAACCTCTCGGCCGAGATCTTGGCGGGCGAA
>NYZA01000188.1 GCA_002686955.1 Gemmatimonadota bacterium
GTTCGTCACGTCGCTCGGCGATTTGTCGCCTTCTACGAGCGGGTGCCGCAACTCACTGTAGATCTCATGCGCGCTCATTTGACCCCGCTCGCTCCGTGCGATTGCGCACCTTGGCCAAGTAGCCCACGACAGGCTTGATTCCGAGCTCCTCGAGGACCGTGTAGTGGCGGGGGTCCCTCTTGAGAAGAGACAGCCGGCTCTTCGGGTCGTTCATGTCGCCGAATACGATCGCGCCCGCGGGGCAAGACTGCGCGCAGGCTGGAATGATCTGCCCATCCTCGATCGCTCTGCCCCCTATCTTTGCCGCCGCTTTAGTCTCCTGAATACGTTGCACGCAGAGGCTGCATTTCTCCATGACTCCGCGTGAACGAACCGTAACATCGGGGTTGAGTACCAGATTCTGGAGTCTGTCCTCGCGTGGATAGTCGAACCAGTTGAATCGCCTCACCTTGTAGGGGCAGTTGTTAGCGCAGTAGCGTGTGCCCACGCAGCGGTTGTAGACCTGTTGGTTGAGACCTTCAGCGCTCTGGACGGTGGCCTGCACGGGACAGACGTTTTCGCAGGGCGCGTTGTCACAATGCTGGCACAGCATCGGCATGTGCACCGCATCGACATTTTCGCCCTCTCCGCTGTAGTAGCGATCGATGCGCATCCAGTGCATCTCTCGAGAGCGGGATACCTCGTCGCGGCCGACGACCGGTATGTTGTTCTCCGCTTGGCAAGAGACGACGCAGGAGGAACAACCCGTGCAGCGGCTCAGGTCGATCACCATTCCCCAGTGATGGGGGCTCTTGGGATGATCCGCGTACAGGCTGGGATGACCGTGGGCGCCGTGGTCCGATGCGGCGTGAGAGGCATGCCGCAGATTTTCGAGTGTCATCTCTCGAACGATCGGGCGCTTCTCATGCCCTGCTCGGGCGAGTCCGGCGGGGACCGTGAGGGTGTGGTGCCTTTGAGTACACGCGAGCTCGCGCTTCCTGCCGGTTCGTTCGATTTTCACGCGGCGTGCCCGAAAGGAGAGCCCAGCGGAGTGCGCGGTGATTAGTGGAGCGGCATTCGTGCCGACCCGGCCGCCAGCGTCCACGGTTGGCTTGCCCTCGAGCCACTGGGGTCCCACATCGGCGAAACGCTCCGTGCCCGCGCGGCCCCAGCCGAGGGGAATGGCGACGGTCCGCGCGTGTTGGCCCGGCTGCACGAGCGCTGGAAGTGAAAGAGTTGTGCCGGCATCATCGTGGATCTGGATCTCATCGCCGTCTTCTATGCCGAGAGCGCGAGCGGTCGAAACCGCGATCGACGCGAAGTTGTCCCAGGTGGTTTTGGCGATCGGATCCGGCAGCTCCAATAGCCATGGGTTGTGGGCGTGCCGCCCGTCGAAGAGCGTCGATGAAGGAGTGAGCTCCGCGATGAATTCGCCGGGCGCTGCTTCCTCTGAAGGATCGGGAGTGGTGACGGCCGCGGCGTCGAAGCGCGAATCTTGCTCCTCATCTGCGCCGACATCGATCCAACCGTCGTGCAGAGCCTTGTTCCAAGAGGCCTCGAAGTCCGCGCTTCCCTTGGCTCGAGGAAAGACCATCGAGCGCCAATGAGCTCGAATCTGCTCGCGGGCCGACGCGAAGAGCCCCGACCAGGTCGCGATGCTCTCGAGCAAGGGACGTGTGTGGCCCAGGACGCGGAGCACCGGCTGGCGCAATGCCGCGATTCCGAGGATCGCTTCACTGTCGCCCCAGCTTTCGAGGAAATGGGGCTCGGGACAGACGAAATGAGCGTGCTGCGCCGTCTCGTCGATCCTGTCGGCGAAACTGACGACCAGGCCGAGATCGTCGAGCAGGGGTGCCAATGCCTCCCCGAAGGGCAGATCGAAGACCGGATTCACACCCCGAACCAGAAGAGCATCGACCGTCCCGTCTTGGAGCTCCCGCCACAGTTCGAGCAGTTCGGCGTCGGAACCGACCCGCTGCCGAGAAGGCTGGTGAAGATCGATCGTCCCCATGTTGGAACCGGAGCCGTATGCTCCGAGCAGCTCGTTGATGTAGTTCGTCAATCGCTGAGCGACGACATCATTCTCGCCGCACAGGACCAGCGCGTGGTGATCGTGGGCTCCGAGAAGACGCCGGACAATTTCCTCGATCGTGCTTCCATCGAGGGGCGCCGAGGGCGAAGTGCTCCAGGGCGGTATCGCACCGGTATGTCGGGCCACCCGGTCGGCGAGCTGCGCCAGGATCATCGCCGCCGATCCAGGTGGAATAGGGATCCGTCGATCCGCGTTGCTCCCCGTGAGCGTCATCCGTGACTCGAGTTGGATGTGGTGCGAGAAGGGAGTCTTGGTGCTCTCGTCCAGGCGACGGCCAGCTTGATAGGCCCGGGTGTGTTCGACCGGGGAGACCCACCCGCCGAGAAAATCCGCTCCAATCGAAACGATGACCCGGGCGCGTTCGAGTCGGTAACGAGGCAGCACCCGGCGACCGTGGGTTTGCTCGTGCGAATCCGCGATCGCGGAGAGCGACAATGGATCGTAGGAAACGAGCCGAGAGTCGGAATAGCGCGACAAGAAACGCTCGATCGCTGCGCGTTCCGAAGGGCCGAGCGTCGAGTCGGTGAGGAAGCGAACTCTGCCCCCTTCCGACGCGAGCCGATCGAACTCCGCGGCAAGCTCCGTGTCGACGCTTAGCCAGTCACTCCGCTCACGCTTTCGAAGCGGCGCACGCAGTCGTTGTGAATCGTACAGAGAGAGCACGCTTGCTTGACCGATCGCGCAGAGTCCGCCACCCGATATCGGATGACCGGGGTTTCCCTCGAGCTTTACCGGTCGACCGTCCAGCGCCTTCGCGAGAGCGCCGCATCCCGCGGGACAGGCACCACAGACGGTTGCATACCAGTAGGCGCGTCCAGGTACGACCTCTTCGGGCGCGACCAGGTACGGAACCACTTCGCGTTCCTTCCCGCGGCTGCACCCAACCGTCGCAGTGGCTCCGATCGCGAATCCAGTCATTCGCAGGAAGTCACGCCTGTGCAAGCCCGGACCTTCGGTTGCCGTCCTGCCTGTCTTGCCACCTTGCCGCATCATCTATTCCTATCGCTCAGTAATGGCAGGTCGCGCAGTCTAATGGTGGATCGACCGGCTTCCCCGCTTCGGTTCGCCCGGTCATCTCGCGGTGGCACTGCACGCACCAACCCATGCTGAGTGTTGCTTCCTGGCGCACCCTATCCATGGTCTCGATCGCCCCGTGGCAGCTCTGGCACTCGATCTCCGCGGCGACATGAGGCCTGTGGTCGAAAGCCACGAAATCCGGAATACTGTGTACTCTCTTCCAAGCGATCGGAGTGACCGCGTGCTCCGCGCTGGGCTGTAGCTCGCCATCGAGCCCCTGGGCGGAGTAGAGCTTCGCCAACTCCGCGGAAACGATGGTCTTCGGGTTCCGTTTCTCTTCTTGAGCCCGGGCATCCTCTTCTCTTATCGCACCGATCGTCGCACTGACGAATCTATGGCAGTTCATGCAGATGCTCGCCGAGGGGATTCCCGCTCTTCGGCTCTTCTCGGCTCCACCGTGGCAGTACAGACAGGGGATCGCGAGCTCACCGGCATGCAGTCGATGGGAATACGCGATCGGCTGCACCGGTTGGTAGCCTCGATCGATCCCGACCAGGGGCACCTTGCTCACGGAGCGCGTCAACGAAGCCCCGGCAAGCACGATGCCCAACAGGAGGAGCGTCGAGAAGAGGCGAGCCTTCATCATCTAGAACCCCTGAATCCGTACCAACGGACCATTTGGGCGCGTCGCCACAGGTACTGATTCGGAATCACCAGCACGTGCACGAGCCGGGTGAATGGGAAGAAGGCGATCATGAGGAACGCGGATACGATGTGGAGCTTCGCTAGCAAGGGCAGTCCGACGATGAAGGCCCAATCCGGTTGGAACTTCACGAGCGACCAGAGATAGGGCGAGACCGCCGCCGCAAACCAAGAGGATCCCCAACCAACAAACACCGCGATCAGCACGCCGGTCGAGACCTGAAAGAGCAACATGGCGAAGAGAACCCAGTCCGATGCCGTCGTAACGCCTCTGACACGGGTGTCCTTGGATCGGCGAATGAGAGCCATGACGAGTCCGACGGCCGTAAGAAGGCCACAAATCAGAGCGCTGACCTCCAGCACGTAGAGTCGGATTGGGACGCCGTTCCATGCCAGTATCGCTCGAGGGATCGCGAAGGCGACGATATGTCCCGCAAGTACCGTCAGCAGGCCGTAATGGAATGGGACCATGGCCCAGAAATGTTGGCGGTTTTCGAGGAACTGGGATGAAAGTGTGGAGTAGGTGAACGTGTCCTGCCGATAGCGCTGAATCGTCACGATCAGGAAGATCGTGAGCGACAGATAGGGCAGCGCGCCGAATAGGAAGACATCGAGGTAGTTCAGAAAACCGCTACTCAGTTCCATGGTCGACCTTCCGTTCAGAACCGTTTGGACCGTGCAAGCAGGGACCGTCGACGGGCGGCGGGGTTGGACAGCCCGAAGCGGTGAGTTCCGTCACCGAACCGGGCGGTGCGCTACGTCTCTTCTGAGGTTCGATCTCAATCGCATCATGCTCGTCGTTCACGATGTCTCGCGTGATTTGCAGGAGCGCCTCATATGGGCATTCCTTGTCGACGACCGCTTCGAGCATCTTTCGGAGTGCGGGGAGTACGTAGCGACCGGCAATGCCGTTCGCAAGCTCTGGCTCGGCTCTACCCAAGAGACGAAGGACATGTGTCAGGTGATCGGGTAGCTCGGTGATCTCTGGGATCTCATGGCGGCGGAGCTCCTTGCGCAAGTTGACCAACAGAGCGCCGCGCGCGTATTCCTCTCCGTAGACGTGCCAACCCACCTCGAGGGCACAGACGGGATTGATCTCGAAGCTGCGAGTAAACATCTCTTCGACTTCGCCCGGGGTCATTCGCGTTGCTCGTTCCTCGATGTCGCGAAGGGCGTCGCCTCGCCCCGGAGAGCGGGAGTCCGCGATAGAGCGACAAAGCGCCACCCGCTCGGCGAAGTCTCCCCGGGGGTACTCGTAGAGCGCAGCCAGAGCATCGAAGAGGGCGAGTTTGCTTTCCATCACTATCCTCGCTGCGGTCCGCGCAGGAAACCGAAGCCCACGGCCTGTTTGTGCTCGAGGGGATCGTTGATCATCTCGATCGCCTGTTCACGCTGGGACGGCGCGAAGACGAAACGATCCTTGAGGTTGGCGATCGTGCTCAGGCGGTAGATCGCTTCAGCCTCTTCGGCCGTGCAATCCGCTTCGCGCAAGACCCGATCAGCGGTCTCCTGCGTGATATCGCCGACCGTTGCCGCGCGACGGTAGTGGCGTACGGCCATCAACTTGCGCAGGGAGTAACTGACCACGCCCGTGTTGCCCGCCCCCAATAGATTGCCGAGGTACTCGACGGGGACCCTGGCCTTGTCGATGGCATGGAAGAAGTCGTCGGAGTCGGTGGAAATGGTGCCCTCTTCTTGGCTGCTCGTCACGGGCAACAAGGGCGGCACGTAGAAGAGCATCGGGAGTGTTCTGAACTCGAGGTGCGGGGGCAACGCGAGGCCCCATTCCTTCACGAACTTGTAGACGGGTGAGCGGAGGGCGGCATCGAGGATGGCGTCCGAGATTCCCTGCTTGCGGGCCTGGTGCTGCACTTCGGGGTCACGAGGATCGAGAATCATCGATCGATGCGCTTCGACGAGTCCCGTGTTGTCGGTCATCGCCACATCGTGGATGCGATCCGCGTCATAGAGCAACACGCCCAGATAGCGGATGCGCCCCACGCAGGAGTGGAAGCAGGCCGGTGCCTGACCCGTCTCTACCCTCGGGAAGCAGAGGATGCACTTCTCCGATTTTCCGGTCTGCCAGTTGAAGTAGCTTTTCTTGTATGGGCAAGCTGATACGCAAGAACGCCACGCGCGACAGACTTTTTGATCGATGAGGACAATGCCATCTTCGCCGCGTTTGTAGAGTGCGCCGGAGGGGCACGACGCAACACATGCCGGATTGAGACAGTGATTACAGATGCGGGGGAAATAGAAGAAGACGAGTCGTTCGATCGCGGATAGCTGCGCTCGTTGCTCCTGTGAGAGGGCGACCAGATTGGGATCGTTCTCCGCATAGATCGGCGAACCGCTGAGGTCGTCGTCCCAATTGGGACCCGATTCGATGTCGATGTACCGTCCATCGATCATCGAGATCGGCCTGGCAGTGGGTTGATCGTCCCCCTCCGGCGCGTTGAAAAGGTTTTGGTAGTCGTATGTCCACGGCTCGTAGTAGTCATCGAGGCTGGGCATCGAAGGATTATGGAAAATGTTCGGTACGATTCTGGCCCGACCAGTGGAGCGCAGGCTCAGATTGCCATCACGCGTCCAGCCTCCGCGGTACTTCTCCTGGTCCTCCCACTTAGTCGGGTACCCAGTGCCGGGCTTCGTCTCGACGTTGTTCCACCACATGTACTCAGTGCCCTTGCGGTCGGTCCACACATTCTTGCAGGCGATGCTGCAGGTATGACAGCCGATGCACTTGTCCAGGTGGAAGACCATGGAAACTTGTGAGCGAACGTCCATGACTTGGTCCTTCCTGCTCTTACCAGCGGAGCTCGGGCAGCCTGCGCACATACACATGCGTATCGCGGTTGCAGCCGATCGGACCCCAGTAGTTGAAGTGATAGGTGAACTGCCCGTAGCCGCCGATCATGAGATTCGGTTTGAGCCGGGTTCGCGTGAGGCTGTTGTGGCCACCGCCGCGGCGGTTGCCCCTTAGCGGCGATTTCGGAACTCCGTAAGTCCGCTCAGGAGAGTGGTAGATGATGCAGATGCCTCGGGGAATCCGTGCACTCACACAGGCCCGCGTGACGACAACACCATGATCATTGTGGACCTCTACCCAGTCGTTGTCGGCGATCTCGATCTGAGCGGCATCTTTGTCGTTCATCCAGAAGGGCTCACACCCGCGCGACAAAGTCGTCATACGCTGATTGTCCCCGTAGGTCGAGTGGATATGCCACTTGCCGTGGGGTGTGAGGTAATTGAGCATCATCGTCTTCCCGACAGCATCGGAGACACGAAGATCCGAATACTGGTGCGGTGTCGGCTTTGGTTTGTAGGTGGGTAGGTGTTCGCCAAACTGCAGGTAGCCAGGATGGTCGAGATAGAAATGCTGGCGGCCGGTCAGCGTGCGCCAAGGAACGAGGTGATCGTGGTTGTATGTGTAGGGGGAATAGGCGCGCCCGTACTCGATCAACCCCGACCACATCGGGCTGCTGAGGTATCTGTGGGGGCGTGTTTGGAGGTCCTCGTAGGTCATTCGAACAGAGCGGGATTTCTCCGCGATGTGCGCGAGCGGGAGACCGGTTCGCTCTTCCATGTTCTTGTAGGAGCGGTAGGCGAGCTCACCGTTCGAAACCGTCGCCAACCGAAGAACCGCATTGCAGACATCGACATCCTGCTCGATCGAGGGGTAGGTTGCACCCTCCCATGTCGTCGAGGCGCGTGTTGTGAGCTCATCGTAGAACTCATCGCATTTGTAGTGGGTGCCGTGCGCCCCGATTCCCTTGTCGCGAACCAGAGGTCCCAGCGAAGTATACTGTCGATAAAGGTTCTTGTAGTCCCGGCTCACGACCTTCAGGTTTGGCATCGTCTTGCCGGGAATCGCTTCGATCTCGTCCTTGGACCAGTCGCGAATCTGCGGTTGAGCGATCTCAGCCGGCGTGTCGTGCGCCAATGGCATCGCGACCAGATCGTCCACCTTCTCGGGGAAATGCCTCTCAGCCATCTTCGAGAATCGCTCGGCTACGGCACGGAAGATGCCCCAGTCGCTCTTCGATTCCCAGCAGGGCGGAACCGCTTCAGAGAGAGGGTGCACGAAGCTGTGCATATCGGTGGAGTTGAGATCGGCCTTTTCGTACCAGGTGGCCGCCGGCAAAACGACGTCGGAATACAAGGCCGACGTATCCATCCGGAAATTCAGGTCGACGACCAGATCCATCTTGCCCTCGGGGGCGATGTCGCGGTACGTGATTTCGGTGACCGAATCACCGGCTATTTCGTCCGCGATTTCGTTGTGATGCGTCCCCAAGTAGTGTTTCAGGAAGTACTCATGCCCTTTGGAGCTCGACATCAATGCGTTTCCGCGCCAGATGAACCAGACTCGGGGCCAGCTTTCGGGGGCGTCGGGGTCTTCGACCGCGAACTTGAGATCGCCGCTCTTGATACGTGAGAGCGCGTGCTCGACGACTGCATCGTTGTCGGCTGCTCCATCCGCTTTGGCCTTCTCTACGATCTCTAGGCTGTTCTCCGTGAATTGGGGATAGAAGGGCAGCCAGCCGTTCTTTACCGCTCGCACCTGCACGTCCATGGTGTGTCCCTGCGCGAGGGAGCCTTCTTTCTGGTTCGGCGGAACAGTGTGGTAGTCGGTGAACGACTTCTCGTATCGCCACTGGTCGGTGTGCACATAGTGCCAGCTCGGTGCATTCTGCAAGCGGGCGGTGGGAAACCAGTCTTTGCCAAGCGCGATCGCTCCCCATGATTCCGCCGGCGCCAGCTTCTCCTGACCGACGTAGTGGGCCAGTCCTCCACCGTTCTTGCCGATGCATCCGCATAGCATCAAAGCGTGGATGCCGGCCCGATACATCAAGTTGGCGTGGTACCAGTGATTGATACCGGCCCCTATGATGATCGTACACTTGCCACCGGTGTGCTCGGCGGTGCTCGCCCACTCGCGGGCGAACTGAATCAGGTCCTTTCGGCCCAAGCCGGTGAAGCGTTCCTGCCACGCGGGTGTGTAGGGGGCGTCTTCGTCGTCATAGCTGGCGGCGTACGCGCCCGGCAGCCCACGGGGGACGCCGTACTGCGCCATCAAGAGATCGTATGTTGTCGTGACGACAACCTCTTTGCCTTCGGCCGTCTTCAACTTGCGTGCGGGGACACCCCTCTCGATCGCTCGGGCCTCGGCGAAGTCGTCGAACTCCACCATCACGGTATCGCCGGCACCATTCAGGAAGCTCAAAACCGGATCGATCGCCGAGCCGTCGGTGATGTCTTCCAGCTTCAGATTCCAATGCCCCTTGTTCTGCTCCGCCCAGCGGGAGCCCACGGCTCCACTCGGAAGCTTCGGCCGGTCATCCGCCGTATCCCAGAATAGGAATTGCCAGTCGCCGTTCTCGACATCGGAGTAGTGCTCGAGCCGGTTCGCCCGAAGTAGTTGCCCAGGCCGTACCTTGCCGTCTTCTTCGACCAACTCGACCAGGTGGGGAGCATCACTGTACTGCTTCAGGTAATCCTGAAACGCACCGATCGCTCGGTCGTGGTGGAACTCCTTCAGAATCACATGGTTCACCGCCATCCACCAGGCTCCATCCTGCCCGGCGTTGACTCGCAGCCAAGTGTCGGCGTACTTGGAAACCTGACTGAAGTCGGGCGCGAACACGTACATCTTCGTGCCGTTGTGACGCGCTTCGGCCGCGAAGTGACAGTCCGGAGTTCGGGTCATGTTGAGATTCGACCCCATGACCGCGAGCAGTTTCGCGTTGTACCAGTCCGCGGACTCGTTCACATCGGTCTGCTCCCCCCATGTTTCGGGTGAGGCCGATGGAAGATCGCAGTACCAATCGTAGAAAGAGAGAGCGACGCCGCCCATCAACTGCAGCATCCGGGCGCCCGATGCGTAGCTGATCATCGACATCGCGGGGATCGGTGAAAAGCCGGCGATGCGGTCCGGGCCGTGCGTCTTGATCGTATGGATCATCGATGCGCAGATCAGCTCGAGGGCTTCGTCCCAACTCGCGCGCCGGAATCCACCCTTGCCCCTGGCTCTGAGCCACCGCGCTCGAGCACTATCGTCGCTCACGAGTGAGCGCCATGCCTCGACGGGGTCTTCGTGGGCGGCGCGGGCCGTGCGCCAGAGATCGACCAAGGCGCCGCGGATGTAGGGGTACTTCACTCGTAGGGGGCTGTAGAGGTACCAGGAGTATGAGATGCCCCGCTGGCATCCGCGCGGCTCGTACGGTGGGATCTCGGGATCGATCTCGGGATAGTCGAGTCCCTGCATTTCCCAGGTTACGATGCCGTCTTTTACATGAATCTGCCATGTGCAGCCGCCGGTGCAGTTCACTCCGTGAGTGCTGCGCACTGTCTTGTCGTACTGCCAACGGTTGCGGTAGAACTCCTCCCACGAGCGTGCGTGGGGATCGACGTTGTCTTGGATCCAGAGTTTGTCGCTCATTGTTGCTTAGCCTCCACTCCGTCGGAGCTTGCCGCGACGAGCGCCTTGCGCACACCGGTGAAGCGTCCCTTCCACATCAAGTCGAAGATCATCAAGGCGGCGGCCGTGCCCGATAGTCCGAGAAGGATGAAGATCAGTGTGGCCGCTTGGCTGCTTTCTGGTGGGTCTTGCGCGATATCAGAGAAGTAGGCGAGGAGCGGAAGAATCTCCTTGTCGCCATCTAGGGGATGAGGTGCGAAGATCGACTGCATCGTGGTCGTCGCCGGCGCCGCAAGCCAAGTTCCCAGACCCTTGCGACCGTTCAGCCGTCCATAGACATCGCTCAGCTCCGGACCCAGTCCTCCGCCCGCCAGCACTCCGATCCCGCTGACCGAGTGGCAAGATACGCAGGCCGCTCCCCCATTCTTCAGGGGCTGAGTGCCGAGAAAGATCTCTCGTCCGAGTCGCACATCGTCTTCAGTGAAGGGGCGATCGCTCATCTGGATGCCGGCGAACTTCGATTTCTCCAACGCCGACTCGGCTTCGATGAGTTCGAGCAGCGCTTTCGCGCGATCCAGCGTCATACCCGCGATCGCGGGCATCACGACTCCGCGGGCTTCGTTCCGTAGTTTGAGGGCGTACGCATCACCGCTGTCGATGACGGTCGCCGGCTCGACGATGAAGCGGGCCAACCACGCCCGGTCCTTTCGTTGCGACACATCTTTCAGATCGGGACCCGTCAGGCGGCCACCACCGATTGTGTGGCAGCTCATGCAGTTGGCCTCGAAATCCGAAATAGGATCCTCGGCCCTCGCGTGGGAAAGCGTCGGCAGCGCCATCGCGAGCAGTGCGGGAGCTGCCCGTCGAACGACAGTTGCGACTCGCTGGATTCTCATTCGAATCTCCTCATTCGATCCGCGTCCTCTAGTGACGCACTTTGGAAGTTATTCGATCGGATTCGACGGAATCAACGTCATCGGAGCCGCGCGAGACGCTGTGGAGACACAGAGAACCACGAGCGGTGCATATCCGAATAAGCGCCTCGACCGAGTAGCTGCAAGAAGGCCCTGCGCAACGGGCTTGAAGCGGTGCATACGGGAATATGCACCCCGGGGGATAGAGGGCGATGCGCCCCCCGAGATAAATGCGGCCTCCCGCTACCGATCTTCGACGAACTCGTTCCGATCGAGATCGAGGGTGCGCATTATCCGTTGAAACGCCGCCCGCGTAAGGCCGCACAACTCGGCGGCCCGGGTTACGTTGCCGGCCGTTACCCGCAATGAGCGCTCTGCGATTCGGCGCTGGAAGGCCTGCAATACCTGCTGCTTGCCGTCTTCATAGGAGAGGCCTTCCGCATCGACCGTGAACCATGGGTCGCTCTCATCGCTCAGGCGGAGATGTTGTGTGCGGATCGTCTCGCCCCTCGCCAAGACCACGGCCCGTCGGATGCTGTTCTCGAGCTCCCGCGCGTTGCCGGGCCAGTCGTGGGCGCGGAGCGCATCGAGCGCTCCTTCACTCAAGTCCCCGGCGTCTCGGGCATCGGTGGAGTAGAGGCTCAGGAAATGATCGGCGAGGGGGACGATGTCGCCGGGGCGGTCCTTCAGCGGAGGCACATCGAGCGTTACCACGCGAAGGCGGAAGTAGAGGTCTTTGCGAAACGCCTTCTCCGCGATCCGCTCATGTAGATGCTGGTCGGTGGCGGCCACGATCCTGAACTCGACCGGTTCGGGCGTCGTCGAGCCCAAGGGGATCGCGCACTCTTCCTGCAATGCCTGCAGCAACTTCCCCTGCGCGAGTGGGGGCAATGCAGTGATCCTGTCCAGATAGACCGTGCCTCCTGTCGCCCGTGCCAAGACCCCCTTTCGATCTTCATTCGCGCCCGGCAAGGCTCCGGCGACATGGCCGAAGAGCTCCGATTCGATCGCCGACTCGCTGAGCGCGGCGAGCCGAACATGGGTAAAAGGCAGCGAGGGATCGCGGCTGCTCTCATGTATGAGCCTTGCAACCAGAGACTTGCCGGATCCACTCTCGCCGCGGATCAGCACCGGCATGCTCGTCGGGCCGATCTGTCGAGCCAGTTCCAAGACCTCGACCATGCTCGGGTCTTCGGCGATGATCCGAGAGGGCTCGCCTTCTCCCGCGGTGTTCATTCGGCGCACCCGCTCCGCGACAAGTGCGTCACAACCGTGTCGAGCGACTTCTTCCAGAATCTCGCGGTTGTCGAAGGGCTTGGTGATGAAGTGCGCGGCCCCGCGCCGCATCGCCTCTACCGCCAGCTCGATCGTGCCGTACCCGGTGATCATCAGCACTTGGATCTCAGGGCGATCTCGGCGCACGCGCTCGAGCAGCTCCATGCCGCTCATTTCGCCCATCGTCACGTCGGAAAGCAGGAGATGAGGTGCCCATCCCCGCAACACTTCTATCGCCATCTCGGCGCTGGCTGCCTCTCGAACCTCCGCTCCGAGGCTCGTGACCAGAAGTCGCAGTCCGAGGCGCACATCGGCTTCGTCGTCGACGATGAGCACGCGAAGCTGCTCGAATCCTCGCTCGACCGAACATTCCTTAAGCCGGCTCATGACCCGTGCTCCTTCGTCATCCCCAAAGCCTGCGGTATGAGCAATTCGAACATCGTTCCCTTTTCGGCGGATCCAAGAGTGAGTCGCCCGCCCTGGGCCGAGGCGATCCTACGCGAGGTCGGCAACCCCAGCCCGGTTCCCTCCCCGGCCGGTTTCGTGGTGAAGAAAGGCTCGAAAACATGATCCCTCAGCTTCTCCGGAATCCCAGGGCCGTTGTCGCGGACTCGAAGCAGGACCCCGTCCGCTCGGTCCGCGATTTCGATCGTCACGATGCCGTCTTCGATCTCCGACAGAGCTTGAATGGCGTTCATCACGAGGTTGACGAGCGCTTGCCGTAGCTGCAACTCGTCTCCATTGGCGCTTCCAACCGCCCCAGCCCCTTCTACTAGCAACATAGTTCCCCCGCGCTCGGCGATCGGTCGCAGAAGCTCGACCACGTCCTCGACGAGATCCCGCGGATCGAAGTCCGCCTTTTCAAGCGACGAAGTGGTCGCCATATCGAGGAGCGAGCGGATCGTTCTCTTGCAGCTCAACGTGTTTCTGTGAACGACTTCCGCGTGTGTGCGAAGCGGAGAAGATGCCTCGAGCCCGTCGATGAGCATCTGGCTAAACATCGAAATGGCCGCGAGGGGGTTGTTCATCTCATGGGCCATTACAGCCGCAACCTCCCCGAGCACCGACATTCGTTCCTGATGTGATTGCTGCTCCGCCTGGCGCAATCGCTCGGTGACATTGCGGCTGACGAGAATCCTCCCGATCTCAACCCCTTGTGGATCGCTGAGCGGGGTCGCTTGAATGTCGTAGACGTTTGTGCCGATCGTCACTACACAGCCCTTGGCCGGTCGGGCGAATTGCGCCAGACAATCTAGACAGCTTCCCTCGCTCCTCTCTCCTCGTCGACATTCCCCTGGTGCCACACTACCGTGACGCCGCCCGAGCTCAGCGAGTACTTCCCGCGCGGCGGCGTTCGCGAGTGTCACTCGACTTCGATTGTCGAGTATGAAGAGCCCGTCCTCCATCGAGTGAATCACTGTATTCAATCGATCTCGCTCGAAGCGTATCTCCGCCTCTCGATACTCGAGATCCTGAGCCGCCCGTGCCAGCCGATGTGTTCTCTCTTGAATCGCGCCCGCCATCACATCGAAAGCCTGAGAGAGATGCCCGACCTCGTCATTCGATCGATACCCGACTCGGGCCGAGAAATCGCCGTCGGTGATTCTCCGCGCGGCGCTTTCGAGCTCGGCCAAAGGCTTCAGCAAGAACTGTCGCGAAGGAAGGAGCAGAAGTGCCGCCAACACAACCAATGTGATGCCTACATAAATAAAGGTCGACACCAGAGTGCGGATAGGTAAAGAAAGGGCGCTTGAGTCGACCGACAGATCGACGGCCCAGCCGGTGCGGGCATTGGTGCTCGAAAAAGCCAGGGCCGCGCCGGGATTAGCGATATCCGGCATCGAGCCAGGTCCACCGCCCGGGTCGCTGGGAATCAAGGGCAGCCGGTAGCCGTCCCTGCCACTTAGGCCCAGGCGAATCTCCTCCAGCGGGGAGCGCGCCAGGCTCTTCCGCAGACGGTTGGCCCAGAGGTCGGCACGCACCAAGATCTGCAAGAAGCCCAGCAGGCGCGTGCCATCGATCGCGGTCAGCGGGGTGGAGAGCACGAAGCTGGGAAAAGGGCAATCGCCGTCGGGTGGGACCAGAGGGCCGAACCACAAGCCATCCCGGCTGAACCCCTCCGGCGGAGCCGCGGCCCGCGCGTAAGCCCGGACCACCTCTTCCCCCTCTCGTCCCAAAACACGCGCATCGACGAACTCGGGGACCAGTGGCAGCTTGTTCGTCCGCAGGTGTCTGATCAGCTCGCGGCGAGCGGCCTCCCTCTCCACGGTCGGTGCATCTTGCGCGCGCTGCAATTCGAGCCGTATATGCCCGTCCGACGCGAAATCCTCCACGCGCCGTCCCAAGAGCTCGAGGCTCCGGTCGATCGCCAGCTGCGTGTTGGCGGCCTGGTCGTCGAGGCGAAGTCTGATCTGACGTTCCAGCGCGTCGCGGGCCGTGGTGGTTACGACATATCCTCCGAGCCCGAACGCCACGACGCACAGAAACGCGAAAGTCAGCGGGAGCTTGTACCGCACCGGCATGAGCGTGAGGGGGTCTCGGATCATCGATCCTCTCCAGGGCGCGATTGTTGCAAAGGTACGTAACGCTATCATGCGCCCTGACGTTTAGACATAAGGGTGAGATCCTCGGGGGGACTGCGCACTGGCGAGCGGGCAGCCGTCCTTCTCAGCCAGGCAAGCCCGTTCCCTCGTTGGGGACCCGGCGAACGGGGCGCGGGCTGAGAGCGTCCCTTTGCGGCTTTGACTCCGGGCGGGGCGCATCGCGCCGCGGCGTTTCGGGAGCAAGCAGTGCGGGAAGTTCGGGGGAGTGGAGCGGTGAGGTTTGCCTGGGAAGGAAGGGCGACGCTCGGCGAATCAGTGCTCGGTCCTCCCGAGAATTCCCTATATCGAAACGTCAGAGAAGACAGGGGCATGATTGCGGGAGGGTTGCGTAGGATGAAAAGTGGAAACTTGGGGTTGGAGTGCCTATCCGCTCCATTCGCACGCTATTCAGACGAAGAATGTGGGAAAGGAACGGTGTCGATCATCCACCGATCTCCAGATCCACGACATCGGACGCCTCGATGGCTTGGAGCATCGAGCCCCAGCGCGCCGTGTCCCGGTAAGAACCGCTCGGGATCGGGTCTGGGTTACGGCCACCCCTTCGATTGTGTGGA
>NYZA01000189.1 GCA_002686955.1 Gemmatimonadota bacterium
ATCTGCCTCTGTACTGGCACTGGACGCGCCCGCAGAGCACCCATCCGAGCCAGCCGGGTCACGTGCGGGCCGAGCGCTCCAACGGTCGGCCCGCGGGCGAGCTGGGGGTCAATCCGGCCATGATGTACGTTGCCGTGGCCCCCGGCCGCGGAGGGCTCGCGCCCGGTGAGACACTCACGCTGCACTATGGATCGTCCGATCCGGACCGATTCTCGCCCGTCAAAGCGGACCCATTCGCCGAAGATGCCCAGATCTTCCGCGTCACCGTCGATGGGGATGGGGATGGGACCTACACCGATATCGACGACCCACCCGGCCTGCGCCTGATCGCGCGACCCGCCCTGCGACTCCTGGCGACTTTGACTCCATCTCTCGCGATGCCGGGATCGGAGACCGTGGTAAGGGTCGCCCCCCTCGACGGCTCCGACAATCTCGACGAGAGCTTTGATGGCGAGGTCGATCTCTTCTGGATCCGAGAGGGGGCGTCCGCCGACACGATTCCGATCTCCTCGTTGCACCCGAGGGCCCGCGGCACGGCGCGTTGGACCGGCCGTCTCCCTTCGGAACCGGGGCGCTACCGCATCCTCGCCCGCGCCGATGGCCTCGAAGAGGGGCTGAGCAACCCGTTGACTACCCGCTCCAACCCGGGCAGCCGCCGGCTGGTCTGGGCCGACCTCCACGGACACAGCGCCCTGAGCGACGGGACCGGCAGCGCCGACGACTACCATTTCTACGCAAAATATGTCGCGGGACTCGACGCCGCTTCGCTGACCGACCACGATCAGCACGGGCTCTTCCCGTTGAGCGAGGGAGCGTGGAAAGAGCAGCAGAAGATCGCCCGCGCCTACAACGAGCCGGGCAAATATGTCGCCATGATGGGCTACGAGTACACCAATTGGGTCAGCGGGCATCGAAATGTGTACTTTCGTGGTGAGGGCGGACCGGTCCTCGCCTGGTCCGATTCTCTGTACGACACTCCGCCTGAGCTCCACGCCGCGCTCGAGGCCGACCGGGCGCTCACCGTGCCGCACCATACGGCGGGCCAGCCGATCCCGATCGATTGGTCGTACCACGATCCGATTCTGGAGCCGCTGGTCGAGATTACTTCGGTGCACGGCGTCTCGGAGTACGTCGGGGCGCCTGGCGCCGTCCGCGGCGCGAAGGAGGGCCACACCGTGATCGATGCCCTCGACCGCGGCTACCGCCTCGCCTTCATCGGCTCGGGTGACGGCCATGTCGGCCATCCGGGCCGCCGCCTTTCCCCCTTCCCCTGGGGGATGGCCGGCCTCTGGGTCGACGAGCTGACCCGAGACGGTGTATTCGAAGCGCTGAAGCGACGTTCGGTGTTCGCGACGACCGGGCCGCGAATCGTCGTTCGCTTCTCGGTAGGGGGTGTGCCGATGGGAAGTGTTGCCGAGAGCGGGAGCGAAGCCGGCGACACATCGGCCGCGCCCCTACCGGTTCTGGGCGAGGTGCTGGGCACCCAGCCGATCGAGCTGATCGAGATCGTGAAGAACGGAGAACCGATCGTCGGTTTCGCTCCCGACGACGAGCCTCTCTCGCCGAAAATCAGTCTCGAAATCGACGCAGCTCGAGGGGACTATCTCTACCTGCGGGTGACGCAGAGCGATCAGGCGATGGCGTGGAGCAGTCCGGTTTGGGTGGAGTGAATGAGAGTGGCGGCGGGCAAGTCCTTCTTCCCGCGATCGATTTGGAACAACCACTCATCTACTCGAGACAAGAGATCGAGGACTGGCAGCGGTCGCCCGGCCACATCTCCACGGTCGCGATGCGCGAGGGCCTGGTTCTCTATGGCTGACCTCCGTCGGGGCCCTTCTGGGGCAGGGACTTGCGGGGTGCTCCTTCCACGATTGAAAACCCGTCCCATCCTCCGCACGCCCGTTTTCGCGGCGCGGAGAGAAAGAAATCCGACGCTACCGTGTCAGCTTGCTGCCGAACCGCGCGGATTGTTGCTTTCGCGATCTACGGATCATCGATGACGGCTCCGACCCCCGGAGGAACCCGATGCCGATTGTGCACGCCGCATCGGACCCGCAGGTTGGCGGCTTCGTTGCCGCCGCGGGATGCGAAGGGCCGGATATGATCGAGGTGCAGGACTCTCCAGCAACGCATCCAACTCCATCTCCAGGACCCGCGCCAGATCCCCGTCGTGCACGGTGTTGCCGACCAGCGCTCGAGCTTCCTTGAGCTTCTCCGCGAACTCCCGGTTCACGGTGACAGCGAGCCGATAGAGCGCGTCGGCTCGATCGCGAGCTCCGGTGTTCTGGGATGCCGTCGCGGGTGGCCGAGGCGCGTCCCCCGCGCGTCCTGCCGACGGGCCGGATTTGATCTCTCGGCCTCCGGTCGACCGGCTCGCCCACTCGCACTTCCTCACTC
The DNA here is from genome assembly GCA_002686955.1 of Gemmatimonadota bacterium. Classification (GTDB taxonomy): domain Bacteria. The sequence goes on from NYZA01000189.1 coordinate 2,398, forward strand.
GCCCCGGGGCGAGTTGCTGCGTCGCTGGACGCCTGGCCGTGGCCACCCCAGCGACCCGCGCCGGCGCACCACCCCGCGCCCCCGGCCGCTCGCGACCGACCCTTGCAAGCGCCGAATCGAAGCTTCGCGTGCGCGGCGCGGCGGCCGAAGGGAAACGGTCAGCCACCATCCCCTCGATCTGTCGCTTCGTCAGCCCCGCCGCGGCATGCAGCAGCTCTCAATGGTTTTCCCGCGAGAGATGCGGTCCGAGGATCGCCAGCCCCGCAAGATGCGCCCGCCCGTACGCAAACGCGTCAAGCGCCGCTCCGTCGTGCCGGCTCTGGTTCTCGAGGAGGATCGATTGGCGGAGGCGGTAGCGGGGAGAGGGAGAGGAGCTCGCGCCGGCGCTACGGGAGACCGGAACAACGACCACTCGCAGCCGCTGCGGGGCTGCGTGGCTTCCGGTGCCAGGGGTCGGAATCGGCTCGCTCAACCTCCCAAATGGTCTTCCCGATCCTTGTGACCGCAAACGATTTCGTGCTAGCCTCCTTCTTCTGGAGTGGGCCATCGGTCCACTCTTTGGTTTTTTGATTTGCGGAGATTCCCGTGCAGGCGGACCCGAATCTGGAGAAGAAGATCCGAGACCTGCTCGAGGCCGAGGGGCTCGAGCTGGTCGAGCTTCGCTGGACGGAGCGCCGGGCCGGTCCGCGGGTCACGGCCTTCGTGGATCTTCCGGAGGGCGGTATCAACTTCGACCTGCTGCGGAAGACCGACGCTCTACTGACGACTCTGCTCGACGAGGAGATCACCGATCGCTATCTGCTCGAGGTCTCTTCGCCGGGGATGGATCGGCCACTGGAGACCGACGGCGACTTTCGACGGAACCTCGGTCGAAGGGTCAAGATTCGGTTCGACGAGGGGAGCTCCGAAGGCGTGCTCGTCCGCTTCGACGAGACGTCGATCGAGATCGAACCCTCGGGGTCGGAACGACGGTCGATCGATCGCGGGGCGATCCTCGATGCGGTGGTCGTGCCGAGCTTCACTCAAGCCTTGAACTGAACGGAATCGAGATCGATGAACTACCAGATCGTCGAGGCGCTTGGCGCGATCGTACGCGACAAACAGATCGACAAGGAGTTCCTTCTGGAGACCGTGAAGGAGGGGCTCGTGTCGGCGGTCAAGCGGAAGATGAGGGCCCGCCGCAACCTCGACAATGTCGATGTCGAGATCGATCAGAAGAGCGGCCAGATCTCGATCTTGATGGTCAAGAAGATCGTCGACGAGATCGAAGAGGATGAGTACGAGGAGATCCTGATCGAAGAGGCGCAAGAGATCGATCCCGCCGCGAAGATCGGCGAGGAGATCACGATCCGGATTCCGTACGAGACCTTCGGACGCAACGCGATTCAGACCGCGAAACAGGTCATCGTGCAGAAGTTGCGCGAGGCGGAGCGCGAGAAGATCTACGAAGAGTACTCCGCGAAGCTGGGTGAGATCGTGACCGGTTCGGTGCAGCAGGCATCGAGGGGCAACCTGATCGTGACACTCGGCAAGACCGAGGCGATCTTGCGCTCCCGACACCAGATTAGGCGGGAACGCTACCGGCAGGGGGACCGAATCCGCGCGATGGTCCACAGCGTTCAGAGCGAGGCGAAGCGCGATCCGATGATCGAGCTTTCACGCAACCACCCGGCTATGCTCGCGCAACTATTCGCCGCCGAGGTGCCGGAGATCTCCGAGGGGATCGTCGAGATCAAGGCGGTGGCGCGAGAGGCGGGCGATCGGGCGAAGGTCGCCGTGCTGTCGAACGATCCGGCAATCGATCCTGTCGGCGCTTGCGTCGGGATCAAGGGCTCGCGCGTGCTCTCGGTTGCGCAGGAGTTCAATGGGGAGAAGATGGACGTCGTGCAGTGGGACGACGATCCGACCGTCTTCTTGACCAAGGCGCTCTCGCCTGCGCGGGTCACCGAGGTGATGATCGACGAGGCGTCGGACGAGGCGAAGGTGACCGTGGTGGTGAAGGACGATCAGCTATCGCTGGCGATCGGTCGCTCCGGCCAGAACGCGCGTCTGGCGGCGAGGCTGACCGGTTTTCGGATCGATATCATCAGTGAGACCGAGTACCGAGAGATCCTCGACGAGATCAACCGCAGAGACATCGATATCGCCGAGATCGCCGGGCTCGAAAACGATGAGGCCGAACGCTTCCGGGCGGCGGGCTACACCAGCCTTCGGGGGCTCGCCGGCATCACCGAAGAGAAGCTTTCGAGAATCCCGGGGATCGAAGCCGAGCGGGCTCATGGGCTGATCGAGGCGATTCAGGAGGCATTCGGGCGCTTCGAGGAGGACGACGACGAGGGGGATGGCGGAAGCCGGGGCGAGTCGGTCGAATCGGAGCCCGAAGAAAAGGCCGAAGCAGCACCTTCGACGGAGGCTCCGCAGCAGTGACTCCGATCCGACAATGCGTCGTGTGCCGTGGGCGCCACCCCAAGACGGAGCTGCTTCGTATCGCCGAGAGCGATGGGAGCGGGGGGATCTCCCTCATGCCCGCCGGGCAGTACCGACCGGGCCGGAGCCGGTATCTCTGCCGCCCCTGCCTCGAGCGGGCCCGAACCCGCGGGCTCTCCTGCGGAAACTCGAGGTTGACTCCCGGTGCGGTTGAGGAGATCGTTGGTGGTTTGGAGACAAACGCTTCGGGTGAAGCTGAATGCGAGCCCGGGGCGCGGCCCTCCGATGCCGAAGGGCATGCACTGAGCCTTTTGGGCTTGGCCCTGCGCGCCAATCGGGTTCGGATGGGGCGAGACGAGACGCTCAAGACGATCCGCGCGGGAAAGGCCGCGCTCGTGGTGCTGGCGAGCGATGCGGGCAAAGACCTTCGCGGAGCGGTGGAGACCACACTCCGTGATGCGACCGGGCTGGAGTCGATTCCAGGCCCTTCGAAGCAGGAGATCGGGCGCGCGCTCGGCCGCCGCTCCGTGGGCGTGCTGGCCGTGACTGACACGGGCTTTGCTCGGTCGATTCGAGATCGATTTTTCGCGGGCGGTGCTTCCGAGATCGGCGGCACCTCCTGAGGGTTCGCCTGGCGAGCCCCATGACTCCCAGGAATCGGAGTTTTCTTGATGGCGCAGAAGAAGGTGTTCGAGGTCGCGAAGCAGTACTCGATCCCGCCGGCGGCGCTCTTGCGCCAGCTGAAAGGGATGGGTTCGGCGGCCACGAGCCCGGTGAGCACCCTGGAACCGGAGATCCTGGCGGAGTTGGAGAAGAGCGAGCAGGCGAAGCTCGCCGCGCGGAAGAAGAAGACCGCGACTCGCAAGACCGCCAGGAAGCCCGCCGTTGCCAAATCGGGCGAGAATGGCAAGCCGAAGAAGCCGAAGAAGGCGGCCGCGGTGGCCGATGCGGAGCCGGTCGAGGCCGAGGTGACGGCTCCGGAGGTGGAGGCGGAACAGACCGCTCCCGCCCAGGTCGAGCCGGTCTCGCGTCCGGCGGACGAGCAGGCGGAGATCGAGTCGAGCGCCGTCGCCGCGGAACTAGCGGAAGAGGCGGTGATCGATACGCCCGAGGCCAGGGCGGATGACGCTACGGCCGAGGTGGTCGATGAGCAGCCAGAGGTAGCCGACGAGCTGCCGGAGGTGGCGGTGGCCGAAGAGGCCGAGGCGGTAGAAGCTGTCTCGGGGGTGGCCGAAGAACCGGTGGCCGAGGAGCCCGAGGCCGAGGAACCCGCCCCTGCCGAGGCGGTCGCCCAAGGGGCCGAGTCGAAGGATGAATCTGCCGCGACGGTTGAGGAGCCGAAGGCCGAAGGCGCGGACGATGCGGATGAGCCCAGTTCCGAGGTCGCAGCCAAGCAAGAGCCGGAAGAGCCGGAGCAGCGTCCGACGCCCAAATCGATCCCTCAGCCGAAGCAAACCGCCCGCATCCTCTTCCGCCCGACCACACCGGTCGCACCGACGGTGCCGCCGGCGCAGCAGAGACGCGGAGGCGCGCAGTCGGGGTACCGGCAGGGGGCGCTGCCCTTCGAATCGGCGACCCATCCCGACCGCCCGCGAACGGCCGCGAGCATGGCCGGGGCGGTCAGTCGACGAGCGGAAAAGAAGAGGAAGAAGAGAAAGGCGAAAGGGGAGAAGGTCGACCAGAAGACGGTGCACGCCAGTGTGCGGAAGACCTTCGCCCAGCTCTCGAAGGGCGACCGCCGCAAGAAGCGCAAGCGCGATCGCGAGCAGGACGAAATCGAGGTCACGAACGAGCCACGCGTGATTCAGATGGCCGAATACGCCACCGTTTCGGAGCTGGCGCAGGCTCTCCAGGTCGCCGAGAACGAGATCATCCTGAAGATCTTCGGTTTGGGTGTCATGGCGACGAGGAATCAGCGCCTCGAGATGGACATGATCTCGATGATCGCCGACGAATTCGGCGTTTCCGTGCAGCCGCTCTCCGAGATCGGCGAGGATCGCTTCCAGGACGAAGAGGACGACACCGAGAAGCTGGTGGCGAGGCACCCGGTCGTGACCGTCATGGGCCACGTCGACCATGGAAAGACCTCGCTCCTCGACCAGATCCGCAAGACGAACGTGGTCAAGGGCGAAAAGGGCGGGATTACCCAGCACATCGGTGCGTATGAGGTCGAGACCCCTCGCGGCAGCATTACCTTCATGGACACCCCGGGGCACGAGGCGTTCACGGCGATGCGGCTCCGTGGGGCGCAGGTCACCGATCTGGTGATCCTGGTCGTCGCCGCGGACGACGGTGTGATGCCCCAGACGGTCGAGGCGATCGATCACGCGCGGGCCGCGAAGGTGCCGATCGTCGTCGCCATCAACAAATGCGATCTTCCCGGTGCCGATCCGCTGCGCGTTCGCCAGAGGCTCACCGAGCACAATCTGGTCGTGGAGGATTTCGGCGGCAAGGTGCAGGCCGTCGAGGTCTCGGCCAAGAAAGGCGAGGGGCTGGATCGATTGCTCGAGACGGTGCTGCTCGAGGCCGAAATGCTGGAGCTGAAGGCGAATCCCGACCGTCGAGCCGAAGGGGTCGTGGTTGAAGCCTATCTCGACAAAGGGAAGGGACCTGTCGCGACCGTGCTCGTGGAACGTGGAACCCTCACCGTCGGAGACGCGGTGATCGCGGGATTGCACACGGGGAAGGTCCGTGCGTTGCTTGACGAGCGCGACAAGACGATGGAGAAGGTCGGTCCCGCTTCGCCGGCGAAGCTTCTGGGACTTTCGGGCGTCCCGCAAGCGGGCGATACCTTCCACATCATGAGGGATGAACGCGAGGCACGGGAGATCGCGTCTCAACGCGGTGCCGCCAAGCGGACCAGCGAGCTGAAAAGGGCAAAAGTCAGCCTCGACAGCTTCATGAGCCAAGCCCAAGACGTCGAGCTGCGCGAGCTTCCGATCATCGTGAAGGGCGATGTCGACGGTTCGGTCGAGGCCCTGTCGGACTCCCTGGAACGGCTCTCGAACGACGAGGTGCGCGTCGAGGTGATCCGCCGCGGCGTCGGTGGTATCGCCGAATCTGATGTCATGCTCGCCGCCACGTCGAGCGCCGTGATCCTCGGATTCCACGTGCGGCCCACCGATCGGGCCAGAGATCTCGCGGCCCAGGAACAGGTCGATATTCGGCTGTACGACGTCATCTACGATGCTGTGTCCGATGTGCGCATGGCGCTGGAGGGATTGCTGAAGCCGGATATCAAGGAGGAGCTCGATGGGACGGTCGAAGTCCGAGAGGTCTTCAAGGTCCCGAAGGTGGGCTCGATCGCCGGCTGCTACGTGCTGACCGGAAAGGTCAAACGGAACGGCCGAGTGCGCGTCGTACGCGACGACATCACCATCTTCGAGAGCACGATAGCGTCGTTGCGGAGATTCAAGGACGACGCGAAAGAGGTGGCCGAAGGCTTCGAGTGCGGGATCGGGATCGAGCGATTCAACGATGTCAAGATCGGCGACCGCCTCGAGGTATTCTCGATCAGAGAGATCGCGCGAAAGCTGGAAGTCGCGCAGTAAAGAGAGCGGAAGCAGAGCCCGAGACGATGAGCAATCACCGCGTCCCGAGGGTCGAATCGGAGCTTCGGCGAGAGATCTCTCTGATCTTCGGCGGCTACCTGAAAGACCCCCGCATCACGATGACCTCGGTCACGGGGGTCAAGGTCAGCCGCGATCTTCGCCACGCCAAGGTCCGGGTCAGTATCGTGGGCGATACGGCGACGGTTCACGAGGTGATGATGGTGCTCCGGCACGCGGCCAACTCGGTCCGCATGGAGCTCGGGCGCCGCATGCACCTCCGGCGGATTCCGGAGCTCACATTTCTTCACGACGACAGCGTCGATCAGAGTATGAGGATCGGCGGACTGCTCGCCGAGCTCGCGAAGGAGCGGGATGACCGGGCCAGCGATGATGATCCCGGCCGGGATCCTGACGATTGACAAGCCTTCGGGGCCGACCTCGCACGATGTTGTGCAGATGGTCCGGCGGCTTGCGGGGCGCCGCGTTCGGGTCGGCCATTGCGGTACGCTCGATCCCCTGGCGTCCGGGCTGCTCGTGCTCACCGTCGCTGCCGCGACCCGCCTGAGCCGCTATTTCGTCGGGCTCGACAAAGAGTACGAGGGCAGAGTGAGACTTGGAGAGGCAACCGACACCTTCGACGCTGCGGGCGAAATCACCGAGCGGATGCCCGTGCCCCCCGACCTGGACGAGCAGGCTGTCGGAGCCGCGGCCCGCCGTCTGACCGGCACGATCGAGCAGGAACCACCCGCCTACTCCGCGATCAAGGTGGAAGGGAAGCGGCTGCACGCGAGGGCGAGAGCGGGCGAAGAGGTTCGGGCTCCAGTGCGTCGGATCGAGATTCACGATCTCGAGATCACCGCCTTGGAGCTACCCGATATCCGGATCCGCGTTCGCTGCTCGTCCGGTACCTATGTTCGCTCGATCGCGAGAGACCTGGGCGCGCTTCTGCGTCTGCCCGCGCATCTCGTATCGCTCGTGCGAACCGCGGTCGGCCCCTTCGCGCTTCGAGATGCCGCCCCGCCACCCGCCGACACCGACGAGCTGCGCGCACGAATCGTTCCGCCCGCCCGCGCTCTCGACTTCCTCCCCGCCATGCTCCTCGACGCGAATCAGGTCGATCGAATGCGCGTGGGTGGAAGCCTGCCGCTCGGCGATCTGCCCGTGGCTTCCGATAGCCCCCACTCTCCGGTGCGGGCGATCGGCCCCGATGGAGAGCTCGTCGCGATGGCCGAAATAGAGCGAGTCGGGGATGCGGGAGTCCTTCAACCACGAGTCGTCCTGTCGAACTAACGATATGCGTGTTTTTCCAGAACCTCCGGAGCCGGTCCAGGAGATCGTCCTCACCCTGGGCAGCTTCGACGGCCTGCACATCGGCCACCGCCGGGTGATCGAAAGGGTCGTGGAGCGGGCATCGGCGATCGACGGCCGCTCGATGCTGGTCACTTTCGAACCGCACCCGCTCGCCGTCGTCGATCCGGCACGGGCGCCCAAGCTGATCTTGAACCGCCGGGAGAAGTTCGAGCGGCTGGAATCGCTGGGTCTCGACGACGTATACGAAATCCGGTTCAACCGCGAGATCTCGCTTCTATCGCCGCGAGAATTCGTGCACAAGATGATCCTCTCGCACCTCGCCCCCCGCGAAGTCATCATCGGCTACGACCACCATTTCGGCCGCGGCCGCGCGGGCAGCGCCCGATCACTCGCGGAGTTTGGAGAGGAACGGGGCTTCGGCGTCGAAGTGATCCCGCCGGTGCGGCTCGGGGGTGCGGTGGTCTCGTGCACTCGAATTCGCGTAGCGGTCGCGGAGGGCCGCGTCGACGAAACCGCCGAGATGCTCGAACGACCCTTCGCGCTTTCGGGCGTCGTTGACCGGGGTGACGGACGGGGCGCCGAGCTCGGCTTTCCGACGGCGAACGTCAGTCTCACGGGCGGAGAGCGCGAGAAGATCCAGCCGAAGATCGGAGTGTACGCGGTCGAAGCGCGTACACCGACCAGCGGAACCTGGATCGGCATGCTGAATTTCGGACTTCGCCCGACCTTCGGCGAGGACACGGAGGCACGCTACGAGGTGCATCTGCTCGACTTCGAGGGGGATCTCTACGGAGAGCATCTCACGATGCGACTGCGCCACCGGATCCGCGACGAGCGACACTTCGAGAGCGTCGACGATCTTCGCGCGCAGCTGAAGGACGACCGGCGCCGGTGTCAAGAGCTATTGGGGTCTAGAGACGGCTAGCCCGCATTTCTCACCAACTTTCTGCTGTGGCGGCGCATCTCCGCACCCTGGCAGCACTTCCCCCCGTTTCGCTTTGTGCGACGTGCAACCAGC
>NYZA01000190.1 GCA_002686955.1 Gemmatimonadota bacterium
AAGGCTGGTTGCCTTTCAAGGACTTGGCGACGCAGAGATCGGAACGAAGGCGGATGCCGGGCGAAGCGAAGGCTATGTGCAACAGGCTCCTAGCCGGCCGCGGAAGCGATGTTGACGACATGAAGGAATCCGGTCGCGTCTCCGAGACCGGATTCCTCCTCTTGTGGTCCTCCGTCCGAATTGACTCTAGTTCGTCAGGACAGAAACCGCTCGGCTGTTGTCGTTTATCCGCAGTGCAAAGCTGAGATCGTCAGCCGAGAATGCCCTGCCGTCGAGCACGTCCAACCTGATATGCACGTAGTCCGTCGCGGGCGCCAGGGACTCGATTCCCGCGAACGCCATTTGCAGGCCGCCAGGCTCGCTCTTGGTCGCCGTCAGGAAGCTCGATCGATCACCGAGCAGCTCGACGCCGGATACCGCGTAGCCATCGGCGGGGTAGCGCAAGTCCACATGCCCGCAGAACAACCCCTCGTCCGCCGGTGTGGACAAGTAGATGTCGACCTGGTGGACAGCCGGTATCGAGCGGAGAGCGACGGTCATTGGTGGCTGCCCTTCATCTAGCGGCGCGAGTGCCGGCCAGTCACCGGAGACATCGCCACGCATGATCCCCGTGAAGTCGACATCGGAGATGAAGTCGGGGTATTCGATCTCGGGCAGGTAGCATCGGGATTCACAGTAGAAATCCCATGTGCCCGCAGCGGACGCCATGCCGATCGAATCGTTCACTGCGTACATCAGGATCAGCGACGCGTCGTACGCCTGGATCGAACCGTTCTCGGAGCAATCGGCCGCGATCCGTTGCGGCATCAGTCTGAATGGTGGCGAGACACCGTACGTGACCGCCTCCGACGGAATGCCCGCTGGAGGATCACATACGACCGGTAACCCGCCGCCCAGACCGGTGGGATCGTACTCCGTCGCGTCGATCATGCACTGATCGATGTCGTTCTGCTCAACCAGATAGTCCAAGATCATCCACGCGTCGTACTCGGTGACGGCGGGACTGGACAACACTTGGTCCGCCATGGGCGTCAGGCAGTCCGAACAGTAGGAGCACCCAAGCACACCGAAGCTGCCGTCGGCCTCCGTTACGAGAACCGTATCCACGATCGAGGTGCTGCAAGCCTGAGCAAACTCGATCTCCAGTCCCGGAATCGGGCGAGGATTCGGTGGATTGCTGTGTAGAGTGTCGCAACTGAAGTAGTTGACGGTGCCCGAGAACAACAGACCGGGGATCTCGAAACTCCCGTTCGCCCAATCGCTGCAGGGACTCCCTTCATTGAAGAGCAATGTATCGATCTCGATCGACGAGCTCTCCATGCAGGGCGCGCCTTGAGTCGCGGTGCCGATCAGCGTCACGAAACGAGAGTCAGCGGCATTGACCAACTCGCTCGCACCCGCCCAAACGGCGCGGACCAACCCATCCGCGGGATTGCCGATGAAGTCCCAATCAAAATAACCATGGGTGGCCATGCCGCCATCTCTAGAGACTCTGGACAGGTTGAAGTAGGTCGGATCGAATCTGATGTCGATCTCGAAGGCATAGATGCCGTCGTACTGGGTGAGATCGCTCGAAGTCAGAACCGGGATCTCCCATTCGTACGGAACGAGCGGATTCCCCGTCTGGTTCTGCGGGCCGACCGCGACCTGCACGCAGACAGGAATGCTGTCGCAAATCCCGATATGGTGTGGACTGTCCGCCGTGCCGTGGGTCGAGCCCACGCCCAGGTCGTCGATCGCCGAGAGATAGTAGTCGACTCCCTCGGGATCCACGACCACGTCAGCCGGAATGTACCCCTCGTACAGCGAGCCACCGACACCGGTCAGCGGAGTCTCGGAGTACGCGAAGGTCGATCCTTCTCGATAGAAGATGCTGGCGCCGGCCACCGCGAAGGTGGAATCGTAGATGCTGGCCGAGACCAGGATCTCTTGATCGGCCGGCGCGCACTCAATCGGGCTGTGGGTGATGACCGGTGCCTCATTGGGCCATACGGCGATCTGGTATGGCTGGTTCTGGGGATCGTTCGAGGGATCGGTGGTCACGACCACGCCGTCGCTCGCCCTCAGGTAGTAGTCGATGCCGGGTGTCACCACGTCGATGCCCGGAATCTCGCCGCAGTAGATTCCGCCCCCGAGGTCGGTCATCGCGATCACAGTGTAGGGATCTCCGCTACTGGACGTGCGGTAGTACAACTCCGCATCCTGAATGAAGGGAGCAGCGCAGTCGGTCATCGACGCGCAGATATTCAGCGGCAGGCCCGCGACCTGCGAGACTATAGAGAAGTCGATCGTCTCCTGTGTACGTTCGATCTCAGGCACGCCGCCGGGTGTGTAGGCGGTGGTGTCGGAATCGGTCTCGCCCCAGGCCGAGACGGAGATGTCGACCTCGCGCTCGAGGCAGAGCGTGGAGTCGCTGGTGCACCAACGAACCCTGTAGAAATTCTTGATTCTCTCCGCGATGAAGGTGAAAAGTGAGTCGTAGGGATCATCTACGTAGAACTCGAGCCCGCCGGTTTCGCGAGCCAGCTGACCGTAGTCCAGCTCCTGCCACGAATCGGTAGTGTCGTACGCGGCATGCACTGAGGTACTGTTCACATTGCAAATATCGGCCGCTCCGTCGCAGTCGCCTGCGTCGCTGTCCTCATCGGTGACGATCAGAAACTGCCGTAGCGCGCCGGGCCGGAAGTGGATCTGGTCCTGCGCATCGAGCACAGCCTGGCAGCCAGGCTCGTATCCACCATAGACATCCGGTGTGAGATCGACGAGAAGATCGGCGGTCGTGTCGTACAGGTTCCCGCTGTTCAGGACGAAGGGGTTGCTTGGGTCTGGCTCGTATCCGAACCTGACATAGCCGAAATCAACGTCGTAGCCCAGATCCTCGAGGCCTTGAGCGAAGACGCCCACGTTGTCGACAACCTGTTGAATCTCGTGCTCCATGCTCCCGCTATGATCGATCAGAAAGACAAAATCGAGCAGGCCGCTGCCGGTCCTGAGAGCATCGAGGCACTCGGTCTGCAGCACGCCATTCTCGTACACATCGAAAGCTTCGAGCGGCAGATCGATGGCGTGAGAGCCTCCCGCTGAATCGACCTGCACCGAGGAGAATAGCGTCGGGAACTGGGTCGCCTCGAAATCGCGAATCGTCACATTCAATATGGAGGGAAGAAGAGGCGTCAAGAGCACGCTGGGCTCGCTCGACGAACCGAAGCTCAGTTGCTCCGTGGGAGTGTGTCCCACGATCTCACCGCCGAAGCCCAGGGCCTCGACGTAGAAAGTCGCCTCGCTTTCCGGACTCAGCCCATCAGGGAACGCCCTGTCGACAACAGCGGGGTCGAGCTGGGTATCTTCCAGCGCCATCCGGCCCGTGCGGCCGTCCAGAGACCAATACAGAGCATAGTAGTCGATCTCATCCGCCAGCTCTCGAGGCGGATACCATTCCACGTCTACGCGACCGTCCTGGTCGACTCGGGCCGTCAGGTCGATTGCTGCGTCCAGTGCCGCGAGTGGATACGCCGTCGCCGCGAATCCGGCGAAGAGCATCAATGCGGCACACACTCCTCGCATGCATCTTTGTGCTGCACTCATGAGATGAGTCCTTCCCGACGGGAGAGGGGTCCCCCGAACGTAGCCGCGGCGCTACTCGAGTTCGATGTGCGTGCGCCGCCGACCCTCGACGGCCCACTCCATTTCGGGAGCCTGCCACGGTGATTCTCGGGAAGCTTAGCGAGCGCGAATTAGAGAAGGACTTAGCGGATCGGTTAGCGGTGAAAGAAAGTGTGAAAAAAATGATGCTGGCGAATCGAAGCAGCATGCACGGATCGGCTCATCGTTCCGGCGTCGTCCCGACTCGGGCTCCGGAGGCGCTCACAGATCGTCCAAGCTCTCCGCCATCTGAACCGGTGGAGGGGACTCGCCGACCGCCTCTCGAAAGGCGACCAAGAATTGGCGTTTCGTCCTCCTGGCCAGGAACCGGTCCCCCAAACTGGTGAGCGACTTGTCGAGCCAGTCCGCCGCGATATGGTCGAGAGGATCGCGCTCTAGCGCCGCAAGGGCGAGATCCCTGACGACGGTGGGCCCTGCCTGCTCCCACGCCAACGTCAACAAACGCTCCGTACACCGTCGATAGCAACTCTGCAGCAAGGCCTCCTCCCCGTGGGTCCGCAGCTCCGGCAGATTGCCCGCGACGCCACTTTCGAAGAGAGCGCAAGCGTCGCGGTATTCCGAAAGCGCTTGGCCGCGATCGTCTCGTCCGAATGCTCTGTCGCCACGCGCCGCTGACGCATGGAACTTCTCGATGTCGATCACAAGCGCAGGATCGTCCCAAGTGAGATGGTAGCGATCGTCCCGGCAGGTCAGAAGACAGCGCCGGCCGGGGAGTGTGAGCACCGATCGTGCATGGTGAACAGCGACGTTCCTGCGGTTGCGAGCTGCCTCCTCGTCCGGCGCATCGGGCCAAAAGGCTGCGTTCAGATCGGCCGTGCGCACCCCCCGCCGACGTCTGTGGTCCTTGAGAATGATATAGGCGACGATCAACCTGGGAAGTCGTCCCCGCCACTCGGACCGTGAAACGCGGCGACCGTCTTTCTCAATCGCGAACTCCCCCATCAGCGAAATGCGAACTCGGTCCATCTCTCTCCGTCCCCGAGGTACCCCTGGCAGGCGCGGCCAGCCTGCAGGTCTGCTCCGAACAGCGAACACCTGGCACGATGTCGTCAGCTTCAGAACAAACGAAATATCGTCACGCGCCTCTTATCGAGTGTCGCCATCGACAATAGCGACCCTCTCGTTTCGCGGTCAAGTCCGTGAAACCACGGAATTCGCGAATTGGTCTTCGGGCGGGCGATCACCCCAACCTAGAGTCCAGCGATCGTTTGCCTGACCGGCGGATCCCGGCGAAAGTTCTGCGGGAGCGCGGAGCGCATGACAGCTATGCTCGTGAGGTGACGATCCACGGCGCGATCAAGCCGGCCGCGATCGCGGCCACCGTCCTGGGGGCGATCCTCATGCTGCGCAAGCCACTCACCGACGCGATGCTCTTCCATCCGGAGGCGGGGCAGTACCGCACGCCGTCCGAGCTGGGGCTGCATTTCGAGGCGATCTCGATCGTCGCGGCCGACGGCGTGCGCACCGAGGCTTGGTGGATGCCGGCGCCTTCGGCATCGGCGACAGTCGTCTTCTTCCACGGCAACGCGGGCACGATGGCCTACAGGCTCGAAAACGCCCGGGCGCTGGTCGACGAGGGCTTTTCGGTGCTCTTTCCGGAGTACCGCGGCTACGGTAACTCGGAGGGCCAACCCTCGGAGACCGGTCTCTACTCCGATGCGCGGGCGGCGGTGCGCGAAGCGAAAAGAAGGGCCGGCGAGCTGCCTCTGATCGTCAGCGGCCGCTCTCTGGGCGGCGCGGTAGCGGTCGACGTGGCCACCGGGAAGGGGGTCGAGAACGAGATCGACGGGTTGCTCGTCGAATCGAGCTTTACGAGCCTGGCGGAGATCGCGGGAAAGACCGGAATCCCCTTCGCGGGGCGGCTGGTCGCCTACCGTTTCGCGTCGGAGGAGAAGATCGCTTCTCTGCGCAAGCCTCTGCTCCTGGTCCATGGGGATCAGGACGAGCTCATCCCCTTCGAGATGTGCCTTCGCCTGCGAGATGCCGCGAAGCGTGCGGAGTGGGTCGACCTGCACATCGTGGTGGGAGGAACGCACAACGAGATCCCTCGCACGGGAGGAGAACCGTACCGCAAGGCCTGGCGAGAGTTCATTGCACGGGTGGCGGCGCGGAGATCTCAGTCCACGATATCCAAGAGCCCGTGATCGCACTCCAGAGCACCGCAACCGGCCGGCGCCTGCTCCCGCTCGACCACGCCGGAAGCGCCGGCGCCCTCGCGCAGGTTGTCCTCGAGGATGGGGTGCATCTCTCCCAGATTCCAGAGCCGCTCGAAGCGCAGGACCAGCTCGAGATCTAGCTGTCCCTCGGCGGCCTCGAGCATGATCCGAAGTGCGTGATCCGCCGACTTTGCGCGCCTGTAGATTCGGTTGGTGGTAATCGCGTCGAATGTGTCGACGACGGCCACCAGTTTGGCGTGGATCGGGATGCTCCGGTCCGAAAGACAATCGGGGTAGCCGCTTCCGTCTATCCGCTCGTGATGGTGGCGAACGATCCTCTCCGCCTCACGCAGATCGGGGATGCTCGCGAGAATCTCCGAGCCTCTCACGGGGTGCTCCTTGACGATCTCGAACTCCTCTCTGGTGAGAGCTCCGGGCTTGTTCAGGATCGTCTCCGGCATCCCGATCTTGCCGACATCGTGAAGGAGTGCGCCGAAAGCCAGTGTTTCGAGCTCTCCGGGACTCAACCCGAGATCGCGCCCCAAGTGCTTGGCGTAGGCACTGACCCGGGTCGAGTGGCCGTGGGTATAGGCGTCTTTGGCGTCCACCGCTTCCGCCAGGGCTTGCAGGGCACCGTGAATCACCGACTGGTACCGGCGGATCTCCTCTTCGAGATTCAGGAAAACCAGATCTCGATGGCTATCGAGATCGGAGAGCCCATCGTCACAAGCCCCAAGCATTTCCCGGATACTTCGGATCAGATCACCGTTCGGCTCACCTTGTCCCATATCGTGGTTCATGGACTCCCCAGGCATGCTGAGTCGCACCGCGGACTGAAATGGCTCCCATTCCGTCTATCGGCAGAATTGCTCATCGGGTTTGGAACCTTCTCCCCGGTGTGGCAAAGTCGCGGGATGATGTCCAAGCTGAGACCACTGGCGATCGTGCTCACGGCTGCCCTCTGCGTGGGCTGCGGCGGAGCGAAGTACTTGCATTTGAGAGATGGAACCGCGCTCGAATGCGATGCCGCGGCCTACAACGAAGAGCTCGATGGCTGGCTCGCGGAGCTGTCGGGATCGGGCTCGACGATCCTGGTCGAGTCGGATCGCGTGCGGGCCGACACTCCGCTCAGTGGGTCCCCGGAGGGTGGCCGGGTCGTGGACGATGTCGATCCGGGAGCGGCGGGTCCCGAGCTGAGTGAGGCGGCTGGTGCGCTGGTCGGAGAGGCCGTCGCGGCGTTGGGAAACGAGGTCGAGCCGCCGAGTGTGCTCTTCGCGGCCCTGGAGAACCTCACTCCTCGCCGTCTTCCCAGCGAGCTGCTCGACGAAGCCGTAAAGGACCGGATAGGGGACTCGGCCGTTGCGGTTACGGGGCAAAAGCGACGCGCCCTCGCCTCCTCCCTGCGCGGCGGGTTCGATGCCTCGCGAATCTCGGCTCCCGATCTCGAGCTGATCGCTTTCTATGGGGTGGATCATCTGGTCCTGTCGAGACTCGAGAGCGAGACGGTGGAAGGAGGAGATGGCGACGACGGACACCTCTACCGCCTCAGTTTCCGCGCCATGCGGGGAAGCACCGGCACCGAGATCTGGTCCGGCTCGAGGGAGTGGACCGTCTCTTGGTAGACGAGGTCGACCTCGGCATCGTGGTGGTCGCCTACCGCTCGCGGGAGCTCGCGCTTCGTTGCGTCGAATCGGTGCGCAGAGAGCTGGGGGAAAGGTCGTGGTGTCTCGCGCTCGTGAACAACAGTCCGGGGGACGGAACCACGCAGGCCATCGAAGCTCTGCGCGAAGAGAGGATCGTCGCGGGGGACGCCCCCCGAAATCTGGGATTCGCGGCCGGCTGCAATCGCGCGGCGAAGATGCTCCCTGAAAGCTGCCGCTACCTGCTGCTGCTCAACCCCGATACCGAGCTCAGGGATGCTTCGGCAGCCGAGCTCATTCGATATCTCGATGACCACCGCGAAGTAGGCATCGCGGGCGCGCAGCTCTGCTTCGAGGACGGGAGACTCCAACCCAGCGCGCGGCGTTTCCCCTCACTCGCCAATCTGTTCTTCTCACGGCGTTCCCCCTTGTCGCGGCTGCTGCCCGGCAACCCGGGATCACGCGACTACGTCTACGCGGATCGAAACATCGATCTGGCCGGACCGGTCGATGCGGTGGCGGGCGCGGCTCTGGCCATCCGCGCGGGTCTCTGGGACAAGCTTCGCGGCATGGACGAATCTTTCTTCATGTACGGTGAAGATTCGGATCTGTGCTATCGGGCGGCGGAGAGTGGTTGGGAGGTGCACCTCGTTCCGGCGGCCAGGATCCACCACCTATGGGGCGGGGCCACGTCGAGCCACCGAATTGCGGCCTCAGTGGAGCACCAGAGATCGCTCGTTCGATTCCTGCGCAAGCACGGTAAAGTGTCGCGACCGATCGGGTGGGTGATGGGCGGAATCGTCTCGATCGAGAGGGTTTTCTTCAGGCTACCGGGACGATAGCGCCCGCATATCCGCCCCCGTCGGAGCTTGAAACACTCTCAGATCGAACTCGCCGATCACTGCCAAGACATGATCCATGATGTCGGCCTGAATCGCTTCGTAACTGACCCAGTTCTGGTCCGATGAGAACACATATATCTCGATCGGTACACCCTTCTCGCATGGCGCGAGTTGCCGTACGAGGAAGGTCATGTTCCGATTCACCATGGGGTGGGCCCGCAGATACCCTCGAAGATAGGCCTGAAATGTACCGAGATTCGTCAAGCGTCTTCCGTTGACCGGGTTGGACAGATCGATGTCGCGCGCCTCGTTCCAGCTCTCGATCTCGGCGCGACGCTCCTTCAGATAATCTCGCAGGTAGTCGATCTTCTCGAAGTGCCGCAGCATCTCCGGTGTACAGAATTTGATGCTGGTCATATCGATGTGGATCGCACGCTTGATCCTGCGTCCCCCCGACTCCGACATTCCGCGCCAGTTCCGAAACGAATCCGAAATGAGGGCGTAAGTTGGAATCGTCGCCGTGGTCTTGTCCCAATTCTGTACCTTGACCGATGTCAGCCCCACTTCGATCACGTCTCCGTCGGCGCCGTACTGGCTCATCTCGATCCAGTCTCCGATGCGCACCATGCTGTTCGCCGTGAGCTGAATGCTGCCGACCAGCCCCAAGATCGTGTCTTTGAAGACGAGCAGCAGAACAGCCGTGAGGGCGCCGATCCCCTTGATGAACACCCATGGATCGGCCTGCATCAGCGCCGAGATCACGAAGACGCAGGTGAAGAAGACGGCGATCCCTTTGAGCCCTTGGGCGTAGGCGCTGATCGGCACCTCTTTGGAGATCGGGTAGGCCTCATAGATATCGAGAACCGCATCGACGAGCGCCAGAAAGACCAGCACCGCGACGATCGTGAAGAGAGCTCCGGTGAGCGAGATGCAGAGCTCTTCCGGCAGAAGCGCTCCCGCCCCCGCGAATCGGCGCAGCACGAAGAGCGGAGCCAGATGCGCCAGGCGCTCGAATACGCCGTGCCGGACGAGGATGTCGTCCCACTGCGACTCGGTTCTGACCGCCACTCGCTGCACGCCGCGGATCAGGATTCGCCGCGCGATGCGATCGGCGACGAGGGCGAGCAGCAGTACGATCGAAAGCGTTGCGATTTCGGCTACATAGCCGGCGGGAGTCGGGTCGAGGCCGAAAGCGAGGAGCTTGGTTGAGAGCAGGTCGTTCATGAGGGCGATCTCGAGGCGGTGTGGGCGTGCGCGATCACGGATGCAGGTTCGGCGAAAGAGTATCTCCCCGGCTTTGCGCCCGGATGTGGTGCGGTTGGGATGCAAACACGGGAGTTATCTCATCGCCGACCCTAGGAGCCTGTTGCGCATAGACTTTCGAGCCCGGTATTCGAGTTCGTTTCGAGA
>NYZA01000191.1 GCA_002686955.1 Gemmatimonadota bacterium
GCCATGGCGGGCAGCTCGGTGCTGGTCGTCACCAATTCCCTACGCCTTCGAACAATGGCTATCTCTTAGGAAAAAACCGTGAGCAGCAACACATTCGAGTTTCAGGCCGAGGTCAGACAACTTCTCGACCTCATGGTGCATTCGCTCTACAGCCACAAGGACGTCTTCTTGCGCGAGCTGATCTCCAACGCCAGCGATGCGATCGACAAGCGACGCTTCGAGGGATTGACCGATGCGTCGATGGCCGCTGCGGGGGATCCGGAGATCGTTCTGGAGCGTGATCCCGAGGCGCGTACGCTCACGATTCGCGACAACGGAATCGGTATGAGTCGCGACGAGGTGATGGAGAATATCGGTACGATCGCCCGCTCCGGCACGCAGGAGTTCCTCGCGCGCGCGCGTGAGCTGAAGCAAGACAACCCCGATCCGGAGCTGATCGGCCAGTTCGGTGTCGGTTTCTACTCAGCCTTCATGGTCGCCGACCGGGTCGACCTCGAAACGCGCCGAGCGGGTGAGGAGACGGCCACGCGCTGGATCTCGACCGGAGACGGCAGCTACACCCTTTCGGACGCGGAGCGCGATGATGCCGGCACCACGATTACCCTTCACCTCAGAGCGGCCGATGAAGAGGATGGGCTGCAGGATTACACCGAGGAGTGGGTGGTCCGCGAGATCGTGAAGAAGTTCTCCGATTTCGTCGCCTATCCGATCCGTATGAAGGTGGAGCGGACCGAGCAGGAGAAGGACGCCGACGGGAATATCGTCGAGGGCGGCGCCGAGATCCAGCGGGAGCAGGTCGACACACTCAATTCGATGAAGGCGATCTGGAGGCGTCCCAAAGATGATGTCTCCGAGGAGGAGTACTCGGAGTTCTATAAGCATATCTGCCACGACTGGAGCGATCCGCTCCTCCATCTGACGTCGAAGATGGAGGGGGCTTTCGAGGCGAGCGCGCTTCTCTTCGTACCCTCCACCTCACCCTTCGACCTGCACCATCCCGAGATGTCGAGAAAGGGCCTGCAGCTCTATGTGAAGCGGGTCTTCATCATGGATGAGTGTCGCGATCTCATGCCCGACTACCTGCGCTTCATACGCGGTGTGATCGACGCCGAAGATGTGTCGCTCAACATCTCTCGCGAAATGCTGCAGAAGGACCGGCAGATCCAGGCGATCCAGAAGCATCTCACGAAGAAGGTACTCGACACGTTGGTCGATCTCCACAAGGACGATCCCGAGAAATACCGCACCTTCTGGGGTGAATTCGGCCCGGTCCTCAAAGAGGGTTTGATGGCGTTTGGAGATCGCCAGGAACGGATTCTCGATCTGGTGCTCGCCGCCTCCACGAACGACGAGAAGGAGCTGACGTCGCTCGATCAATACATCGAAAGGATGAAGGAGGATCAAGACGCGGTCTACTACATGACCGGCACATCGAGAGAGGCGGTGTTGCAGTCACCGCATATCGAGGCTTTTCGGGAGAAGGGCTACGAAGTGCTGCTGCTAACCGATCGGGTCGACGAAGTGTGGCTCGGACGCCCCCAGGAGTACAAAGAGAAGAAGCTCCAGTCGATCGGTCATGGCGAAGTGGATCTGGGTAGCGACGAGGAGAAGGAGGAGACGAAGAAGGAGCTCGAGGAGAAGAAGACCGAGTTCACGACCCTGCTCGAGAAGCTTCAGTCGGTGCTCGATGAGCGGGTGAAGGAGGTTCGACTCTCGACCCGCCTCACCTCATCGGCGGCCTGCCTGGTCGGCGATACGGGCGACCTGAGCCCTCAACTCGAGGCGATGATGCGGGAATCGGGGCAGAAGATCCCCTCGATGAAGCGGATCCTGGAGCTGAATCCCGATCATGCGGTGCTGGCAAAGCTGCGCGGCCGCTTCGACGAAAACCCCGAGGACGAGTCGATCACCGAGTTCGCGGAGCTGCTCTACGGCCAGGCGGTCCTGGCGGAGGGCGCGGAGCTCGAGGATCCCGCTGGGTTCAGCAAGCGGGTGGCGGATTTGATGACGAAGGCTATTTGAGGGGGGCCTACGCCCCAAACCGCAACCCCAAAGCCACAATCGTATACGAGGTCTCATAAGTCCCGCGCGTATCGGGCGCGGGCTCGAGATCACCGATTCCCAGATAGTCCGGCCGGTTGTCGGTCTCGTCCACCACGACGTCGGGCTGGAAATAGTGCATGCCGGAAAGATCGACGGTCCAGCCACGGCCCAGTCCGTAGGAGAAGCCGCCGCTCACACCGTATCGCTCGGGCGATTGGCCCACGAAGAAGTTCTCGGTCTTGACCGAACTGCTCTCGTAGAGCCCGCCGAACCGCCATCCCAGGTGCCCCGGATCGGCCTCGTGGCGCACGCCGAATCGGATCGAGTAGGCGTCCTTGTAGTCGTAAGTGAGCGTCGTGACGCCGAGTGTGTCGTCCAGACCTTCCACGATGATCTGGTCGGGGGTAACGATCAGGGTGTCGGTGTTGCTCCAATTCTCGAAGACGCCGGCCACTTCGACCCAAGTGCTCTCGCCGACGCGATGCGCGAGCCCACAGCGCGCGATGTCGGCCAGCTCGAGCTCGTACTCGCCCGCGTCGCCGTCGACCGAGATCCCGGCCATGTTCATGAACTGCGGCAGGTCGATGGCGAGCTCGATGTCGCCGTCGATGCTGGTCGGGCTCTGATAGGAAAGGCCGAGGCGCCAGGTCTCGGCGGGCACCCAAGTCAGTCCAAGGTTCCAGGTCCAAGAGAGATTGGCGGAGCGGCCGACGATATAGGCGTCGCCCGCCTCGTGCGGCAGGGTCATCGCTTTGAACTCGGCATTCACGCCCTGGGGCGCAAGCTGGGCGCCGCCTCCGAAGCGAAACGCACCCCACCTCCTCGCCAGCGCCGCACCGATCCAGGCGGTGTAGCTCTGGTCGCTGATGATCGTGTATCGGGTGGGGCCGTCCTCGTCGTAGGCGAAGCGGCCCTTGTACGGTCCCCAGGCGCCCAGGCCGAAAGCCCAGTCCCCCGCCCCATGAGCCCCGAAGAAAGCCGGTACCTGGAAGAGCCCCGCCTCGTTCTCGGCCAAAGGGTAGTCGATCGAGAACTCCTGGTTGGGAAGCTCGAAGAGCCAGGTGTCGGTTGCCCTCTTGAATGTGTGAGGGCTGTGAATGAAGGCCACGTCGATCGCCAGATGCCGTCCCTCCGGGAGATCGGAGAGATTCGCGGGGTTGTACCAGATGGCCAGGGGATCGATTCCGCTCGCCACGTACGCGCCGCCCGACCCGAGGGCGGGTGTGCCGATGGCGGGAACGAACATGCCGGCCGCGAGAGCGTGATGAAGCGGCGCGGTGAGGGCGAAGGCCACGAGGAAGGGCTTGGCGCGAGGGGGCATCGGGGCTCCTTTTTCCGAGGGCTCGAAACGAAGAGCCGGGAGGATAGCCCAGACGCACGTCGCTGTAGGAGCGCGTCGATGCGCGTCAGTCGAGCTCCAGCGTCTCGAACTCCCCGAGCTGGCGGGCGAGCTCCGCGGGATCGTTGGTCGGCAGATTGCAGACTCCGCCCCGGCAGACGTAGGCCGTGGCTCGGCCGGCGATCGGTGAGCGATCGTTCAAGAGAGCCAGACCTTTGCTCGATCGCCCGTTGCCGACCACGACCAGATTGGGGCAGTAGACCTTGGCGGCCTCATCCAGCAGGGCCTTGGCCGAAAGGGGAGAGCCGTCCGGCGCGACGATGACGAGCTCTTTGGCCGCGTCATCTCGAAAATCGACGGCCAGCAGCATCTCGGCGAGGCTGGCCGGCGAACGTTCGAGGGACGACGCGAAAGCCTTCAGCAGCGCGTCACCCTTCGCCCGCCACGCATCATCGGTCGTGATCGCCGCGAGGCGATAGAGGTTTCGCGCCGAGACCGAATTGCCCGAAGGGAGCGCGCCGTCACGTGAGGGGCGCTCCCGCGCCAAGAGCTCCTCGGCGCCGACCGCCGTAAAGCGATAGCCGCCCCCCTCGTCCGAGAAGAGGCTGTCTTGCGTCGCCTGAATCGTGATCGCTTCGCGCAGCCAATCTCTGTCCCAGGTCGCCTCGAAGAGATCGAGACAGGCCGCCACGACGAAAGCATAGTCATCCAAGACCGCGTCGTGACGCGCCTTCCCAGCGGCCCACGAACGGTGCAGCCGGCCCTCGCCGCGCAGAGAGAGCAAGAGGGTTCGCATCGCCCGCTCGCCGATACGGGCATATCGCGCCTCTCGCAGCACGATCGCCGCGCGCGCATGGGCGGAAACCATTAGCCCGTTCCAGGCCGCCAACACCTTCTCGTCACGCTGCGGCGGGACACGTAGCGAGCGTGCGTCATAGAGACGGCCTTTCGCCTCGTTGATCTTGCCTTCGAGCGCATCGAGTGAGAGCCCGAGCTCGGTCGCCACCAGCTCGACCGGCTTCGATCGGTGCAAGATGTTGGCCCGTTCGAAGTTCCCCTCTTTCGTCACGCCCCAATAAGACGTTGCCACGCGAGCCAGCTCCTTGCCCAGAGCCGCTTCGATCTCCTGCGGGGACCATACGAAGAAGATGCCCTCTTCCCCCTCGCTGTCTGCGTCGGTGGCGCTGTAGAAGAGCCCTTCGTCGGAGGTCATTTCGCGCTCGATGTAGGCGAGAATCTCTCTCGCTACATCAGCGAGATCTTTCCGCCCCGACGCCTGATGCCCCTCGAGGTAGTCGAGGGTGAGCAGCGCGTTGTCGTAGAGCATCTTCTCGAAATGCGGCACGAGCCAGTGAGAGTCGACGCTATATCTGTGGAAGCCGCCGCCGATCTGGTCGTACATCCCCCCCGCCGCCATCCGCTCCAGTGTGGTCACGGCCATCTCGAGCGAGTGCGCATTCTCGGTGCGGCGATGGTGGCGCAGCAGCAGCCTGATCGGCAAGCTCGAGGGGAATTTCGGCGCACCCTTGAGTCCACCGTTCACCGCATCGAATCGGTCACCGAAGAAGAGAACGGCAGAGTGCAACGCCTTCCCGCCCGGCAGGTCGCCCGCGACGACCTCCGGCTCCAACACCCGCCGAATCGCGTCAGTGAGGCCGGAAGCGCTGGCGGCGACCTGGTCCGGCTGCGCGTCATAGACCTGGCGCAGACGATGGAGCATCGTCAGAAAACCGACCCGCACACCGCGGTCACCGTCGCGCGCGGGGATATATGTATCGGCGTGGAAAGGACGCCGGTCCGGCTTGAGCCAGACCGTCATCGGCCAGCCGCCCCGTCCCTGGACGATCTGAACCGCCGACATGTAGATCCCATCGATGTCGGGGCGCTCCTCGCGATCGACCTTGATCGGGATGTAGAGCGAATTCATCACCTCGGCGATCGCGAGATCCTCGAAGCTCTCCCTCTCCATGACGTGGCACCAATGGCAGGTCGAGTAGCCGATCGAGAGCAGAACCGGCCTCCCCTCCTGGCGCGCCCGCTCGAAGGCCTCCTCCCCCCAGGGGTACCAATCCACCGGATTGTGAGCGTGTTGCAGCAGGTAGGGGCTCGACTCGAGGGCCAGCCGGTTCGTGTATCGCGGCCACCCCCCGTCCTGCGCGTGGACGGCATGAACCGGCAGCCCGTGGCGCATCACCGCGGCATCGAGGCTCTCCACGAGCTCGGGCGGACGGGGCGCGGCTCCCGGCGGTGCAACCCCGGAAGGAGCACCCGGGCCGGGCGGATCGATCGATTCGGAAGAAGCTGAAGAGATGATCACCAGAGTCACACCGGCGGCCAGCAAGCTGGATTTGGTCACGGATTCTCCCGGTGCATTCGCCGACCCTAAGGGTCGGCGCAAGAATAACTTGTCATCTTCGCGCCCATATGTGCCGCAGATCTAGCCGATCGGCAAGCCCCGAAACCGGAGGAATAGTCGGGCTATTTTGAGGGTTTCGGGGCTTGCCGATCGGCCGGAGATGTCGTGCAGATGGGATGCCAAATGGCAAGTTATTATTGTGCCGACCCTAAAGCGTGTCGATACGCGATGGCTCCGTCTGGGGCGGTGTCGGCTCGGCGAGCTGAGGCTCCCCATCGAACTTCCAGTCGGGAAAGCGCTGGCGCAGGCGCTTCATGAACACCTTCGCGCTGAAATCGCGAAAGAGGAACACCCTTTCTTCGGTCTCGCCGTCGAGCGTTCGCCGCCCCTGAATCTTGTAGAGGTTGTTCTGGCTGGCCAAGGCGTGTCTCTCCACGTACTCAACGGTCGGTTGGCACGGAGGACCATAACAGGATCAAATCGGTCCCCGGTCCAGTTTCCCGCTCTCTTGCCGATGAAAAAGGCAGCGAATTGCCGCCCAGTCTGGTATCTGGAGCAAAACTCAATGGCCTGGCTCTACCGTATCTTCCTCGCGTCCCTGGCAACCTGGATCGTGCTCTCGGCGAGGACCGGCGAAGGGATCTGGCCCGGGTAGAGCCGGCGAGATCAGAGGCTGCTCTTCACCCCCGCGAATCCGACCCGCCGCGCGGTGACCACAGCCGGACGAAGCGACCACCACAGGGCCATGCCCCAGCCCGCAAGTGTCCAGCCCACGAGCGCATTGACCATCACGATCTTCGTGGACCGCGGGTGCACGCGGAAAAGCGCCACGAGTGAGGGGGTCAAGTAGATCCCCAAAACAACTCCGAAAAGCAGCTGGATCGCTTGTTGGGACATGGGACTCTCGCCAATCCGACGGCCGGGGGGGCGCGACGGGGTCTACTCCATCGATCGGATCGAATCATCGGTGCGATCCAGCCAATGATAAGCTCTGTCCGTGTCTCATGCACCCTCCCAGGCCCTTCTCGCGGAACTGCGCGCACTCTCAGACCTCTTGCGGACCCCGGAGGGCGACTGCGTCCGCCCCTCGCCGCCCCTCGTGGCCGCCCTCTCCGCATTCGAGGCGAAGGCGCGCGAGTGGATCCGCTCGATCGAAGCCGCCGAAACCGAAAAGCGCTTCCTCGGGGCCCATCCCCGCGCCCGGCACTACGCCGATGAGCTCAGAGGCGACCGGGAGCGCCTACTCACCGAAATCGGCGACCGGATCGCGCAGACGCGCGAGGGAAACCCCGATCACACGCGCATCGCCGACCTGATCCGGGCGTGGACCCACCACGTGGAGTCGATCGCCCGGATCGAGGCCAGAGCTTCTAACTGAGCCGCCTCACGATCGCCTCGCCAACCTCGGTCGTCGTGGCGCCGCCACCCATATCGTAGGTTCGCGCGTCGCCCTCGCGAATCACACGCGCGATCGCCGTCTCGAGACGTCGCGCCCGGTCGTCTTCACCGAGCCAATCGAGCATCAGCTTCGTTGTGAGCAGCATCGCCATCGGGTTGACTTTGTTCTGCCCCGTGTATTTCGGCGCCGATCCATGCGTCGGCTCGAAAACAGCGTAGCGATCGCCAATATTCCCGCTCGCGGCGAAGCCCAGTCCCCCGACGAGCTGTGCACACAGATCGGAAATAATGTCGCCAAACATATTTCCGGCGACAAGAACACCGTACTGCTGCGGGTTCTTGACCAGCCACATGCACATAGCGTCGATATTCGCCTCCCACAGATCGATCCCGGGGTAGTCGCGCGCAACCTTACGCGCCGTGCGCACCATCAGCCCCGAAGTCTCCCGCAACACATTCGGCTTCTCGACCACCGTCACGGTCTTGTAACCATGGGTCTTCGCATACTCGAAAGCCTGCGTGGCTATGCTCCTCGCGCCGTTGCGCGTGATAATGCGCGTCGACATCGCGATATCATCGAGAGGGACATCGCCGAAACGACGCATTTTCGGGTGGTTGCGCGTGAGCACGTCCATCAGTTCGGCGGGGAGGGGATGGAATTCGATGCCGACATAGAGCCCTTCGGTGTTCTCGCGAAACACAACGAGATCGATGTCGTCACGAAGATTGAGCGGATTCCCATCGAACGCCTTGCAGGGACGAAGATTGGTGTGCAGATTGAACTCCTGCCGCAACCGCACGATCGGGCTCGAATAGACCAGCCCCGAGTCTTTCAGCTCGGGAATCAGCGCCTCCTGAGCCTCCTCCTTCGGCATCGAAGTGATGGCGCCGAAGAGGGCGCAATCGGTGTTGCGCAACAGTTCGAGCGTACGCTCCGGCAGCGGATTCCCCTCGGTCCTCCAGAACTCCCACCCGATATCTCCGTGGGGGTACTCCGCGTCGAATTCGAGCGCGTCGAGCACACTACGCGCGATGTTCATGACGTCGATGCCGATGCCATCGCCAGGCAGCCAGGCGATCTTGTACTGAGCCATTTCTACTCCGGTGGGTGGATGAGCCGATGACCTCCGAGAATCCCAGCAACAACCCTGCAGCAGGTTACCAGAATCGAACCGGGCGGGGAGGCTCGTGGATTCCAACCCCGCGCCGGGCGGGCGGGGCATCGCGTTCGGGGATGCGGAGCCACGGGGCGTGCCTGGCTGCGAATGGCGGAGGCCGGCGGGTCAATGCTCGGTCTCCCCCCCCTCCTTCGTCCTCCATGTCGATCGATGCCCCGTGTCGAAACGCCAGGGCGAAGCGCGGTTCGGGTGGCGGATGCTGGTATGAGTTGCTGTGGGACTCGATGGGCGCCGAAAGCTGTATGATCTCGTCACCGATCCGGAAGACGCTCGGCTACGTGAGCTAGCCCGCATTTCTCACCAACTTTCGTCGCGAGGCGGCGCAGATTCGTGCCCTGGCAGCACTTCCCCCCGTTTCGCGCGGAGGCGTGCTGGTTGCACGTCGCACTAAGCGAAAC
>NYZA01000192.1 GCA_002686955.1 Gemmatimonadota bacterium
GCGGGCGCCGGGGGCGATGCCGGCGCGGCGTGGGCATGGGGTTTCGGTGCCATGAGCGCGTTCTTCTTGAGCGCCACATTCAAGGTCCAGCGAAGTCGAATGATCAAGAACCCCCTGGCCGAGATGAGAGCGAAGGGCACAGCCTCACGTGCCGATTCGACTCTCGAGGTCTGGATCGTGGCCGCATGGCGAGAGACCGCATCGGCGTATGTCGTCTGGT
The DNA here is from genome assembly GCA_002686955.1 of Gemmatimonadota bacterium. GTDB lineage: Bacteria. Next base: position 221 of record NYZA01000192.1, read on the forward strand.
TGTGGATTCTGTCGATCGCGCTACTCATCGGCGGCCCCCTCACCGCTCTGCGCGCCGCCGCCATCTTTGGCTCGATTCGCTGCTCGTTGGAGTTCCTGGTCGGCGATTGGCGCGCCCGCGGCATCGATCGCGCACGCACTCGAGACGCCGCCCGATCGACCGGGCCGGCGCGGCAAGAACCCATCCCCGAATCGGTTCAAGGGATTCGGGTTGGCGTCGATCCCCTGCGTAGTCCCCCAGGGTCTTGAGATCCGGTTCGATCTCTCCGGATCCGCGGTCTTCGGGCATCTCGACACGGAGTCAGAATGCGCGCCATCATCCTCGCCGCCGGCCAAGGGCGGCGCTTGCTGCCGTTCACCTCGGATTGTCCGAAGTCGTGCGTGGACGTCGGCGGCACCACGCCGATCGAGCTGATGCGCGACACACTCGCGCTATGCGGCGTGCAAGATCTGGTCGTGGTCGTCGGTCACCGCGCGGAGGAGGTCGTGGCTCAACTCGGCGATCGGCCCCACTACGTGGAGAACCCGAGTTACGCGACCACCAACTCTCTCCACTCCTTCATGGTGGCGGGTGACTGGGCGACGGAGGGTGCACTCGTCATCAACGCCGATGTGCTCGTCGACCCATCCTGCGTTCAAGACCTGATCGACGCTCCCGCCGCCAACGCGCTGCTCTTCGAGAGGCACGAGGAGTACGACGACGAGCAGATGAAGCTCGTTCACGATGCCGGCGGCAGGCTTGTCGCGATCGGGAAGAACCTGCCCGAAGGGGCGGTTCACGGCGAGAACTTGGGTGTCTTGAAGCTCTCCCGAGCGGGCGTCGCATCGGCGCTGCGTTACGCGAGGGAAGAGGCGAAAGCGGGGAGGAATCAGCGGTGGATGCCGCAGGCGCTGCATGTGATGGTTGATCAGATGCCGGTCCACTGCATCGAGATCGGTGATCGCCCCTGGATCGAGATCGACTTTCCGGAAGATCTGGAGCGTGCCCGGATGGAAGTGCTGCCGGCGATTCGCCGGCGGATTGCCGGGAGGGTCGAGGTGGGGGTTTGAGCAACACACTTCTTCACACTACAGCGGCTAGATCGGACCGAAGGATCCTCAGCGACGCCGGCACCTTTCTAGGCGCCAGCTGGATCGCTCAGGCGATCGGCACCATCCGCTCTTTCGCGGTCGCTCGAATCCTCTCCCCGGATCGCTTCGGCCTGCTCCAGCTCGCGCTGCTCGTCTTCGAGTACGCGCGAAGCTCGCACGGGGGTCTTCTCTTCGGTATGACCAAGGAAGCCTCGCGGGCCGTGGGATCTGGGGACGAATCACGGCTGCACCGATCGAAAGATGTCGCGTTTACCGGGGCGCTGGTGCTCGGTGCGCTGGCGCTCGTCGGAGTGCCGCTATTTGCTTGGCTCCGTCCCGATGCATCGATCGAGGCGCGGGTCGCGGTCGGAGCGGGAATCTTCGCCGCATTGGTACATCAGGTTCATACTTTCTATGTCGCGCTCTTGCGCGCCCAGCGACGTGTGGGAGACGCGAGCCTGACCATCGTTGTCTTCCATGCCTCTTATGCCCTGCTTGCGATTGTCGCGGCCTGGCGTTTCGGTGTGACGGGAGTCTATTTCGCCCTGGTCGCCAGCTACGCGGCCGTATCGCTTCTCGCCTGGCGGCGAAGCAGATGGCGATTCAAATTCTCGTTCGACATCGGCACCACCAGAGGACTCCTCCGCCGAGGGGTACCGGTTCTTGTAGTTACTTTCCTCTTCCGGTTGATCTCGAGCATCGACAAGATTCTGGTGACTCATCTTTTCGGTCTCACCGGCCTGGGATTGTACGGCCTCGCCAAGCGCGCCGGAGGCATCGCCGGCGGAGCGGCCGAATCGGTGCGCTGGGTCACGCTGCCTACCTTTCTCGAAGATGTGGGGCGCGGCTCCGATCCCGCTCTGCACAGGGCTCGCCTGCTCACGATCGTTGGCGGCATGAGCTTTCTGCTGCCTCCGGCACTCGCCACCGCCGCACTGCTCTGCCACCTCCCCCTGGTTTGGTTTCTACCGGAATATGTGGCGGCCGCCAATCCCGCCCGCGTCATCCTCCTGGGCGCCGGCTTTCTCTCCTTGGCCGGGGTGCCGCGGTCCCTTCTGGTGGCCCTCGACCGTGAGCCGAAACTGGTGGCGGCGCAATTGGCGACGATCCTCGGCACCGTTGCATTGGTGCTTTTCGTCGCGGGACGAGGAGGTGGACTGGTCGGAACGGCGGTGGCCACGGTTGCTGTTCAAGGGCTCTACGCCGCCACGGTGCTGGCCCTTGCTCTGGACGCAACTGGTCTCGGTGCACTGGAAACATCGAAGCAGGTGCTCCGCCTGCTCGCTCCGCAGATCGCCGTGATCTGGGCGGTGGTCGCGGTCGGCATCCACTCATCGGGGAGCGCCGCTTCGCAGCCCTTCCTGCCGTGGAACTGGTCGTGGCCTCAGGGGGTTTCGGGCACCGTATCGGCCGTGCTGCTCGTCTGGATTGCGTCGCTGGCGATCGGCGCGTATTGCGGCAGCTCCCGCCCACTGACCGGAGCGCTCCGAGAGCGGAGCCGAGGCGATCGAGCGGAAGGACCGACCCGGCGGACCAACGACTCGGTAGTCGGGGGACCGGTGGCATGAAGCAGCGGAACCGCCCCAACGTCGCCATCCTGCTTCTCGACTGCGCCCGAGCGGACCGTTTGAGTTGCTACGGACACAGGCGCCCCACAACCCCCCGCATCGACCGTCTGGCGGAAGAGAGCACGCTCTTCGAGCGGGCCGTATCTCCCTCGATCTGGACGCTGGAGTCTGTGACGAGTCTCTTCACCGGTCTCTATCCGACGCAGCACCAGACCCATTATGGGCAGCCGAATCTCGATCGCTCGGTGCCCACCTTGGCGCAATGGCTGGCGGATCTCGGCTACGAAACCCGATCAGCTACCCGAAACCCCTGGATCGTGCCCGAAACGGGACTGACCCGCGGATTCGATACGGCGATCGACATTCGCGCGGCGGCGCGGATGGGGCCGATGGCAAAATGGGCGCGGAAAGCGGCAGCGGCGGGTCTGCCTCTGGGCGCTATCCGAAACGCCTGGCAGGCACTCAATAGCCGCATCGAGGCCCGCATGCACGACGCCGGGGCATCACGAATCAACACTTCGATCGAGCAGTGGCTCGACGCTCGCGAGCAATCCCGTCCCTTCTTTCTCTTCGTCGACTACATGGAAGCCCACGGACCGTACAGCGCTCCGGAAGTGGATCGGTTTCGCTTTCTCCCCGAGGGGGTCGACCGGGAAACACTGTCGCGTGTTCCGCTGGAGTCCTGGACCTACCACGCCGACCCATCGCTCCTCACGCCCGAGAATTTGCAGATCCTCGACGGGCTCTATTCCGGTGCTCTCTCCTATCTGGATCGGAAGATCGGCGAGGTGGTCGATCTCTTCGAGCGCAAGGGCATCTTGGACGATACCGTCTTGGTAATCACGGCCGACCACGGAGAGAATCTCGGTGAGCACGGTCTGGTAGGACACAATTATTGTGTTTACGACACCCTGGCCCATGTTCCTCTGATATGTCGCTATCCTGGTGCTTTTCCGCGAGGCCTGCGCGCCGACCGGCTCGTGCAGAGCATCGATCTTCTGCCGACTCTCGAAGAGATCCTGAGCAGCGCCGCTCCGGAGCATTCGAGTCGATCCAGGCAGGGGGTGTCGCTTGTTGGTGGCGCGTCTGAAGGCGATTCTCGGCGGCATGCCCTCATCGAGTACCTGGAACCGAATCTCGACCTGATTCGCGCCCGGCGTCCCGATGTAGATCTAAGCGAGTTCGACCGCGCCTGGCGCGCGATCCGCGATGAGCGCTGGAAGCTCGCGCGGGCATCCGACGGGACCTTGGAGCTCTATGATCTCGAGAACGATTCCGGTGAGACGAATGAACTGAGCAACGTACATCCGGAGATCGTGAATGCACTGTGTAGGGAGCTGGACCGATGGGTCGAAGAGCTCGGCGGTGACAACGGCCGGCGATGGAGCCGCACCAACTCTCCGACCGGCGAGCTATCCGGCGAAATGCGGGAGCGCCTGGCGGCATTCGGCTATCTGTAATTGGGCGGAAATCGGGTGAGATGAAAAACCCCAACGATGCGAAACGTGAATCGGCCGGCAACTTGAAGGTACTGTTTCTAATTAACGGCTTTCAGGACCATGGCGGCGCGGAAATCGCACTTGCCACTCTCGCGGACGCCCTCAACGATGTGGGCGTGGAGGTCCACATGGCAAGCCTACTGGGTGATGGGCCCTTGCCGGACCTTACGAAGCTGCCACGCGCAAACGTTGTCTCGTTCAGCATGAGCCACGGCGCGTACTGGGACCTGCGTTCGATTCTCCGCCTCTATCGATACATGAGGAAGCATCATTTCGACGTGGTCAGCACCCATTTGGAGTTCGCCAACACGATCGGCGTGTTGGTATCTCGACTCGCCCGGGTACCCGGTATCGTGCCGGTTGCTCACAGCATGCGACCGAAGCGCAGCAGGCGCCGCATCTGGATGAATCGCCTCCTGGCCCGATTGTCCGGCCGTTATCTGACCGTCAGTGCATCGATTCTGAAGCACCTTATCGAGATGGAAGGACTTCCAGCCGATCGTGTCGGGTTGCTCAGGAATGCCGTCGACCTCTCAAAGATGCCGGAGCCTTTCCTCCACGACCGCGCCGCTCGCCGGCACGAGCTCGGGATTCCGAGCGCCGGCCCGGTGATCTTCCACGCGGGCTCGATGCGCAAGGCGAAGCGCCAAGAAGATCTGATCGAAGCTGCAGCGAAAGTGCGAGCGGTCTACCCGAGGGCGACGCTGGTTCTGGCCGGTGACGGACCTCGTCGCGCCGATCTCGAGACACTCGCTGAGCGCGCTCTACCCGACGGCGCAGCGATCTTCCTCGGGCATCGCAGAGATGTCCCCTCTCTTGTAGCGGCTTGCGACGTATCGGTACTCAGCTCCATGCGCGAAGGTCTGCCGGTCATCGTTCTCGAGAGCTTCGCTGTCGGCACACCGATGGTTGCGACCGACGTCGGTGGAGTTGGAGAGCTGATACGCGACGGCGAGACCGGATCGCTCGTGCCTGCCGGAGCACCGGATGCCCTGGCGGGAGCGATTATCGAGGTGTTGCGAGATCCCTTCCTGCGCATTCACACCACCACCAATGCCCGCGATCTAGTCGAGAATCGCTACAGCGCTCCGGCGGTGGCGGCGCACTTCTTGACGACCGTGCGAGAGGTGCTGGAATCGGCTCAACCGATCGGCTCGACCCGCTCTTGAAAACGCAGCCCCGACGTTTCGAGCTCTTTTAAGATCGGCTCGTAGATCGATCGGTGGGTGGGGATGTGCGCGCCGGTTAGATGCAGTCGATCGTCGAGAAGCAGCTCGACTCCCAGAGCCGCGGGCAGCCCGACACTCTTCGACATCGCCGTGAAGCGACCCGGTTCACCGCTGGCTACGAGTGTCGATATCAGACGTTCAGCGGCCCGCTCCGAGCCCGGATGCTCCACATCGAGCTCATGAACCAAGATCACGATATCGGTCTCATCCGGTCCGAGCGCCAGTTTCGTAGCGAGCAGATGCGTCAGCATCGCCGTGGCGGTATCCCCTTCACAGCCGGTCTTCTCCTCGGAGAGAAGTCCGAGCCATCGCATATTCTCAATGATGCGGCCCGTTGGACTTATTCGAAGGAAACGGGCGATTCTCTGCTCGAGTTTGGGGCCGGTAACATTGAGGGGTAGGAACATCTCCACCACCTCACGACAGCTTCTCTCAGCCAGATCGGGAATTCGCAGATGCTCGTTCGGCAGCCCGAGCCGCACGATTTGCGCCCATGTTTCGCTCCAGCCGGGATACCGGAGGGTTCCACGGATCATCGTCTCCACATGCTCCAGACCGAAAACCTCGCGGTAGGCCAGCGAATCGCGATTCGGATAGGCCTCGAGCCGCCCGACCCCATCTACTTCGGTCGCCCATGTGTGATGAAAGACCTCGTGGAAGGGCACGATTTTGATCTTGCCGTTCTCCATGTATTGGGCCCCATGTTGGCCCGCCATGGCGACGTTTCGGGGATTCCACGTGACAACGTATCGAAATGGGTTGTGTTCCTGCTCCGGCGATGGAATACCGCTCCCGTATGACCGGAATCCCACGATCCTTCCACCCCGCGCGCGAACCCGGCGAATCAAGGCCATGGCCGACATCAGGTCGATGCCCGGATCGAGTCCTAGCTCACAGAGGAGCAACACTCCCTTGCGCTGCGCGTCCAGATCGAGGTCTCGCACGGCCTGAGCGCGGTACGACGCGGAGACCATGTGCCGCCCGTGATTGACACAGTCCCACGCGACCAGCTCCTGAAAGCTCGGCGGGAGCAGGTTCACCACGACATCGGCGTTTTCGATCTGAGCCGACCGTAGCGAGGCATCGTTTACGTCGAAAAAGACCGCATTCCCGCAGGGGTGCTCATTCACGCGGTTCCGAGCGAGTTCGATGTCGACATCGCCGACGGTAACGAACCAGTCCCTCTCACTCGCTCTATCGAGGAGATGCGGGATGAGGAATGCGGCGCTTTGTCCGGCGCCCAGGACGAGGATCTGCTTCACGGGTCAATTCCAGAGAGAGGGCGGAGGCCATTTCGATGATTCGATCGCGACGCCGGAGGATAGCGCAACCGGCTCCGTTGGGAGCTCAGACATTGAACCGATAGTTGACCACATCGCCGTCGACCATCACGTAGCTCTTTCCCTCCAGACGCATCTTTCCGGCGGACCGC
>NYZA01000193.1 GCA_002686955.1 Gemmatimonadota bacterium
ACCGACCAGCGGCAGGCGCTCCACTTTCGACAGCTCTTCTCCGCGCTCGATCGAGCCGGCTTCGATTGGGCCGATCGGAACGAGCACATTCCCTACGGCCTGGTGAAGATCGTCGACGGGGGGCGGATCCTCCCGATGAGCACCCGCTCGGGCAAGATGATCCGCCTCGAGGAGCTGCTCGATCGCCTGGTCGCGGCGGTGCGGACCATCGTCGAGGAGGAGGCGGTAAAGAGGGCCGAGCTGAGCCCTCCCGAGATCGAGCGCGTCAGCGAAGCGGTCGGAGTCGGTGCCGTCCTTTTTTGGACCCAGGCGCGCGGCCGGCGCAACGATCTGCTCTTCGACTGGGATCGCGCGACCGATACCCGCGGAGCGACCGGTCCCTATCTGCAATACGCCCATGCACGGCTTTGCGGAATTCTGCGAAAGCACGGGGGACCGGTCCCCTCGGCCCGGGGCGTTTCCCCCCTCGAGTCGCCCGAGGAGCTCGCGATCGCGCGCCGGCTGGCCGAGTTTCCAAGCGTGCTGCACAAGGCCGCGGAGCTCTACGAACCTTCGATGCTCGCCGAATTCTTGCTCGATCTCTCGTCGAGCTTCTCCACCTTCTACAACAAACACCGCGTACTGAAACAGGAAGACTCGGTCACCTCGGCCCGCCTCCGTCTGGTCGATGCGATCCGTCTCGTTCTGGCCCGGGGCCTCACGATCTTGGGCATGACGGCACCCGAGCGGATGTGATCTTCAACCGGCACGCCGACCCTCTCATCAAGGAAAAAAACCCGGAGATCCCAGCATGAAGATATCGAGACTCGCCATCTTCGCCGCCTTCGCGTGGACACTCGGCGCGGGCCCATGGGCGCAGAGCGCCACGGCGGGCCAGCGCGGCTTCGTGGGCGTCAAGAAATGCAAGCTCTGCCACAAGAATGAAGACCAAGGCAACCAGTACGGCCAGTGGCAAGCGTCCGCCCACGCGAAGGCCTACGAGACTCTCGGTACCGAGAAGGCAAAGGAGGCCGCCGCCGGAATCGGCGTCGACGATCCGCAAGACTCCCCGAAATGTCTGCGCTGCCACGTCACCGCTTTCACCGTAAGGGAAAAGATCGCGACGGAGAAGATCACCCTCGAAGAGGGCGTATCGTGCGAATCGTGTCATGGAGCCGGCAAAGGCTATTTCAAGAAGAAGACCATGCAGGCGATCGCCGACGGCAAGATCGATCGGGCCTCGGTGGGACTCACCAAGCCCGACGCCACGGTCTGCGCGCAGTGCCACAACGAAGACAATCCCTTCCATAAGGGCTTCGATTTCGATGCGTCCTACGCGAAGATCGCCCATCCGCGACCGGCCGAAGGGGCGACCGCGGCAGACAAGACGACCCAGTAGCAGAATAGAAAGACGAAACGATGAGCAAGACAGCGAACAAAGAGATCTCCGAGACGATCGGCCTCGCGGCCGGAATGGTCTGGAAGCACCTCCAAGAGAACGGCGAATCGAGCTTGACCACCCTGAAGAAGGCAATAAAGCCGGCGGGCGTCAGCGCCGAGATGGGCTTGGGCTGGCTGGCGCGCGAGGGCAAGGTGCTCGTAGAGCGCACCGGCAGATCGACCGTGGCGCGGCTGTCGGAGATGTAGGCGGCTCACGGCTCTGAAAACGAGGCTAGGATTCCGGTAGTTCCGTCCCCTACTACCGGAGCCTGGCCATGCGCATGCTGCTTCCCGCGTTCGTCCTCCTCGCCCTGATCGCCGGTGAGGCGCTCCCGCTGAGCAATCCCGATCGAACGGTCACGATCTATCTGCACGGCTATGCGGGCGCCGGATTGGACCACGATGCTCCGATCGGAGAGGAGCTCTTCAGCGATGAAGTCGCGCCGCTGCAGGAGTTTCTCGACATCCCCTCCGGCGAGGAAGATCCCTTCGCGCCGAACCAGATCGCGGGCGTCGAATACATGGGGAATCGGCTGCCCGACCCCGAAACGAGCTACTTCGACTGGGACGACTACTGGGAGCTGGCGGAGCTCTTCCCGCCGGCGGGGGAAGGCGGAGTGCCCCTGCACGCCACGGTGGTCGCGAAGTTCGCGAGGCATGTACTGGAGCGCTCGGGAGCGGAGGGTATCAACATCGTCGGCGCCTCGTTCGGGGGCACCATCAGCCGCTACCTGATGGCGAACGATATAGACGGGCTCTGCTCCGAGGGGTTGGTGAGCCGCTGGGTCACGCTGGAGGGCGGTGTCAACGGGATCTGGATCGCGCAAAACCCCTTGTTTCAGCCGATTATCGAAAGACTCGGAGAGGACTCGATCGAGATCGAGCATATGTCCTACCGGTGGATGAGTCGCCATGTCGATCCCGGCCAGCCGAAGCCGAACTTGCCCTGGTCCCCGCCGAACTGGGGCACCTCGCCCTCCTATCGCAACACGCTGATCCACCATCAGATCTCGACCGATTGGAGCCTCTACGGGGGAGTTATGCGCCACCTCAGCCACCTCGCCAACGACGGCGAAATCGCGGTCGGAGATGCGGCTCTCGCGGGTGTGGTCGAGGAGTACGCATGGCAGGGCCAGCAGCCGATGGTCCAGTATCTGCACGCGATGCACATTTCCGATGGGGATCTCGAGCCGGAGCATGTGGGGCTCTCCGATCACGAGGGGGCGTGGGAGACGTTGGCGGCGACGCTTTCGGGATCGAGGCGGGCCACCCTTCGGCTAACCGAGGCGACCGCCCACGCGATCCACGAGCCGCCCTGGTTCGGCAAGGGCGAGCTGGTTTTCGAGACCGAGCTCTACTCCCGCTTCGCGGCCGATGAGTGGGGGATGCTTAGAGCGATCAACAACCGAAACCTGAGGGACGGGACCGCGCCGATGAGGCGCTTCAAGCAGGGTGAAACCAGGGCCCTCGACCTCGTGCTCTTCGATCAACTCGTTCTGCGCGAAGACCGGATGATTGATGCTTGGGTTCGAGCTCAGGAGCTCGATTGGAGCGATATGCGGAACTACCGCGTATTCGAATCGATCCTTCACCCGCATCGGACTCTGGGCGAGGGATGGATCGAGCTCGATATCGAGCAGCCCGGCCCGATTCACTTCGCGGGTGACGAGGTCGATCTGCGTTTCGAGTTGGAGATGATCGAGCTCGATGTGATCGACCCCGCGGTCACGGGGTTCGAAGTGGTGCACGACGCCGGCGAATGGGTCGATCTCTGGTTCGTGAGCGACGAGCCCGCGATCTCCTCGGTCTTCGTTCGTGGCGGCGACGGCTCCCGGCGCGTGGTACACGGAGAGGAGGGCGCTCCGGCGACGGAGCATCGGATCGTGGTCGATCGGCTTCGGGCGGGTGTGGCCTACTCCTTCACCCCCCGGGCCGAGGACGGCGCGCGCAATCTGGGCCGCGGCATGGTGTGGGAGAGGGAGGCTTGGCCGGGACGCTCATTCGATGTAGCCGAGTGAACGAAGATCCCTGCGGATCTCTTCGTCCGATTCGTGGGAGGGAACCGGTGGAGGGCTTCCCGGCAGCTCCCAACTCTCGATCCTCGCCAATGGTGATTCGCGGATCAGGGGATCGATGAGGGAACCCTCCATATCGGCTCCGGCCGGCAGCCCGAGGAGTTGGAGGACGGTGGGTGCGAGGTCGAGGACGGAGCGGGCGGAACCGAGCCTGCGCGACCGGCCGCCGAACGAAGCCACCAGCACGCCATCCATCCGGTGGGATCCCGTGAAATCCCCCTCGATCGAGACGGCCGCGAAGCTCTTAACCGGCACCGCGCTGCCGTCGGGTAGCTTCGCCGAGCTTCCCCCGGGCAATCCCCGATCGAGCTCGACGCGCAGTTCCCCCTCGCCGACCTCGATCGATGAGAAGATCTCGGCACCGGCCGTGGTTTCGAGCGAGCGAAGCAGCTCGGCCGCTTCGGTGGGCGTGATCGATGGGCCGACCGCGACGCGGCGTGCGCGGGGGGTTCGGGTGCGCAGCGGGGTCGCGTCCCAGAGCCGGCTGCGGGTCTGGTCCACCTCTCCCCTTTGGTCGCGATGAAGCGAGCCGAGGCGCTCGAAGAGGGGATCCAGATTCGCCCTGCCCAGGTTGCCGAGGCGGACACCGGCTCCGTGATCCGAGACGACCAGGAAGCGGGAATCGGGGGGGGCGAGGCGCACGATCTCGGCCAGCCAGAGGTCGACCATGCGGTAGTAGTCGAGCACGAGGTCGCCGTAGGGAGAGCCGCTCCGATCCGCGCCGAGCGTTCGGAAGGTCCAGCGCGATGAAGCCGGGCCGTGTGCGTCGACATGCTCCCGCCAGAAGCGATGCTGCGCGCCGTCGGTGCCGCGGAGATAGAGCGCGACCAGGTCCCAGTCGGCGCGCTCGGCGAGGTGATGGAGCAGGATGCGGGTGGCGAGCCAGTCGCGCTCGATCTCACGCCGAAGATGGAGCCAAGCTCCGTGGGCGCCGGGATGGCGCGCGGGGTCGGGCTCTTTGCCCGCGATCGCCACCAGCAGAGAGTCGGTGCGCGGGCGGTGGGCGGCGACGATCGAGTCGATTTCAGCGCTACGCGCCGCCGGGGCGACGCGCTGGTTCAGGGTGTCGAGCAGGAAGCGATCGGAAACGAGCAGGGAACCTTCTGGTGAGGTCGCGGGCCAGGTGACGTACCAGTTGACGATGAGGCAGCGAAGGCCGAAATCGCCTGCGATCTCCCAGAGGGGACGGGACTTGCGGTGACCGGCGTGGGCCGGAACGGCGCGCTCGCCCTCGAAGACGAAGCCGTCGATACCGTGCTGCCAGGGGCGTTTTCCGGTGGCGATGCTAGTCCAGACCGGAGGCGAGAGCGCGGGATGAATGCTGGCCAGCGGGACGGCGAGCTTCGAGTCGCGGTGCATCGCCGCGAGGGCGGGCGCGGCGCCGGCGTTCTCGATCGTGCGCAGGGTTTGCCAGCCGAGCCCGTCGATGCCGATCAGGACGATCGGGGGGCTGCGCGGTGGGGGCTCGGTCGGGGGTTGAGCGTGAGGGGAGCGGAGCTCGGTGAGCTTGCCGGTGGCCACGAGTGCGAGGGGCGCGGCGAGGGCCAGGAAGATGGCGGGGGCACCGAGCTCGACGCTCTTCTGGCGCGAAAGAGGGCGCAATAGCCGGGCCGCCGGGAACGCCAGGGCGAGAGATGCGAGGGCGGCGACCAGGAACAAGAGGGCGAGTGGGAGCGGGCGAAAGGGGGCGCCGCCCCAGGCGAGAAGTGAGGCGGAGCTCAGCCAGAGCAGTCCATGGATCAGGATCGATGCGGCGACGCCGACCGCCAGGTGAGCGCGGAGAAGCGATCGGGGCCGACGCGATCGGGCCCAGAGGAGGAGAATCGCCCCTCCCGGCAGAGAGACCCAGGCAGCGATCGTTGCGACGATGGTGATCTCGCCGATCGTCCCGCCGAGCACACGCAGAATCGCGGGGCCCAGCAGCGGTGCCAAGCGCGACAACACGAGCTCGCGCGCGAGCCACGAACCGTGCCGCGCGACCGGCCATCCCGCGAGTGCGATCGAGAGGAGCGCGCCGAGCCAGAAGGCGGTCGCGTACTGTCTCGCGAGCACACCGAGGACGGAGCGTTTCTCAGGGGTAGTAGAGCAGCACATCGCCGGGGAAGAGGTAGCGGAATCCGTCTTTGAGTCCGTTGCGCCAGCAGGTCCAGTTGTGGCCGTCGTACGATTCCCGGAAGTGGTGTTCGTAGCCCTCGCGCCGGAGCACATCGAGCAGACTGCGATTGAAGAAGATCAGCGACTCGAAGCGACCGCAGCTCAGATAGAGCTTCGCGGGCTCGCTTCGGGCTTGGCGGGAGAAGGAGGATACGAATCGCAGGATCGGCTCATCGTCCTCGAGGCGTTCCGGATCGACTTCATGGATGGTGCGGCGGCGCACGTCGGCGTGTATGAAGCTGCCGGATTGACTGAACACCTTGCCGTAGGTCCGTGGGAATCGACTGAAGGTGTGCAGCGAGGTGAGCGCGCCGTAGCTCGCGCCCATGAGGCAGCGAGAGGCGGCATCGTCTCGCAGGGCGTAGCGCTCCTGCAGCAAGGGCAGGATTTCGTTCGTGAGGAAATCCCCCTGCCTGGGGTCGACCTTGTACTCGGTGAGCCGCCGGGGTGAATCGGTCAGCGCTACGACGAAATCCTCGATCTCTCGATCGTGCATAAGGTTGTCGAGCACGGTCGCCAGTTTTGCGTAGCGCAGATAGTCCGAGCCGTCGTGAACGATGAGGAGCGGATAGGCGCGATCGGAGCGGTAGCGCGCCGGGAGGTAGACGCGCAGCACCCGCTCTTCCGCGAAAACCGCGCTGAGCATCCTCACGGTTTCGATCGTGCCCCGCCTCACATCGGCACGCTCCCGGACGAAACCGGGACGGGTATAGCCGTGGGCGGTGACAACCGACTTCTCTCCGTAGGGGCAATCGGAGCGTATCGGATTCAGGGGATCGACGAAGGTCCGAGTGCCGGTGTCGTCGCGGACCTCCAGACGGTATTCGATTCGCGCGGTGGGAGGCACCTGCATCGGCAGGTAGTGCAGCGAAGTTCCGGCGACCCGAAGAAACTCCTGACGGCTCTCGAGCCCCATGATTTCGTGCCGCAGGTGCACCTCTTTCGCGCTTCCGTCGCGGTAGAGGAAGGTCACCCCCTCATTGTCCACGAGAGGCGCCGCATGCGTCGCGAGGAAGCGCTCTATCGTGGACTCCATCGGGTTCTCGGCGAGTGCGTCCTGGAGCTGGGCCAGTCTCAACACGGCCCACCTACCTTCCTCGATGCACCGGCGAAGACCGTCTCGCCCGGCTGAAGTCCTCGCTCATCACCTTCCGGAGTAAAACGAAGGGCGCTGTCGGGCGGCCCTAGGCTGATGCAACGATCTAGATCCCCTCCGTCGACCACCAGCACGGCTCCCTCGTCGAGGCCGATACAGGCTCGCAGCGGAAAGCGCCGCGCCAGAAAGGCGAGATGATCCTGGCTCCCCTTCCGAATCCGCTCCGCATGCTGCGGCAGCACCAAAAGGCCGGGGAGCATGCCCACCCCGCGCCCGAAGAGCTCGAAAGTGTGGTGGCGGTCTTGATACTCGTCGTGGTAGACGACCACCCGTTCGCCCAGCGCCATCGCCCCGGCCGATCTGGCGACGATCGTTGCTCCGGCCGCGAGGCTTTCGCGCAGGATCGGGCCCAAGTCGAAGAAATGGAGCCGATTGAGCAGAACCGCGAGATGGCCTCCATAGAAAACGAGCGTCGCGGCGCTCTTGATGCGACGCGCCAGTAGTCGCCGTTTCGCCAGCCAGGTCTTGTTCTCCCGCAGCTTCGACGCGTCAAGAAAAGCCCTATCCAATCGCGCCAAGCGGTCGAGGAGCCACTGGTCCTGCTCCCGTATCCGATCGAATTCGAGGCTCAACTCCTCGGCGGCGAGTCCAAGTGCGTCGTCGACGCGCCCGCGATGCGGAGTCGCGCGATCGAGAAGCGCGGCGAAGGACCATTCCGGGAACCAACTCTGGACGGTCGCGAGCTGCGCCTTGAGCTGTCGGAGCGCCATCCGATTCGATCTGCGATAGAGTTCCATCGTCTTCTTGACGTCATCCTGTTTATCGCTATACAGCGTAGCTAGTTTTGGCTCTTTCTCGCAGAACTTCTCGAACTCCCAATAGAGGGAGAGATTCTGGACGTTGTGGTGTTGGTTGCCCGGCATTCTAGGGGGCACACCGATGCGATAGAGCGCCTCTTTGAGATGAGACTCAGCGAACTCCTCGGCCTGCCAGCCGGCAGTGATCAAGACCACCTTGCGGCTGCCCCGAACACTCCGGTCGCCATGGGTCGGCTCGAGGATCCTCCCTCTGGCCACCTGGAGTGGTCCCGGATCGCGACCGGTGCCGCCGTCGATGATGATCGCTCCCGTCATAATCCGACCTGGTCTTCGGTCGCCGGCTCGTAGAAGCGGTTCGCCTGCTCCAAAGCTCGCTGCCGTCGCGTCCGCTCGTCGCCTTCGAGCTGAGCGATCGCGCTGAAGGCGTTCAGATCGGGCAGAAAAAGGGAAGAGACCGGAAAGCGGGCCAGCTCGGCGGCGCGGCGCGTGAGCGCTCCCACATAGTCCTCGAAGAAGTTCTCACCTAGCTCTCCCGGGCGACCATCCGGAACCGGGTTGTTGAAATCGATCGCCCAGGCATCGCCTTTGTCATCGATCACGAACTCGACCGAGTTCATTTCGTAGCCGAATGCCCGGTTGATGATGCGACAGGAATCGACGACCTCACGCCCCTGGTCCACCGTGAGGAAGCTCTTGTCGGGCAAATACTCCGAGCGGTCGCCGGGGCGGAAGATATACTTCATCACGATGATCTCGCGGCCCACGCAGAGGCAGCGAAGATGCCACTCGTGGGGGCTGCTGACGGCCGCCTGAACCGTCATCGAGCGGTCCCCCGAAGCATCGTACGCCTCGAGCAACTCCTGCATATCGTTGCAAAGCGAAACACCTTCCGCCCCACGCCCCTCCGCGGGCTTGAGGTAGCAGGGAAAACCGACCTTGGACATCATCTTGTCCCACTGGAAATGCCTGTGGAATTTGAAGTCTCCCCGCTCGAGGCGCGGCGAAGAATGGGGCGGCAGGATAAAGGTCGCGGGCACGCGCACGCCGAGCCGGCGGACGATGGAGTAGCCGACATCTTTGTGGGCAATGAAGTAGTGGAAAGAGAGCGGATTGTTGATCACGTGGACGCCGCGGAAGGCATGGCTCATCAGCACGCCCCTGGCGATTTCGAGCCGATGGGAGGCGCGATCGATGACCAGGGAGTACCGGCTCTCGTGATCGATGTCGAATTCGGTGATCTTCATGTGCTTCGCCACGAGCTCGATCTCGCGGCCGCCCGCGCTGAAGACTCTCGGCGACGCATTGATCGATTCGAGAAGGGCATCGCCCAGTGCCTCGGTGAAGTAGAGGAGTCCGACTTGGTACTGCATGGGGTCGATCCGAAGGGAGATGAGTGATTCGTACGCCCATTGTTGCGAGAATGCCGGCCCGTTTCAAACTCCCAAGCGGTTCGTTCGGCCTGATTCGGCGTTTTTTGCCCTTTATGCGGCCGGACCGGTGGACTCTGGCGGGGGCGGCGGCGCTGATGATGGTCGAAGTGCCCTTCTCGGTGGTTCGTCCCTTGATCGCCAGGCATGTGCTCGACGTGGCGTTGCCCGCGAGCGACATGTCCCTTGTCGTGCAGCTCTGCGTGCTGATCGCGGCCGTCTCGATCATCAACCAGCTCCTCGCCTGCGCGATTGGCGTCGTGATCGCCCGATTCCACGCCCGCTTCAGCTTTCGCGTGCGTACCCGGATCTTCCGGCATTTCCAGGCTCTTCCTCTGGGCTGGTATTCCGACAAAGACACGGGGTATCTGATGTCGCGGCAGACCGACGACGTCGACAACCTCGACGGCATTCTCGCCGACACTTTCATCCGCGCGGCGATGGACCTCGTGCGGGCGCTCTTCTTTGTGGTCATGCTCCTGGTGCTCGATCCCTATCTCGCCGGCACCGCGTTTGCGTTCGTGACGACGATTTTCGGTATTCAAGCCCTCTTCTCGAGACGACTTCGGCGGGCCAGCCGCGAAACACGCGAAACATGGTCGCTCAGCAGCGCCTCTCTGCACGACGCACTCAGCGGTCATGCTCTGATCCGCGCCTCCGCGTCGGAAGGGGCCGAGAGGA
This sequence comes from Gemmatimonadota bacterium, assembly GCA_002686955.1. GTDB lineage: Bacteria. The sequence continues at coordinate 9,671 of NYZA01000193.1, forward strand.
GCCGCTTTTCCACTCGGCTCGCGGAGCACCTGCGCGCCCGATTTCGGCGAGACGTTCTCGGGATGGTGGCGGGGCGGATCTCCGGGGTCGTCGCCGGGATCGGGATGGGACTGATCCTCTTCATCGGGAGCTGGCGAATCCTCTCGGGGGAGTTCACGATCGGGGGCCTATTCGCCTTCTTCCTCTATCTGGGCAACCTCTTCGGGACGACCTATGCACTCGCGGGTCTCAATCCGGTCATCCAGCGGGCTCTGGCTTCCGCCGAGCGGATCGCTCAGCTGCTCGATACCATCCCCGCGATCAAGAGCCCGGTGGGCGCGCTGAAGCGGGTCATCTCCGAAGGGGACGTCGCTTTCGAGTCGGTCGAGTTCGCCTATCGCAAAGGGGAACCCGTGCTGCGGGGAGTTTCGCTACGGGCCAGGGCCGGATCGACGGTGGCTCTGGTGGGGCCGAGCGGTGCCGGAAAGTCCACTTTCGCGAGCATGGTGCCACGCTTCTACGATGTCGACAGCGGCAGGGTGTCGATCGATGGCGTCGATGTTCGCCAGATGCGGCTGCCCGATCTCCGTGGTCAGATCGGCGTCGTTCCTCAGGAGATCTTCCTCTTCAACAGAAGCGTCCGCGACAACCTCACGGTCGGTCTCGGACGGCGCAAGATCGATATGGAGACGATCGAAGCGGCAGCTGAAGCGGCCCACGCACACGCCTTCGTCTCGGCTCTACCGCAAGGCTACGACACTCTGATCGGCGAGCGGGGTGTGCGCCTGAGTGGAGGCGAGAAACAGCGACTCGCGATCGCCAGGGAGCTGCTGCGAAACCCGCGGGTGCTCATCCTCGATGAAGCCACATCGAGCCTCGATTCCACCTCGGAGCGTTTGGTGCAAGATGCCGTGAACCAGCTGCGTCGCAACCGCACATCGATCGTCATCGCGCATCGCTTGTCCACCGTGCTCTCCGCCGATCAGATTCTGGTCTTCGACGCCGGTGAGATCGTCGCTCGAGGCACGCACGATACACTCCTGGCGAGCTGTGAGCTATATCGCAAGCTGTACGAGACGCAATTCGATACAAATGCCGCATAACGGAGCATCCTCGAGCGGGGAAGGAAGAGTGCTGATCGAGATCGGCAGCCGACGCGGAGGTTTCCTGGCTCATCTCGCGGAGAGGAATCCGGACGCGGAGTGTATCGGTATCGAATACCGGGCAACCTGGGCTCGAGAGGCTCGTGAGAGCGCGCGGCGTCGTGGTCTCGACAACCTTCGCTACATCTGCGCGGATGCCCGTGAAGTCGTGCGGCATCTATTGATGCCGGAAGAGGTGGACGAAGTGTACGTCCTCTTCCCCGACCCTTGGCACAAGAAACGACACTTGCCACGGCGCCTTCTACAGCCCGGTTTTCTGCGCGACCTGAGTCGCATCATGAAGCGGGGGGCCCCCCTCTACATCTTGACCGACATCGCCGACTATGCCCGATGTATCGAACGCGACCTGCTCGAGGTTGCTGATCTCGAACCGCTCCCCGAATCTCTTTGGCCCGATGAATCGGACTGGGGACCGTCGCGAAAAGACCGCTATCCTCGATTACCGGAAGAGGTGGTGATCCGGGTGTTTCGAAGACGACCGGTTCATCTCGCGGCGGGATCGTAGTCGGCCAAGAATCGTCTGCTGAACTCCGCGTACGCGCCGGTCTCGATCGCCTCGCGCGCTCGGCGCATCAGATCGAGATAGAAATAGAGATTGTGATAGGTCGCCAGGTGCTGCGCGAGATACTCGCGCGATTTGAAGAGGTGTCGCAGATAGGCACGGCTGGTAGTGTTGCAGACTCTACAACGACAGTTCGGATCCGGAGGATCGGGGTCTCGGGCGTATCTGGCGGCCTTGGCGATCAGGGGGCCGCGTGACGTGAAGAGCATCGCTTTTCGCGCATTTCGAGTCGGCAAGACGCAATCGAATTGATCGATTCCGCGGCCCACGGCGTCGATCAAGTCCTCTGGATAGCCCACTCCCATCAAGTAGCGGGGACGGTGCTCCGGTAGGTGCGGGGCCACGATTTCGAGCATCCTCTCGAATTCCTCCTTCGGCTCCCCCACGGCCAATCCGCCGATCGCGATCCCCGCGAAGGGGAGAGAAGAAACGGTTTGCGCCGATTCGGTCCGAAGGTCGGGCTCGAAGGCGCCCTGACAGATGCCGTACAGGACACCTCCCCCCTCCCCCGGCCAGGCGTCGATGCAGCGCCGTGCCCATGCGTGGGTGCGTTCCATCGATCGAGCCGCATACTCACGCGCGCTCGGGTAGGGGCAGCACTCGTCGAAGGCCATCGGAATGTCGACGCCGAGATCGGCTTGGATCCGCATGACCAACTCGGGCGTAAAGAGATGCTCGGAGCCGTCGAGATGGCTGCGGAATCTCACGCCATCCTCCTCGATCCTTCGATTGTGGGCGAGGGAGTGGACCTGAAATCCTCCGGAATCGGTGAGGATCGGGCCGGACCAGCCGCTGAATCGATGCAGGCCGCCCAACTCGCGCACGAGCTCGTGACCGGGTCGAAGATAGAGATGGTAGGTGTTGGCGAGAACGATCGACGCTCCGACCGATCGCACGTCGTCCCAGGTCTGTGTCTTCACGTTCGCGAGGGTGCCGACCGGCATGAAGCAGGGGGTTTCGATCCTGCCGTGGGCGGTGTGGATCGTGCCGCGGCGAGCGCCGGTCGGGTCGGTGGAGATCAGATCGAATCTGAAGGTGTTCGACATTTCGCCGTCAGGAATCGGAGCAGATGAACATCGCATCGCCGTAGCTATAGAAACGGAAGCCCGCTGAGATCGCTTTCTCGTACGCCGCCAGAACCGCCTCACGACCGGCCATCGCGGAGACGAGCATCAACAGCGTCGACCGGGGCAGATGGAAGTTCGTGAGCAATGCGTCCACGATCCGCAGCTGCATCGGAGGATGGATGAAGATGTCGGTTGTGCCCCTGCCGGGAGAGACCAGGCGGCCTGGTGCGGCGCGGGCCTCGAGCACCCGCGCCACCGTCGTGCCTATGGCGACGACCCGCCCGCCGCGGGCCCTCGCATTCCGGATCGCGCGGGCGGTATCCTGCGGCAGATCGAAGGCTTCGGCGTGCATTTTGTGTTGCGCGATTCCTCCCTCCCCCACGGGTCGAAAGGTGCCCGGGCCTACGTGAAGCACCAGATCGGCCACCTCCACGCCTCGCTCCAAGAGGCCTTCGATGAGGGAGCCGGTGAGGTGGAGCCCCGCCGTCGGCGCCGCGACCGAGCCACGGACATTTGCATAGACGGTCTGGTACCTCTCGCGATCCTCTTCTTGCGGCTGCCGGCGGATATAGGGGGGCAGAGGGATCCGGCCGCAAGCGTCGACGGCTTCGTCGAGCGCCTCGCCGGCCAAATCGAAGCGCAAGACCCGCCGGCCGTTCGATCGTACCTCTTCGACAGCCGCGCGAAGGCTGCCGCCGAATTCGAGAGGCACACCGGCCCGGAGCCGGCGCGCGGGCTTCAGCAAGGCAATCCACCGGTCTTCGGTGAGCGGCGAAACCAGGAGTGCTTCGACTCTTCCACCGGTGTCGCTCCTCTCGCCCAAGAGACGGGCGGGGAAAACGCGGGTGGTGTTCCGGACGATCAGGTCCCCCCGCCGCAGGACTTCGAGGAGGCCCGGGATTCCCGCCAGGGTGATGTGTCCGGGGACGCGGTTCAGAATCAGCAGTCGCGCCGCATCTCGGGTCGGCGGAGGATGCTGGGCGATCCGATCGGCCGGCAGATCGAAATCGTAGTCGTCCAGGCGTTCGCCGGATACCTGATTGGTCATTCGAAGAGGCGAGCCTGGGGACCCCGCCCCTGGGGCGTGAAGCCGAGATGACGATAGGCGAGTGCGGTCGCCACCCTCCCCCGCGGCGTGCGGACCAGAAGTCCTTCCATGATCAGGAAGGGCTCCACCACCTCTTCGATCGTGTCCTTCTCCTCGCCGATCGAGACCGCGAGGTTTCCGAGACCCACAGGTCCGCCGCCGAATTTCTGGATGATCGCGGTGAGCAAGCGCTTGTCGAGATCGTCCAGGCCTCTCGCATCGACGTCGAGGCGATCCAACGAGCTTTCGACGACGGGAAGAACGATCTTTCCGTCCCCTTCGACCTCGGCGAAATCGCGGACCCGCCGCAGAAGGCGGTTGGAGACGCGAGGGGTGCCACGCGAACGGCGCGCGATCTCGAGTGCCGCGTCGGCCTTCGTCTCGACATCGAGCAGGCGTGCGGAACGTTCGACGATCCGCGCCAGTGGCTCGGCCGCATAGTGTTCCAGATGAGCGTTGATCCCGAAGCGGGAACGCATCGGGCTAGAGAGCAGGCCGGAACGGGTGGTGGCGCCGACGAGGGTGAAAGGGGCGAGGGTGAGCTTGACGGTTCGGGCCGCGGGACCGGAGTCGATCATGATATCGAGGCGGAAATCCTCCATCGCCGAGTAGAGATACTCCTCGACCACCGGGCCGAGGCGGTGGCTCTCGTCGATGAAGAGCACGTCGCGCGGCTCCAGCCCGGTGAGGATGCCGGCCAGATCTCCGGCCTTCTCCACGGCGGGACCGGAGGTCGTGTGCAGCTCCACGTCGAGCTCGCCTGCGATGATGCCCGCGAGGGTTGTCTTGCCGAGCCCCGGCGGACCGGAGAGGAGAACATGATCGAGCGGCTCACCTCTCGCCGCGGCCGCGCGAATGAAGACCCTCAGATTGTCGGTGATCCGTTCCTGGCCGATGAAGTCGTCGAGCCTTCGCGGCCTAAGAGACCGCTCGAATTCGATCTCTTCGCTCAGCGGACCGGTGGAGCTGATTTCGTTCACGGCACTTAGCCTCTCAACCTCTTCAGGGCGGCGCGCACGATGGCATCGGTCGAAGGTGAATCGCCCGGGTCCTCACGAAGGATCGCGAGGGTGTGCGCGATCTTGGAGCGATCGTAGCCCAGCGTGATCAAAGCCGTGGCCGCGTCGTCCCACGGCGCGGGCGGGGCGTTCGCTGCCGATTTAGGGAGAGCACGATTCGGACCGACATAGCGGTCTCGCAGCTCCAAGAGCATACGCTCGGCCAGCTTCCGCCCAACACCGGGGGCGCGCTGAAGCGTGCCGTGGTCGCCCGTCGCGATCGATCGGGCAAAGCTCAATGGGTCGATCGCTCCCACGATCGAGAGTGCCAGGCGCGGTCCGATGCCGGAGATACCGAGCAGAGTCTTGAAGAGCGTTCGCTCCTCCTCGTGCGCGAAGCCGTAAAGCTCGAGGGCGTCCTCCCGAACGTGCAGATGGGTGGGTACCCGGATCTCTTCACCAGCTCCGCGCCCAATCAACGCGCTGGTGGAGGGGACTACGATTCCCAGCTCCAACCCGCCGACCTCTACGATCACGCGCCCCTCATAGGAACGAACCAGTCGCCCGCGAACCGCTTCGATCATCCCGCCGAGTCCGCCCGGTTGATATGGCACACCGCCACCGCCAAGGCATCGGAGGCATCCTCGGGGACCGATCCCTCGATACCGGAGACCAGCATGCGAACGAGCGATGCCACCTGCTCCTTGCTCCCTCCTCCCCCCGCGCCGACGGCCCGCTTGATCTCGGCGGGGCTGTACTCGCCGACACCGATCCCGGCGAGCGCAAAGGCTAGAAGCGCCGCGGCCCGCGCGTGGCCCAGCAGCAGCGCGGAGCGCATGTTGCGACCCACGAAGACCCTCTCGATCGCTGCTCCCGTTACGGTGTAACGCTCGAGGACATCTCGAACTCCCCGGTGAATCGTGGCCAGACGAACCGACATGGCATCGGATGGAGAAGATCGCACGACGCCGAAATGGAGCGCGCGCATCTGTCGAGCCTCGCATTCCACGATGCCGATGCCGGTCCGAGCGAGGCCTGGATCGATCCCCATGACGATGCTCTTGGTTCGCACCTCTCAGGCGTTCTCTATGACGCTCTCGTCGACATCCGCGTTGGAGTAGACGCGCTCCACGTCGTCCAGATCCTCCAAGAGGCCGATCAGCCTAACGGCCTGAATCGCCTCGCTCCCTTCGAGCCGCTTGGTCGTGGAGGGCAAGCGCGTCACTTCGGCGGAGACCATCGGAATGCCCGCTCCTTCGAGCGCGGCACGAATCTCGTCGCAAGAGTCGACGGTCGTGAGCACCTGATGGGTGCTCTCTTCGCTCGTCAAGTCCTCCGCGCCGGCCTCGAGAGCAACCTCCATAAGTCGGTCCTCATCGACCTCGGCGGCATCGACGAGGATCACTCCACGTTTCTCGAAGAGCCAGCTGACGCAGCCGCTCGATCCGAGAGATCCGTTGTGCTTCGAGAAGAGATGTCGGACGGCCGCGGCGGTTCTGTTGCGGTTGTCGGTCGCGACTTCGAGCATCAGTGCGGCCCCACCGGGGGTATACCCCTCGTAGATCACTTCTTCGATGACCTGGCCGTCGAGCTCGCCGGTTCCCTTCTTGATCGCCCGTTCGATGTTGTCGGCGGGCATATTGGCGGCTTTCGCGCTCTGGATCGCCAGTCTGAGTCTCGGGTTTCCCTCCGGATCCCCACCCCCTTGCCGCGCGGCCGAGGTGATGTCTTTGATGAGTCGGGTGAAGATCCGCCCTCGCGCCGCATCGACCTTCTCCTTCTTGCGGCGGATCGTACTCCACTTGGAATGACCAGACACTGGACTACCTCCGGATCGCTGAATGGCGCGCTATTCGAGAGTCGACTCTACTCCGATTCCGCCTTCGCGGCCTTCGCTGCTTCGATCACCTTCGGTGCGATATCGCCAGGTACCTCTTCGTGGTGCGAAACCGTGCTCGTATATGCCCCTCGGCCGCCCGTCATCGAACGAAGATGCGTCGAGTAGCGGTACATCTCGGCCTCGGGCACCTCGGCCCGGATCGTCGTGAACGCCCCATCCGGATCCATTCCTTGAGTTCGGCCCCGACGAGAGGTCAGATCGCCCATGACCGAGCCCATGAACGACTCGGGGATCGTCACCGCCACATTTAGGATCGGCTCGAGCAGAATCGGCTTCGCGTCCATGAATGCCCTTCTCATTGCCTGGCGCGCCGCGATCTTGAACGCCATCTCGGATGAGTCGACAGCATGGAATCCCCCATCGTACAGGGTCACCTTGAGGTCGATGATCGGATACCCCGCCAACACCCCCTCGGGAAGCAGTTCTTGGACGCCCTTGTTCACCGCTGGGATGAACTTCCCCGGAACGACACCGCCGACGATGGCGTTGACGAACTCATACCCGCTGCCTCTCGGCGTCGACTCGAGCCGAATGTGCACGTCGGCGAACTGGCCGCGTCCCCCCGACTGTTTCTTGTGCCGGTAGTGGGCTTCCGCCTTCCCCTTGATCGTCTCGCGATAGCCGATTCGTGGTTGCGAGATCTCGACCTCTACGCCGTAACGGGTCTGCAACCGCTTGGTGAGCAGATCGAGGTGCACCTCTCCCATGCCCGAGATGACGGTTTGCTTCAGTTCCGGATCGGCCGTGACATGAACCGTTGGATCTTCCTGACGCAGCTTCGCGAGAGCGCCGCCGATCTTGTCTTCGTCGGCCTTCGATTTTGCGCGAATCGCGTTTGCCAGCAGGGGTGCGGGGAAGCGTGGGGGCGCCACCAGGTTGGCGCCCGCATTCACCGCCAGGGTGTCGCCGGTGTGTGTGTGCTTGAGCTTCACCAGGGCAACGATATCGCCCGCCACCGCCTCGCCGATCTCGACCTTGTCTTTCGCCTGAAGAGCCGAGATATGACCGAGGCGTTCGCTCTCGCTCCGATTCAGATTGCGCACGTCGGCGCCGGCCGAGATTCTGCCGCTGAACACGCGCACGAAGGCCAACTCGCCCACATGCCTTTCGACCTGTGTCTTGAAGACCAGCGCAACCCCCGACCCTTCAGGCTGAATCGCCTCCTCGATCTCCCCTCCGTCGGAGTCGAGTGCCCGGTAGGTGCCCACATCGAGCGCGGATGGACAGAGATCGGCCACGGCGTCCAGGAGTCGGCGCACGCCGGTGTTCTTGACAGCGCATCCGCAGAAGACGGGATACACCTTGCCTGCCGCGACACCGGAGCGAAGTCCGCGAACCATATCGTCTCGAGAAAGCGTTCCTTCTTCGAAGTACTTCTCCAGAAGAGTATCGTCGGACTCCGCGGCCGCCTCCATGAGGGCCTCGCTTGCACTCTGAAAGGCCGCATCGAGCTCCGCCGGGATTTCGGCCTCCTCCACGACACCGTCGGCCTTGCCGCTGCTCAGATACGCCTTGCCGCCGAGCACATCGACGACGCCTTTGAAATCTTCGCCCGAGCCTATCGGAAGAGAGTACGGAGCCACACCATTGCCCCACCGTTCGCGCAGCGATGAAAGCACCGAGTCGAAATCGACGTTCTCCCGATCCATCTGATTGACGAAGAGAAAGCGGGGCAGGTCCCGTTCTTGGGCTTGTCGCCAGCCCCTTTCGGTACCAACCTCGATGCCTCCGGAGGCGTGAACAACGACCACCGTCGCGTCGACGACCCGCAACGCCGCCGCGACCTCGCCCGCGAAATCCGCGAAACCCGGCGTATCGAGCACGTTGACTTTCGTCCCTTTGTGCTCGACGAATCCGACCGCCATCGAGACGGAAAAGCCCTTGTCGATCTCCTCTTCGAGGTAGTCGAATGCCGCCGACCCATCATCGACACTGCCCATGCGGCCGGTCTTCTCGGTCACATGCAGCATCGCCTCGGCGAGCGTCGTCTTTCCGGCCGTTCCGTGGCCAATGAGTGCGATGTTTCGAATGTCTTCGGACGCGTACCGCTTCATGGCAATCCCTGCTGCGGTCCCTCAATGGGACCGAGTGGCTGGAGTCTGGAACCCTCTTCGGTCCAATCGAGCGCCTCTGAAGTTCGATGGCTCGCGCGACCGCGTCGCCGCATCACGAGGGTTGCCGGGCAGACCTACGACGCTACGGCTCGATCGGCGCGGGTGTCAAGCTCAGTCGAAGGGGTCGGAGATCCCCCTCGAACGACTTGAGAAGCCACAGTGCTTCGAGCTCGGCATCGTGGTACCGGAGCAGACGTCCATCGGCTCCGTACCAGAGAAAAACCTCGTGCTCAGGGTAGTCGAAAGTGGTCGGCGGCCTGTGCCGCCGCACCCCCATCCGCACCTTTCTCGCGCGGTGCGTGCCGCTGGGCGTGGTGATCTCCTCCTCCCCCTGGTCTCGGACCGCGACCCGAAGCTGGCTTTGGGCGTCGGCGGAAAGGGCGCGCAGGATCGTCGGACGGTTCCGACCGTAGTCGGTGAGACCGAGACCGAGATTGAGCTGCTCCTTGTCGAGCATCACCGTATCTCGCGGAACGTAGATCGGGAAAACACCCCTCGGTGTACCCGAGGTGACGATGACTACTTCGTCTTGGTAGACGGCGTTGGCGTACTTGCGTTCGGTTCCGGCGAGAACGATCTTTCGGGACCGGATAGGAAGATGGGTCGCGGCATCGAGCAGAACCCTCGTCGAGTCGTACACCGTCACTCCCGCCCCTTCGAGCTTCGTCTGCGCCTCGATGGACAGCGTTCTCCGGCCTTCGGTCTCCGCGAGGCGGTAGAGCACATTGCTCTCACCCAAAATGTCGTCACCTATCGCCACCGCATAGGAGGCCCGCACATCGCGCGTGGCACCCGCCGGGGCGCACGCCGAAAGCGCGACCGAAATGACGAGCAGTGCGTTCAACACCAAATAGAATGAAGGGGTTCTGGACATATCGTGCTTTTCGGGTTCAGCAGGCGAGAGCCCGCCGGAGGAACCGGCAGGCTACACGTCCGCCGACCCGAGCGGCAACCGTCCCTCACGCCTCCTGGGCTTCGGTCTCCACGCGCGCGAAGCCCCCGGAATCGGATTCCTCGAGCGGACGCCCGAGGAAATGAACCCGGCGCGCGACCACATCGGTGCTGTCGCGAGGTTCGCCCTCTCCATTTACCCAGCGTCCCTGGTAGAGTCGTCCCTCTACGAGCACCGGTTTTCCCTTGTGCAGATACTCGTTGCAGAGTGAGGCGAGACGATTCCAGGCAATCACCGTGAAGAAGCCGTCCTCCACCTGCATCTCGCCGTCGCGATTGCGATAATGGCGATTGCAGGCGATTCGCAGGCGTACCCGCTCCTGCCCCGAGGGGAGCACCACATGATCGGGGTCGGCGGTCAGCCGGCCCGCGAGGATTACTTGATTGAGCTCCGGCATCGACAATCGTTCGGCCATTTCGTCCGTCCAGTCTTCTCTGAGTGGGCGCACCCATCGGGAGTCCACGCAGCGGCGCCCGGACCGCGCGGAGGGGGAAGGTCGCGGGTTGCGACTTTCCCTTCGGACGGATCGGTGATGGCAAAGCTCGTGCCACCGAGCATGGATGCAAGAACTCGTTGTCCCACCACGGATTCGAAGCTTCGCACTCCGGGAGTGGAGAAAGCCGGGGGTCGAGAATCGGCACCGGCGGGGTTGCCCTCTGACCCACGACGAAGCGATCCTGCGCGGACCCTCAGGAGAAGACCGATGACCGCGAGAGCCCCAATTTTGTCCCTCATGCTCCCCTTGATGGGCGCACTCAGCCTCTGCTGCGCGACCACGCCCCGCTCCCAGGCATCTCCCACGCCCGCGTCGCATCCCCCGCTCTCAACTCCATCGTACCCACTCGTTGGACTGATTCAGATCGACCCCACACTGCGAGACGGAGCGGACCGGAGGCCGATCGAGACCTCTTCGGTGGCGGAGCTACGGCACTACCGTTTCGTCTACCGCACCGACAACGAGTTACTGAAAAATGTCAGGCGGGCGATTCGCCGGGCGAAACTCGACGTGCGTGTGCTCAGCTATATCGGCAGCAACTACACTTCGGGACGCCGTGAGCTGCGCTGGGTTGAGACCCCGGGCCACCGCGATGCGGTAGCACTCGTAGATGTCGCGGTCCTGACGGAGCCGATCTCGACCGTCGATCAGACGGAGATCTCTATTCGAGGCGAGGGTCCCCTGCCGATACACGCCTCCACGACGCGACAGAGCGATCCGCATGACCCGAAACGATTCGACTTCTGGATCCGGATAGATGACGAGCTGATGCGTGTCGTCTCGGTCGGCCCGCGCCGGCGCACTCTCTCGGTAGAACGAGGACTCGATTCCCCCGCCGCCCCGCACCGGGCGGGCGCGACGGTTCTGGCCCCCTGCTATCACGGTGACAGGCGGGAAGGGGGATTGCTTCAGAAACGCAGGCGCAACGGCTATCCCGACGCTCCCTCTTCGGGCGGCAGTCGATACGCACTTTCGTATGCACTCGATCCCACCGCTCCCGAAGCGATCGAGCTTCTGGCCCGCCGCGTCGGAGGCCATCTGCGGCGTGGAAACGATGGTGTGTGGATCGACAACTTCAAGCCCGCGCCGAACTGGATGTGCAATGCACTCGGCGAAAAATCGTCCCACCCCTGGAACCACGCCGAGGGACGCCGGTTTACCGATGCCGAGCTCACCGATGCACTGCTCGACCTGCTCGGCGTTCTGCGCGCCAAAGCGTCGCACGAGCTCGGGCGCTCTCCATATTTCGCGGCGAATGGTGTCGCGGGGATCTACGACCAGCCCGCCGGTATCCGCCTCTTTCGCTCCGTCGACGATCCGCGCGGGCTCGATGCCTTCGCATTCGAGGACGCTTTCATCAAGCCGCTCCCCTTCGATCGCGCGGAGGGTCGCGTCGAGTTTCGCGCCAACGCGATAAAGCGATATAGTTCCCGGGTGACGGCGCTGCAAGATGCGGCGCGTCGTGCTCTGCCCGCAGTTGCGATGACCACCGCCGCCGGAGCTCTAGGAGCGTTCTTCACTCCTGAATTGACCAACTACGCGGCGCTCGATCGCTTTGGGTGGTGCTCGTTCTTGCTCACCGTCGCGAAACAAAGAACGACATATTTCGGGCGACCCGTCGTTTTCCGTGCGAATGGCAACGTTCTTTTCATCCCACCCTTGGGCGAGCACTACTTCCTCGATATCGGCAACCCAAGGGAGGAGAGACCGCTCGATGACTATCTCGTGGAGCGCGATTGCTACGCCAGGGAGTTCGACAATGCTGTAGTGCTCGTTAATACAGGGAGCGAGAGACGAAAGGTGCATTTACCTGATCGACTTGGCCGACTCGTGAACCTGCCGGTCGTCGAGCTCGATGGGGCGGACGGTCGAATACTCATGAAGGACGCAAGCCTTGCCCGGATTTCTCAAGAGATTCCGTAGCGGGGCTGCCGAGGTGACCGTGCTCTCCGATCGGCTACCTGGTCCGAGTGTAACGACTCACTCCGGCGCTCGGCCCGGCCCGGCCGGCACAGCCGCCTTGTATAGTGTCGCCTCCCCGTCGATCTCATATCCACCGCCGGCGGCCGGCACCAGAAAGCTGGCGCCGCGCCCGAATCGAAAAACCGACTCCTTCTGCCGCAAGGTCCCCTTCCCCGCCGAGCAAAAGAGGATCTCTACGCCGTGGTCACCCTGAGAGAGAAAGGGGCGCCGTGGCGATGAACGGATCGTCGAAAGCACGAATTCATCGGCCTCACTCGAATAGGCGGCCTCTCCGGGCCGATGCGGGACCGCCTCCAGAACCTCCACATCGCGCGAATCGAATCGCAGCACTCGCAATAGCTCCGCTGGATCGACGTGTTTGCGTGTCAGCCCGCCGCGGAGCACATTGTCGGAGTTGGACATCAGCTCGACGCCCAATCCTCGCAGATAGGCGTGCAGCTCGCCCGCCGGAAGGGCGATCGCCTGGCCCGGACTCAGGCGAATCAGATTTAGAAAGGCGGGGGCCAAGACTCCGAAATCGCCGGGATGCCGCTTCTGCAGCTCTACGATCCAGGTGCAAGTCAAGGCTTCCGCTCCCCCATCCGCGGCGATCCGGGTCGCGTCGGTGACGGCTGCTCGAATCAGTCGAACTCGACGTTTCGTTTCCAGGCCGATCAGGCCGGCGAAGAAGAGCCGTAGCGCACCCTTCTCCAGCGGATCAAGCAGTTCGTGATCGGCCGCGGGCAAGAGGATCCTGAGCAGATCGAGCATCTCCGCAACAGGTCGAAAACCGCAAAGAGCCCAGAACTCCGTGAGTGCGCACAAGCACTCCGGTTTGTGATTCTCGTCCCGGTAGTTGCGACTTGCGCCGGCGCGCGCGATCCCCAGGTCCTCCTCCCTGGCGAATCCCTCTCGCGCCTGCTCCAGGGCGGGATGAGCCTGGATCGAGAGCGGCTCTTCCGCCGCCAGGATCTTGAGGAGGAAGGGCAGTCGGGCGCCAAATCGCGCGTACACTTCGGCGCCAAGGATCTCCCGCGGATAACGCGCGATCAGCTCGGGCAGAGGGACTTTTTCTCCCTCCAGCAACACTGACGAAGGACCCTGCGGATGGTCCCCCATCCATAGCTCGGCTTGAGGTCGATCGGCGGGCGAGGATCGCCCCAAGAGCTCGGGGATCCAGCTTCGAGACCCCCAGGCGTACTCCTGTACGCGGTTTTCGAGCCGACAGATGCGCTTCATGTTGCCCTCGGTCCTATTGATGGGGTTGCGAGCCCTCTCGACAAGCCGACATCAAAGAGGCTACACCTGAATATCGACCGAATCGAGCGAGAGAGAGTCATCACAGTATGTCTTCCGTCCACAATCCCCTCCGCGAACCCTTCGATCTTCGCCATGGCGCGGTCCCCTTCGACCGGATCGAGAAGCAGCATTTCCTCCCCGCCATCGAGCATGCGATCGAGCAGGCCGAATCGGCCATCGAGAGGATTCTCGGCAGTCCCTCTCCCCCCGGCTTCGAAAACACGATCGTCGCGCTCGACGAAGTCACCCACCCGATCGATCGGGTCGCGGCGGTCTACTACGGACTCCGGGGCGCGCACTCCGACGACGACTTCAAGGCCCTCGCGCAGCCGATCGGCGCCATGTGCACCGCCTTCAATCGCAGCGTTGACCTGAACCCAGCGCTCTTCGATCGGGTTCGCGCCGTCTACGAGCAGCGCCGCGATCTCGATCTCACCCCGGAAGCTCTGCGACTCCTCGACCGGACCTTTCGTCGTTTCGTGCGAAACGGTGCCTTGCTCGGGCCGGCCGACAAGGAGCGACTTCAGTGGATCGACCAGAGGCTGAACCGCCTGCGCTCCGACTTCTCCAGGAATCTGGCCAGCGCCACCGAGGCCTTCGAATACCACACGGAGGACGAATCGGAGCTCGATGGCGTCCCCGCGACGGTGAGAGAGAACGCCGCCCGCACGGCTATCGAGAAAGGACATGACTCCGGATGGAGTCTGACGCTTCAGATGCCTTGCCTCTCGAGCGTGATGAAGTACGCGAGCAGCCCCGCGCTCCGGGAGCGATTCGCGCGGGCTTCGGGAGGGATCGGGTTCGGTGGAGAGCACGACAACCGTGCGGTCATCAAGGAGATCGCCCGCCTTGCTCATGAGCGAGCGCTCCTGCTCGGCTACGAGAACCACGCCGCCTATGAGCTGGAGTCGCGCATGGCCGCGTCTTCGGAGACGGTGGCCCGCTTCAGAGACAGGCTTTTCGAAGTGGCAAGGCCCGCGGCTGAATCGGAGCTGGTGGAGATCCGTGAAAAGGCCCGGCGGTTCGATGGCCGGGAAGAGCTCGAACCCTGGGACTTCGCCTACTACGCGGAGAAGCTCAAGCAGGAGCGGTTCGATTTCGACGACGAGTCGCTCAGACCCTATCTGCCCTTGGAAAGAGTGCTCGCGGGCGCCTTGGAGCTGATCGAGACTCTATTCGCGCTCACCTTCCGCGAGGCCTCAGACCTGCCCGTTTACCACCCGGATGTGCGGGTTTTCGAGGTTCACCACGACGGGGGGACCTTCCTTGGCCTTCTCTACCTCGATCTGCTCGCCCGGGGGAACAAGATGGGCGGCGCCTGGAAGAGCTGCTACCGCTGCCAGGGGACTGTCGAGGGTCGCGACCAGCGTCCCCTCGTTTCAATCACGGCGAGCCTCGCTCCTTCGACTCCTACGCGTCCCTCACTGCTCAGCGTACGGGAGATGAAAACCCTCTTCCACGAGCTGGGGCACGCGGTGCACGCCTTTCTCTCCGACAGTCCCTATACGAGCCTCAACAGCTGTCACGTCTACCGGGACTTCGTCGAGCTTCCATCGCAGCTTCTGCAGTACTGGGCGACCGAAAAGGAGGTGCTGAAACGCTTCGCGGGCCACTACGAAACCGGTGAAGCGATTCCGGAGGTGTTGCTCGAATCCTTGGAGGCATCGGATGGATTCCTGGCGGGCTGTGGGTTGCTCGGGGGGGTGCGCATGATCGACCTCGACTGGGCGTGGTTCGGCCGCGATCCGAGCCGTGTGATCGACGTTGGGGCCCACGAAGAGGAGACCACCCGCGCAACCCGGCTCTTCGATGTGGTGGAGGGAACCAACATCTCGGTCTCCTTTCGACATATCTTCGGAGGAGGCTACGCGGCCGGCTTCTACGGCTATCGGTGGGCGGAGCTTCTGACCGCCGACGCCTTCGAGCTGTTCACGCAGGAGAGAATCGTCGATCCGACCGTCGCCGCGCGCTTTCGTGACGAGATTCTGAGCCGCGGCAATTCGGATGAACCGGCCCAGCTCTACCGCCGATTCCGAGGCCGCGACCCCGATCCCGACGCCCTGCTCCGCCGGCTGAAACTGCTGAGCGCTACGGATAGGTGACGTTGAACGCGTCGATCCCGATCCGGTGGCCGGTCGAGAGCGGGTTCTTATCCGCGGCGACCTCGACCCGCAGCCAGTGAAAGCCCGGATCGAGGCCGGAGATCTCGGCCAAGGTCCGCTGCAGCTCGTTCGTCGCGCTGTAGGCGTCGAAAGCCGGAAGCTCCGTTCCCTCGAGGAAGATCCGCAAGGTCCCATGATCGGGGCCGGTGCTCCCGATCACGCTCACTCCGTCGCCGTCGAAGGGGAGAATCAGGCTGGAGCCGATCCGGGTCGATTCGGCCATCCCCAGATTGATGCATCCGGGCTGCAGGGTGCGGCTCCAGACCCCTCCGGGAATGATCGGCTCGTCGCGGCGATCGTCATACACCTCTTCGTGGGTCGTCTTGACCCAGGTCGCGCCGCGATCGACGGAGCGGAAGATCCCCTCGAAAGTCCCCGCGAAAAGGATCGGCACGTCCGGATAGTCCGGGGAGATCGCCAGCGATGAGGCGTGGGTCACGGGTGAGCTGTCGGGATCGAGCCGATTCCAGCTCACGCCGGCGTCGGTCGATTCCCAAATGCCGTTCGATTGGGTCGTGGCGACCATCGTCGAGTTGGAGGAGAACTGTTTCGCCGGAATCAAGCGGACGGGGCTCGTGCCCTCGAAGCCGACGCCAAGCGGCGCCCAGCTTTCCCCTCGATCGGTGGAGACCTTGACGCCGATGCTGGAGGAAGCGATCCAGAGTCGGTGGGTGGTTGCGAAATCGGGATCGATCGCCAGGGTCGTCACACTCGCGACATCGCCGGAAGGTGCCGTAAAGCTGGCACCGCCGTCCACCGATCGCATCACCCCGTCGTTGGCGCCCGGTCCGGCCACGAAAAGGGTCGAATCGTTCGCGAAATCGGGGGAGATGACCATCTTCCAGGCGCGCACGATCGGCGGCGGATACGACACCCAGCTCACCCCCGCGTCGGTCGAGCGGTAGATCCCTCCGTTCGCGGAGGCGTAGACCGTTTGGTCCGACGCGAACGTGGAGCTGTAGACGATGCTGCGGATCGAGTTGTAGTAAGCCGTCGTATCGTGAGGAGCCAGAACGACACCCTGCCATGTCAACCCGCCGTCCAACGAGCGCCGAATCCCGTTTCCGACGCCGGCGAGAACCAGTTGATCGTCGGCGAAGGTCGGGGAGACCGCCAGGGAGTACGTGCTGATCGCTTCGTAGTCGGTGAACTCCACGCTCCAGCTGTCGCCGCCGTCGTTCGATTCGAGCACCTGCATGCCGTAGCCGGTGCCGAACACCTTGCCGTCCGCCGCGAAATCGGGAGAGATCGAAAGAAACCTGCCCATGCGCGTCGGGTTGATGTTCGCCTGCTTCCAATTCACTCCGCCGTCGAACGACGCGTATAGACCCTCGAAGGAGGCGCAGTAAAGAGTCTGGTCGGACGGCCAGCTCGGAGAGATATGGACTCGGCGGTAGTGGATATCGGTCTGATTGGTCTTCTTGACCGAGAGCCCCAGCACAGCCCAGGAATCGCCCCCGTTGGAGGAGTGCAAAACGCCCTCGTCCCGCGTCGTTACCCAGAGGTCGGCCGGCGCGGGATAGGTCGGTGCTACCGCGATGTCGGTCACGAAGAGATCGGTCAGGCCGCCGTTGACCGCCGTGAAGGTCTGTCCGGCGTCGGTCGAACGCAGTATCCCCCTGCCGGTCGTGCCCACCCAGATCGTGCGATCGGTCGGAAAACCGGGAGAGACGGCGAGAACCGCCGCGGTCCAGCCCATAGCGATCGTGGTCCAGTCGTCTCCGGCGTTCTCCGAGATCAAGAGCGAGCCATCGTTCGTCGCGAGGACGATCGTCTCGTCCTCACCGAATCGAGGCGAAATCGCCATGGCGTTGATCGATCCCGTGTCGTCCACGGTTCCTACGACATGAACGATCTCTTCCCCGGGCAGAACCGGGTCGGCCGCGAAGAGGGTGTCCTGTCCGGCGTAGAAGACCGAGCGACCGCGCACCGGCTCGGATGCGACTTCGAGAAACTGGAGCTTCGCGTGATCTTCGAAGGGGACGCTCCAGGATCGCCCACCATTCCAAGAGACCTGAAGGCCCCCAATTCCGGTTATCGCATAGATATACGGGGTGTCGGGCCAATCGGGCGCAAAGGAGAAGGCCGTCGCTGCTCGGCCGACCAGGCCCTGTCGGGCCTCTTGCCAAGTGCGGGCGTGATCGCTGCTGCGCAGCATGACGTTGTACGATCCGTCGGACGCCAGGAGCATCAGCGGGATTTCGGGATAAAGAGGGTTCAGCGCGAAGGCGTCGATCGGATCATGGGGGTGGTGAGCGGCGGCGGAGCCGGCGAGGATTGCGATTGCGAGCGTGGCGATGGGCGTGGAACGCCTGATTATGCCCATGGTCGAGGTCCCCCCGTGGGAAGCGATACGGTTGCCTGTCCAGTTTTCCCGATCGAATATAACCGCACTCGAAGCTCCAAATGAAACTACTGAATCGACTCTGGATGCGAGAATCACCCCGCAATGCGGGTTCCTGCTTATCCGGTTGACGCAACACGGCACTAGATGTAGTGGGTGGTGGCCACAATTGGGGCGTGGCTGTGTCACCTGACATGCACGTCAGTTCCGAACTCGTCTGCTTGATACAGTTCGTGATACGTGGGTGCCGCT